>CAZIXQ010000028.1:0-25474 GCA_964543155.1 uncultured Enterobacteriaceae bacterium
GTTGGCGCCTCCGGTGATCAGCGACTTCAGAATCAGGCTCGACGTCGCGGTGCCGAGAATCGCGACTAACGTCGCGAGCGCCTCGGCGCAGAGGGGATCGGGCGCCGCGGGGTCGAGCGCCGCATCGATGATCACGCGCGCGCGGCCCTGCTCCGGTGCCGCCGCGAGGCGGGCCGCGACCGTCGGCGATTCGGGAACTCCGCGGTCGCGGTGGAACGCGTACAGGTTCGGAAGTCCGATGCCGGAGCACACCCGCTCGTAGCTGACGTGGCCGAAGCGCTCCTGCACGTATATGTATAGTGAGGCTTCCTCGGGCGTCATCGGCCCGAAGGCGGCGTGCCCGCCTTCCGACGCGTGCGCGCGATAGCGCGCGCCGTCCCAGGTCAGGAACGCCGCGCCGAGGCCGGTGCCGGGCGCGATGACCGCGATCGGGCCGCCCACGACGGGTGTCCCGGCGTGCAGCGTGACGAGATCGCCGGGCCGGAGATGCGGCACTGCGGTGGCGGTTGCGGCGAGATCGTTCAGCAGCCAGGCTGCCCGAACGCCGAGCGCACGCGCGAGCGCGCGCTCGTCGAGCGCCCACGGGAGGTTGGTGAGCCGTGCCTGCCCGTCGCGCACCGGCCCGGCTACGGCAACGCTGGCGTAGTCGACCGCGAGGCCGTGCGCGTCGAGAAACGCGCGCGCGAGGGGCGCGAACCCGTCGTAGTCCGCGCTCGACAGCTGCCCGGCGGCGAGCGGCGCGCGCGGCCCGGTGTCGAGCGCGTACACACCGAGATCGGTCTTGGTGCCGCCGAGGTCGGCGGCAAGCAGGCGGGGGCCCTGCGCGGGGCGCGTGGTCGACATCGCGGAATCGGGACGGTCGCGATCCATGGTAGCGCAATGCGGCCCGGATTCGCGCGGCGCGGCGTTATCATGCGCGCAGCGCCGGAGGAAGGAACCCCGCAGTGATCGTCAAGCAGATCTGGACCGCCAACGCCTACCGCAACTTCAACTACCTCGTCGCCTGCGCGGAGACGGGCGAGGCGCTCGCGATCGACCCGCTCGACCACGAGAAGTGCCTGAAGGCGGCGCGCGACGAGGGCTGGACCATCACCCAGATCCTGAACACGCACGAGCATCGCGACCACATCGGCGGAAACGACGCGCTGGTCGCGAGGACCCGCGCCCGGATCCTTGCGCACCGGAACGCGGCGGACACGATTCCCGGCATGGCGCGCGGGCTGGCGGCCGGCGACGTGGTGAAGGTGGGGCGGACGGTCGAGCTCGAGGTGCTCGACACGCCGGGCCACACGATGAGCCACGTGTGCCTGCTCGCCCGCACCGACGCGCCGGCGCTCTTCTGCGGCGACACCCTGTTCAACGCCGGCGCGGGCAACTGCCACAACGGCGGCCACCCGGCGGCGCTCTACAAGACCTTCTCCGAGCAGCTCGACCGGCTGCCGGACGCGACGCTCGTCTATCCGGGGCACGACTACATCGAGAACAACCTCCGCTTCACGCTCGACCGCGAGCCGGACAACGAGGCGGCGGCCGCAATGCTCGCGCGGCTCGCGGGGCAGGACCCGAACCGGGCCTACGTGTCGACGCTCGCGGTCGAGCGCGAGGTCAACACCTTCTTCCGGCTGACGAGCGCCGCGGTGATCCGGCGGCTGCGCGAGGCCTTTCCCGACCTGCCCGAGCATCCCGACCCGCGCACGGTGTTCCTCAAGCTGCGCGAGCTGCGCAACTCGTGGTGAGCGGCACGCTCACCGGGGCGCGCTCCGAGCTCGGCCGACTGCTCGCCCGCGCGCCCATTCCGCGCGGCGTGCACATCAACGTCGCCGGCCAGGCGGCGAACACGCTGCTGCACGACGGGCACGCGTGGAAGGGGTTCGCGCGGGCATCCCTCGCCGGCGTACGCCGCGCGCTGCGCACCGAGGCGCGGCTGCTCGTGCACGCGAGCTTCGCCTTCGTGCTCGGCCGCCCGCGCGCGGATCCGCTGCGCTCGATCGTGGAGACGATCCTCGAATGCGAGCGCCTCGCGCTGTCGGGCCCCGTCCCCGCGTGCGTCGTGCGGCTCGGGTATCTCTACGGCCCCGCGAGCGCCGATCTGCGCGCCTACCGCACGGCGTTCCGGCTCGGGCGGCCGTACTGGGCCGGCGCGCGCAGCGCATTGCAATATCACCTGCACCAGGACGACGCGGTCAGCGCCCTGCTCGCCGCGGCAAAGCCGCGCAACGCGGGCAAGCGTTTCTACGCGACCGACGGCCACCCGGTTGCGTTCATGCAGCTCATGGACGACTTCGCGCGCAGGGTCGGCCGGCGCTTCCCGCTCCACGTACCGCGCATTGCGGCGCCGGTCATGCGCCTGATCGTCCGCGAAGAGCACATGCAGCAGGCCGCGCTTGCGATGCCGGCGCGGGCGCCGGGCCCGCGCGTGCCAGGATGGAAACCGGTGTACGCCGATTACCGCGCGGGCCTCGACCAGGTCATCGCGAGCTGGAGCGAGGAAGCCGACCGCTAAGGCAGCGCGAGGGCGGCGGGCGCCCGTCCGCCGCCTCAGAGGCTTTCCAGCCGCAGTCCGAGCCGCGTCGCCGCAATGAGGGCCTGCGTGCGCGTGCCGACGTCGAGCGCCTGCAGCACCGCGCGCACGTGCACCTTCACGGTGTTCTCGGCGAGGTCGAGCTTGCGCGCGATGAGCTTGTTCGGCAGCCCCTTCAGGAGCAGCACGAGCACGTCGCGCTGGCGTTCGGTGAGCCCGAGCTCGGCGGCGGAGCGGGCCGCGCCCGCCCCCGGCGCTTCGCCCTCGGGCCTCCCGCCGCGCGCCTTGAGCGCTTCGACCGGCACGTAGATCCCCCCCGAGGCCACGAGGCGCACCGCGTTGAGGAGTACGTCGCGGGTCGAGGTCTTCGGGATGAATCCCATCGCGCCGAGATCGAGCGCTTCGAGGATGGTGTCCGGGTCGCTCGTGGCGGATACCACCACGACGGGAAGATCGGGCCGGGCCTCCCGCAGGCGCGCGAGCCCGTTCGGCCCGGCGCAGTCGGGCAGCCCGAGGTCGAGGAGCGCGAGGTCGAACTGCGCATCGCCGGCCGTGGCCGCAACCGCGGCGGCGAGGTCGCCGACGCACGCGACCTCGGCCGTGTGCTCGAGCGTGAGCAGCGCCTGCCGCAGCGCGTCGGCCACGATGGGGTGATCGTCGATGACGAGAAATTTCATGCGTTCGGGGGCTGCAAGGAAACGGGCGTCGGCGCGGATCTTAGCGCGCTGCATCGCGGTGGATCAAACCTTCGACCTATGGCCGAGTCGCGCCGGATGGCTTACCCTCCGGTCCGCCATGAGGTCGGCTGCGCGTGCCGAAGGCCCGGACGGCGCGTGCCGGAACACATCCACGGGAGGGGGACGGCAATGACCACGACCGGCATCACCGCCGCGGCGACGCGCGCGGAGGCGTTTCGCGACGACGTCGAAGCGGAGCTCATCCGCTACCTGTACCGGCAGGCGCCGGGCTCGATGATTGCGATCCTCGTGGTCGGCGCGATCCTCGCGACGGTGCTGTGGGACGCCGCGCCGCGCGCGTGGCTGCTCGGCTGGCTCGCCGCGCTCCTCGCCGTGATCGGGCTGCGCTTCGCGCAGATCCGCGCGTTCCTGCGCCGCGCGCCCGCGAAGGAGGCGATCGGCCGCTGGGCGGTCGCCTCGGCAGCCGGGTCGGTGCTGATCGGGCTCGCGTGGGCCGCGGCCTCCGTCCTGTTCCTGCGCCCGGAGCACACCATCAGCCTGGTCGCGATCACCGTCATCCTGATGGGCGTGTGCGCGGGCTCGATCGTCAACCTGGCGTCGTTCCTCCCCTCCTTCTGGGCGGTGGTCGGCCCTTCGATGGGCGCGCTCGTCGCGGTCCTGCTCTGGCACGGCGGCTTCGTGGCGAACACCGTCGCGGTGCTGGCGGCGGTCGCGACGGTCGCGTACTTCGTCGGCGCGCGCAACGTCCACCGCCTGCTCACCGAGTCGCTGCAGCTCGGGTTCGAGAACCTGGCGCTGCGGCGCGAAGCGGAGGAAAAGACCGCCCTGCTCGAGGCGACCCTGCAGAACATGCGCCAGGGCATCAGCCTCGCCGACGCCCAGGGACGCCTGCGCATGTCGAACCCGCAGTTCGCGGACCTGCTGGGCGTCCCCGCCTCGCGCGCCGCCGAGGGCGCGCCGATCTCCGCGGTCCTCGGCGCCGCGCGCCCGGCGCTCGCGCTCGGCGACGCGCGGCGCGTCGAGTACCGGCGCGACGACGGCACGGTCGTCGAGGTGGCGCAGAACGCGATGCCGGACGGCGGGCGCGTCGTCACGTACACGGACATCACCGACCTGAAGCGCCGCGAGGCGGCGCTGGACGCGGCGCGCCGCAACGCCGAGCAGGCGAATGCGGCGAAGACGCGCTTTCTCGCCGCCGCGAGCCACGACCTGCGGCAGCCGATCCACGCGCTCGGGCTCCTCTTCGCGACGCTCGCCGACCGCGTCCGCGACGCATCGACCGCGCCGCTGCTCGAGCAGATCGATGCCGCGGTCGACGCGGTCGATTCGATGCTCAACAGCCTGCTCGACATCTCCAAGCTCGACGCCGGCGTGGTCCACCCGGACGTGCGGCCGGTGGACCTCGCCGCGGTGCTCCAGCGGGTGGGGATCGAGCACCAGCTGATCGCGCAGGTGACGGGCAACCGGCTGCGCGTGCGCCCGGCGCGGGCGGTGGTGCGCACCGACGCGGCGATGCTGCAGCGGATCCTCGCGAACCTCGTCTCGAACGCGCTGCGCTACACCGCGCGCGGCAGCGTGCTGGTGGGCGCGCGCCGGCGCGGCGGCACGGTCCGGGTCGACGTCTTCGACACCGGACCCGGGATCCCGCCGGAGGCGATCGACGACATCTTCCTCGAGTTCCACCAGCTCGGGAATCCGGAGCGGGACCGGCGCAAAGGTCTGGGACTCGGGCTCGCCATCGTGAAGCGCCTCGGCGACCTGCTCGGCCATCGCATCGAGGTGCGCTCGGTCGTCGGGCGCGGGTCCCGGTTCTCGATCACGCTGCCCCTCTCGAGCGAGCCGGAAACGGTCGCGAGGGGCGGCGCGCCGCCGGCCGACCCCGGCGCCGACCTGCACGGCAAGCGCGTGCTCGTCCTGGACGACGACACCGCGGTGCTCGACGCGATGGCGAGCCTGCTCGAGCGCTGGGGGTGCGACGTCGTCACGACGTCCACCCCGGAGGAGGCCGAGGCCGCAGTCGCTGCCGGAGCGGCGCCGATCGACCTGCTGATCGTCGATTACCGGCTGCGGCAGCACGCGTCCGGGATCGAGACGATCGGGCGGCTGCACGCGCGCGCCGGCGCGCGCATTCCGGCGCTGGTCATCACCGGGGACACCGCGCCGGACCGGCTGCGCGAAGCGGAGGAAAGCGGCTACCCGCTGCTGCACAAGCCGGTGAAGCCGGCGCAGCTGCGCACGGTGATGCGGCAGCTGGTCGTGCACGCGCACGCGCAGTCGGCGTAGTGGCCGGTATTCCATCCGAAGGAGAGCGACCATGGGTCACGACGGGAGAGCGCCCAATGAAAGCTGGTTCGGCGTGCCGATTCAGGGCGGGACAGGGACGATCGAACGACCGACCGACGAGGCGCGCATCCGCGACATTCTGACGAATCCGCACCAGTATCCCTCCCCCGTGCGCCCGGTCGGGTCCAGGCACTCGATGACCGAGTGCATCTCGGCGCAGGGGCCGGGCGGCGCCGGGCGCTGGGGGACGCTCGTCGACATGACCGGGCTGGTCACGCTGCGCGCCGACCATCCGCGCGCCCCCAACAGGTCGCTCAGCGTCGAACGCAATGCGCAGGGCGCTACCGTGACCGTGCCCGCCGGCCGGACTTTCATCGACGTGGCGCACGAGCTGAGGAAGGATCACGGCCTCGCGTTCCGCATCAACACCGAGCTCGGCACGCTCACGATCGGCGCCGGTGCCTGCGGCGCGACGAAGGACTCGTCCTTTCCCAAGGAATTCGGACAGGTGTGCTCGGACGTCGTCGGCATGCGCGTCGTCCTTCCGAGCGGGGAGGTGAAGGAGTACGGCGAGGGCAACTCCGACGACCGCGATGCGCTCAGGGCGCTGCGCTGCAGCTACGGACTGTTCGGGATCGTCACCGAGGTGACCTTCCGCGTGGCGCAGCACGAGGAGATCTCGATCAAGCACGAGCGCTGCAAGCTGAGCCAGTTCCCGTCGCGCAGCCGCGAGTGGCTGGCAGGCGGCAATGCCGTCTTCCTCTATCTCTTCCCCCACGACGACCGGATCGTCGCCGAACTGCGCAAGAAGCCCCCGACGGCCGGCGACGAGCACGGCGAGGCCGAGAAGAGATCGCTTCGCCTGAAAGGACGGAATTTCTTCTGGGAGAAAGGCCTGCACGACATCGCGCGCGTGGCGGAGAACGTTCCGGGCGGACTCGACGCGCTGGACGAGGTCCTGGAGCGCTACTTCGTCAAGGGTCTGCAGATCAATCGAGTGAGTCCCGTGGAGCAGATCGTCGACTTCGACAAGGACGATCCGAACCATCGTTTCACCTTCAGCATGTGGGCCTTTCCCCAGGAGGAGTTCGCCCGCATCCTTCCCGAGTACTTCCAGTTCTGCAAAGACCGCAAGGCGATCTTTCGGAGCGGCCTGCCACACGTGAGCTATCACATTGCCCACGACATGAGCTCGCTGCTTTCCTACTCCTTCCGCGGACCGGTCTGGACGCTCGATCCGATCTGCCCGGAGCAGAATGCCCGAGATCCGGGCTGGGCGGAATTCCTGCGCGCCTTCAATGAGAAGTGCAGCAGGGTCTGGCGCGGGGTCCCGCTCCTCAATCAGACGCCGTTCCTCGAACGTGCCGACCTGGTTGGCGAGTTCCGCCAGCGACTGAACGGATTCGAAGTGGTTCGACGCAGATTCGATCCGCACGATCGGATGCTGAACGACTACTTCGCGCGACTCCTGAAGCCTTAGACCCGCCCGCAGCGGCCCCGACGCCATGTCCGCCTCGCCGATGGACAGTCCGGCCCACGACTTCATCGTCATCGGCACCGGCGCCGGCGGCGCGCCCGCCGCCGCCCGCCTCGCCGAGAACGGCTTCACGGTGCTCGTGCTCGAGCAGGGACGCGACCTCCCGAGCAGGTACGTCGACGTCCCCCTCCTCTCCGGCGCAGCCTCCCTGGAGAGGAACACCGCCACTTCCTACTACGTCGAGCACTTTTCCGATCGTGGCCGCGCGCTCCAGGACCCGAAGTACGTCCCCGGCAAAGGCATCCTCTACCCCCGCGGCACCGGGCGCATCGGTGGCAGCACGCAGGTCAACGTCCAGGTCTGGGTGCGCGTCGACGACGCCGACTGGGACCACTGCGCCGAGGTCACCGGCGACGACTTCTGGTGCGCGCGCAACATGCGCGAGCTCCTCAGGCTCGTCGAGCGGTGCGAGTACCGGCCGCTCCTCAAGTTCCAGGACCGCCTCGGGCGGCTGCTCGGGATCCGCGCGCTGCGCAATCGCCGCGGCCACGGCTTCGGCGGCTACATCGAGACCACCCGCGCCCCGGTCACGCTGGTCTTCAGGGACTGCCAGCTCGTCCGCATCGCGCTCGCGACGATCCGGCATGCGTTGCGACTGGGCGGCTGGCGCGACCTGCTGAGGCGCCTGGTGACGTGCTTCGATCCCAACGACGACCGTACCCAGCACACCGAAGGCCTCGCGCTCACCCCGATGACGGTGAACCGGCAGGGGCGGCGCGCGGGCGGCGTGCGCGACCGCCTGCTCGCCGTGCAGGAGAAGCACCCCGACAGGCTCACCGTCCGGACAGGCGCCACCGTCCACCGCATCGAGCTCAACGCGCGAAACGAAGCGGTGGCGGTGCACTACGTCGACACGGAGGGCGCCGCGCACGCCGCGCGGGTCGGCCGCGAGGTCATCCTCGCCGCCGGCGCCTTCGAGACGCCCGCGATCCTGCTCCGCTCCGGCATCGGCCCCGGCGGACCGCTCGACCGGCCCGGCGTCGGTCAGGGCCTGCACGACCGCTACGAGATCGGTCTGATCACCGCGATGAAGCGGAGCTTCGCGCTGCTCGAGGGCGTGAAGTTCGACGCCGATCCGGGCGATCCCGCGTACGCGAAGTGGCTTGCGACCGGCCGCGGCGTGTACGCGACCAATGGGGTCGTCGTCGGCTTCCAGTTGAAGTCCTCACCGGGCCTGCCCGACCCGGACCTCTACGTCTTCTGCCTGCCCGCCGCGATCCGCGGGTACGAGCCGGACTACTTCCGCAAGGCGGTCGCGAAAACCAACCTGCTCACCTGGCTCGTCCTGCACGAGAACAAGGGCGACCGCCGGGGCACGGTCGAACTCGACCCGGGGAACCCGTCCGGGCCACCAAAGATCAACTTCCACTACCACGGCGAGGAGCGCGCGGGCGACAGCGGGCCGCTCGTCGTCGGTATGAAGGCCGCGCGAGCGGTAACGCGGTCCTACGCGAACCTCGTGCAAGACGAGGTGTGGCCCGGCGCACACGTGCAGTCCGATGCGGCGCTCGCCGCCGCGATCGAGTCCTGCTCGTGGGGCCACCACGCAAACGGCTCGGCGCAGATGGGGCGGCCGACCGACGCGATGGCGGTCGTCGACGGCGACCTCAAGGTCATCGGCGCGAAGAACGTCCGGATCGCCGACGCCTCGGTCTTCCCGCGCTCGCCCGGCAGCTTCATCGTGAGCGCAGTGGTGCAGGTCGGCGAGGCCGCGGCGATCAAGGCGATCGCGGCCGCGCGCGGCGAGGAGCCGCTCGAGACCTTGCGCGCGATCGTGCGCGCGAGCTGAGCCTGCCGCGCGTCCGATCGCGGATTCCCGATCCATAGCACAATCCGAGCTGCGCCCGGCTGCGCCGCCGCGGCGCGCATCGCTCCTCGCTCATCCGGCACGGGCGCGCAGAAACGGACAGCACGGTTGCTCACGGAACACGACGTCTATCTCCTGAAGGAAGGCACGCACGGCCGGCTCTACGAGAAGCTGGGGTGCCACCTCGGCGAGGGCGGCGCGCACTTCGCGGTGTGGGCGCCCAACGCGCGCGCGGTATCGGTGATGGGCGAGTTCAACGGCTGGCGCGCCGAGGCGGCCCCGCTCGGCGTGCGTCACGACGGCTCGGGGGTATGGGAGGGGTTCGTGCCCGGCGTCGCGCGCGGGCAGGCCTACAAGTACCGGATCGCCGGGCGCGACGGCGGCTTCGTCGCCGACAAGGCCGATCCGTTCGCCTTCCACGCGCAGACGCCGCCCGAGACCGCCTCGCGCGCGTGGTCGCTCGAGTACGAGTGGGGCGACGGCGAGTGGATGGCGCGGCGCGGCGCGGCGAACGCGCTCGGCGCGCCGATGTCGGTCTACGAGGTGCACCTCGGCTCCTGGCGCCGCGGCGAGGGCGACCGGTTCCTCTCCTATCGCGAGATCGCCCATCCCCTCGCCGAGTACGCCCGCGAGATGGGCTTCACCCACGTCGAGCTCCTGCCGGTGACCGAGCATCCGTTCTACGGCTCCTGGGGGTACCAGACCACCGGCTACTTCGCCCCGACGGCGCGTTACGGCACGCCGCAGGACTTCATGCATCTGGTGGACGTGCTGCACCAGGCGGGCATCGGGGTGATCCTCGACTGGGTGCCCTCGCACTTCCCGGCCGACGGCCACGGCCTCGCCTACTTCGACGGCACCTACCTCTTCGAGCACGCCGACCCGAGGCAGGGGTTCCACCCCGAGTGGAGCTCCTCGATCTTCAACTACGGCCGGCACGAGGTGCGCGCCTTCCTGCTCTCGAGCGCGCTCTTCTGGCTCGCGCGCTACCACATCGACGGCCTGCGCATCGACGCGGTGGCCTCGATGCTCTACCTCGACTACGCGCGCGGGCCGGGCGAGTGGGTGCCCAACCGGTTCGGCGGCAGGGAGAACCTCGACGCAATCGAGTTCCTGCGCATGCTGAACCAGGCCGTGTACCGCGACCATCCGGACACGCAGACGATCGCCGAGGAGTCGACCGCCTGGCCGATGGTGTCCCGCCCCGTCCACGTGGGCGGGCTCGGCTTCGGCATGAAGTGGAACATGGGCTGGATGCACGATACGCTGGCCTACATGCGCGAGGATCCGGTGTTCCGCAAGTACCACCACGACCGGCTGACGTTCTCGATCTGGTACGCATTCGCGGAGAACTTCGTGCTGCCGCTCTCCCACGACGAGGTGGTGCACGGCAAGGGCTCGCTCGCCGGGAAGATGCCCGGTGACACCTGGCAGCAGTTCGCCGGCCTGCGCGCGCTGTTCGGCTACATGTGGGCCCACCCGGGCAAGAAGCTGCTGTTCATGGGCGGAGAGTTCGGGCAGCGGCGCGAGTGGAACCACGACGCCTCGCTCGAATGGTGGGTGCTGCAGTTCCCCGAGCACGCGGGACTGCGGCGCTGGGTGGCCGACCTGAACCGCCTCTACCGTGCCGAGCCCGCGCTGCACGAGCTCGATTTCGACGCGGCCGGGTTCGAGTGGATCGACTGCCACGACGCCGATGCGAGCGTCGTGAGCTTCGTGCGCAAGGCGCGCGACGGCCGCCGGCAGGTGCTCGCAGCGTGCAACTTCACGCCGGTGCCGCGCACCGGCTACGCGCTCGGCGTGCCGGTCGCCGGGTATTGGCGCGAGGCGCTCAACAGCGACGCGACCGTCTACGGCGGCAGCGGCGCCGGCAACCTCGGCGGCGTCCAGGCCGTGCCGCGTCCCGCGCACGGGCGCGCGCAGTCGATCACGGTGTCGCTGCCGCCGCTCGCGGTGGTCTTCTTCGTCTGCGAGTCGCCGTGATGCGGCCGGAGCTCTTCTTCCTGCCCGACTGGCCGCCCGTCGCCGGCCAGCTCCTCTGGGTCGCGGTGCTCCTGCTCGCCGCCATCGTGGCCGGCGAGGCAGCGCGCCGCTGGCTGGGCGTGTCGCGGATCCTCGGCTACGTCGCGGTGGGCGCGGCGCTCGGGCCGCAGGCGAGCGGTGTCGTGACCCCCGAGACGCTCGTCGAGCTGCGCGTGCTCGTCGACATCGCCGTCGGCCTGCTGCTCTTCGAGCTCGGCCAGCGCGTCGACCTGGGATGGCTGCGGCGCAACCCTTGGCTGCTGGCGACGAGCGTGCTCGAGGCCGCTCTCGCGTTCGGCGCGGTCTTCGTCCTGCTCACGCTGCTCGGCGCGCGCCCGGTCGCGGCCTCGACCGCTGCCGTGCTCGCGATGCTGACCTCGCCCGCGGTGGTGATGACGGTGGTGAAGGATGTGCGCGCCCAGGGCCAGGTCACCGAGCGCCTGCTGCTGCTCACCGCACTCAACACCGCCTATGCGGTCATCGGGTTCGCGCTCATCGCGGGCTGGGTCCACCTCGAGCGCAGCCGCGACACGCTCGCGATGCTCGCGCACCCGTTCTACCTCGTGGTGGGTTCGGTGGCCGCCGCAGCGCTCGTCGCGCTCGCCACGCGCGCCCTGCTCCGCCTCCTCGGCCGGCGGCCGGTGTTCCAGTTCGCGATCCTGGTCGCGATCGTACTGCTGACGGTCGCCGGCGCGGCCGCGCTCAAGCTCTCGGTGCCGCTCGCGCTGCTCTTCCTCGGAGTCTTCGGCCGCGCCTTCGACCGCGCGCGGCACTTCGTGCCGCTGCGCTTCGGCGAGACTGCGATGCTCTTCGTCGTGATCCTGTTCGCGGTCACCGGTGCGAGCCTGCAGTTCGAGGGCTGGGGCCTCGCGTTCGCCACCGCCCTCGGTTTCGTCGCGGCGCGCTTCGCCGGCAAGGCGGTGGCGCTCGTCGCGCTCGCTCGCCCGAGCGCGCAGAGCATCCGCAGCGCCTCGCTCCTCAACCTCGGGCTCGTGCCGATGTCCGGGCTCGCGCTGCTGCTGGTGCAGGACCTCGTGCGCCTCGATCCGCGGCTCGGCGCGGAGATCCTGCCCGGCCTGATGTTCGCGATCACCCTGCTCGCGTTTCTCGGCCCGCTCGCGACCGAGTTTGCGCTGCGCCGTGCGGGCGAGGTCGCGGAGGAGCGCGCACCGTGACCGCGCTCGCGTACAAGTCCTCGCAGCCGCTCACGATCGGCGTCGAGCTCGAGCTGCAGATCCTCAGCCGCATCGACTGCGATCTCACGCGCGGCGCCGACGAGCTGATCGCGCTCATCGAGCGGCGCGGCCACCCGGGCGACGTGAAGCCCGAGATCACCTCCAGCATGATCGAGGTGAGCACCGGCATCCACGAGCGCCACGGCACGCTCCTCGCGGAGCTCCTCGGCATCCGCGACGCGGTCGTCGGCTCCGCCGACCGCCTGAACCTCCTGATCGCGGGCGGGGGTGCGCATCCGTTCCAGCACTGGCGCGAGCGCCAGATCTTCGACCGCCCGCGCTTCCAGCAGATCTCGGAGCTCTACGGATATCTCGCCAAGCAGTTCACGATCTTCGGCCAGCACGTGCACATCGGCTGCGCGGAGGGCGACAGCGCGCTCTACCTGCTGCACTCGCTGTCGCGCTACATCCCGCACTTCATCGCGCTCGCGGCCTCGTCGCCCTATTACCAGGGCGTCGACACCGCGTTCGACTCCTCGCGGCTCAACGCGGTGTTCGCGTTCCCGCTGAGCGGGCGCGCGCCGGTCGTCGGGCGCTGGGCGGACTTCGCCGTCTACTTCGAGAAGATGCGCGGCTACGGCATCGTCGAGAGCATGAAGGACTTCTACTGGGACATCCGCCCGAAGCCCGAGTACGGCACGATCGAGGTGCGCGTGTTCGACACGCCGCTCACCGTCGAGAAGGCCGCCGCGCTCGCGGCGTACGTGCAGGTGCTCGCCCGCTACCTGCTGATCGAGCGGCCGGGCGCGGTGAGCGAGGACCTCTACCACGTCTACAACTACAACCGCTTCCAGGCCTGCCGCTTCGGGCTCGAAGGCAACCTCATCGATCCGGCGACGCAGTCGCACCGCTCGGTGCGCGAGGACATCGTCGAGACGGCCGCCGCGCTGGCGGTGCACGCGCGCGAGCTCGAGGCGGCCGACGCGCTCGCCCAGATCGAGCGCTGGGCGCGCGACGGCTCCAACGACGCGCGCTGGATGCGCGAGGTCTACGCGGCGAGCCAGTCGCTCGAGGAGGTGGTTTGGCAGCAGAGCCGGCTCTGGAGCGGTCGAGGCTGAAGACGCCGCCGCCTCCGCAGCCGGCCCCGGACGCGCGCGAGGCGCCGCTGCGCATCGGGCTTTCGGCGCGAATCCTGCACGCCGACGCGGCGGCGTCCCTCGGCTTCCGCGACAAGACCCTGCAGTACCTGGAGACCTCCGTCGCGCACTGGATCATGTCCCACGGCGCGCTCGTGCTCATGGTCCCGACGCTCGAGGGCGGCGGAAGCCTGCGGCGCGCAAGCGTGTCGATGCGCGACTACGTGCAGGCGCTCGACGGGCTCGTCCTGCAGGGCGGCGCCGACCTGAGCCCGGAGAGCTACGGCGAGGCGCCGCAGCGCCCGGAATGGCGCGGCGACCGCGTGCGCGACCTCTACGAGATCGACCTTCTGTGGGAGTTCGTCATCCACCGCAAGCCGGTGCTCGGGATCTGCCGCGGCGCGCAGCTCATCAACGTCGCGTTCAACGGCACGCTGCACCAGGACATCGGGACCGAGGTGTCCGGCGCGGTGGCGCACGTCGACCGCAGCGCGTACGACACGCTGCACCACGACGTCGACTTCGAGGCGGATTCCTTTCTCGCGCGCCTCTACGGCGCGCGCCGCGCGCGCGTGAACAGCATCCACCACCAGGCGGTGAAGCGGCTCGGCAACGGCCTGGTGGTCGAGGCGCGCTCGAGCGACGACGGCGTCGTCGAGGCGATCCGCTGGACCGGCGGCAGCTTCGTCGTGGGGCTGCAGTGGCACCCGGAGTTCCACCCGTCCCTCGGCGACGATTTCCTCGACAGCGGGCCGATCATGTCCGAGTTCCTCGGCGCGGCGCGGCGCCGGACGCTCGGCCTCGCGGAGGCGGTCGCAGGATGAGCGCTCGCCTGGAGCATCTCGCGGCCCTGCACGGCATCGGGCTCGAGTACTACGACATCTGGGGCAACCTCCACCACGCCTCCGCGGCAACGCTCGTCGCGCTGCTGGGCGCGATGGGCGTCGAGGCCGCAGGCGACGATGCCGTCGAGGCGTCGATCGCCGCGTTCGAGGCCGCGCGCTGGCGCAGCGTGCTCGCGCCCGCGGTCGTCGTGCGCGCGGACGAGCGCGCGCACCGGATCCGGCTGCACCTTCCGGACCATCTGGACCGCGCGGCACTCGCCTGGCGCGTCGAGGAGGAGAACGGGACGCGCCACGAGGGCCGCTTCGCCGGCGATGAACTGGCGGTGCTCGAGCGGGTCGCCGGTCATGCCGCGCGCGAACTCGTGCTCGACCTCGCGCTCGCGCCGGGCTACCACCGGCTCGCGCTCCTGCACGACGAGACCGCGCTCGCTCAAGGCGTTCTCGCCGCGGTGCCGCGCACCTGCTATCGCCCGCCCGCGCTGGAAGGCGAAGGCAGGGTGTGGGGCGTAGCAGTCCAGCTCTACGGCGTGCGCTCCGAGCGCAACTGGGGCGTCGGCGACTACACGGACCTGCGCACGATCGTCGAGCAGTGGGGCGGCGAGGGCGCCGGGATCGTCGGCGTCAGTCCGCTGCATGCGCTCTACCCGCACAACCCCGCGCACGCGAGCCCCTACGGGCCCTCGAGCCGGCTCTTCAGGAACGCGCTCTACCTCGACGTCGAGGCGATCGACGACTATGCGGAGTGCGACGAGGCGCGCGACCAGGTGCGCTCGCCCGCGTTCCAGGCGCGACTCGCGCGGCTGCGCGAGACCGCGCTCGTCGACTACCCGGGCGTCGGCGCGGCAAAGTTTGCGGTGCTGGAGCAGCTGTATGCGCACTTCCGCGCGCGGCACCTCGACGCGAACACCGCGCGCGCACAGGCGTTCCGCGCCTTCCAGCGCTCGGGCGGCGAGCCGCTCCGCCGCCATGCGCTCTACGAGGCCCTGCAGGCGTACTTTCACCGCGCAAGCGATTCGGCCTGGGGCTGGCCGGCCTGGCCGGAGCCGTACCGCGACCCCGCCTCCCCCGCGTGCGCGCTCTTCGCCCGCGCGTACGCCGAACGCATCGAGTTCTTCGAGTACCTCCAGTGGCAGGCCGAACTGCAGCTCGCGGCCGCAGGCCGCCGCTCGCTCGAGGTCGGGCTCGGCGTCGGGATCTACGAGGATCTGGCGGTGTCCGTCGACCGCGGCGGCGCCGAGGCGTGGGCCAACCAGGGTCTCTACGCGGTACGCGCGAGCGTGGGCGCACCCCCGGACGACTTCAGCCTGAAGGGGCAGGACTGGGGCCTGCCGCCCATGGTGCCGGCGCGCCTGCAGGCGGCCGCGTACCAGCCGTTCATCGCGACGCTGCGCGCGAACATGCGCCACGCGGGCGCGCTGCGCATCGATCACGTCATGGGGCTCGCGCGGCTCTTCTGGGTGCCTGAGGGCGGGACGCCCGCCGACGGCGCGTACGTGCACTACCCGTTTGCCGACCTGCTCGGCCTCCTCGCACTCGAGAGCCACCGTCACCGCTGCCTCGTGGTCGGCGAAGACCTCGGCACGGTGCCCGACGAGGTGCGCGCCGCCCTCGGCGGCGCCGGCGCGCTCTCCTACCGCCTGCTCTACTTCGAGCGCCAGCCGTCGGGTGAGTTCAAGCCGCCCGCCGAGTACCCGCGTCAGGCGCTCGTCGCGGCCACGACGCACGACCTGCCGACGCTCGCCGGCTGGTGGGCCGGGCGCGACCTCGCCGTCCGCGCGGCGCTCGGCCTCTTCCCGAGCGCGCAGGTGCACGACGCGCAGCTCGCGGCGCGCGGGGAGGACCGCGCGCGGCTGCTGCGCGCGCTCGAGCGCGAGGGGCTGCTGCCGCCCGGGGTGACCGCGAACCCGGGATCGGTCGCCGCGGTCACGCCGGAGCTCGCGCGCGCGGTCGCCGAGTTCCTCGCACGGAGCAACGGCCAGGTCATGGTGGTGCAGCTCGAGGACGTGCTCGGCGTCGTCGAGCAGGCGAACGTGCCGGGCTCGATCGAGGGGCATCCGAACTGGCAGCGCAGGCTGCCGCTCGCGCTCGAGCGCCTGCCCGACGACGCGCGCTTCCGCGCGCTCACACGGATGCTGGCGCGGCTGCGCGCTGCCGCGCGCGCGCGAGGCACGCCACCCCCAGCGCCGTGACGACCGCAAGCAGCGCGAAGCCCTCGCCGTAGCTCACGTCGAGGCGGTCGTGCAGCGCGGCGAATGCGGACGGTCCGACGATGATGCCGGCGTAGGTGATGCTGAGCGCCCCGCCGGTGGCGACCCCGATGCGCTCGGGCGGGCTCTGGCGCGCGACCGCGGCCATGAAGACGCCGTTCCAGCCGATCGCGGAGAAACCGTAGAACGAGGCCGCTGCGACGATCAGCCCGAGCGGCCACTCACCGGCGATCGCCGCGGTCGCGAGCGCGCCGGCGGTCGCGAGGCTGCCGTTGACGATCAGCGCCGCCGTCGCCGATCGCAGCCGGTCGGCGAGCCAGCCCCAGACGAGCCGCCCGCCCGCGCCCGCGGTCTGCGCCACGGCGAGCACCGTTCCCGCCACGACGAGGTCCAGCCCGATCTCGGTCACGAGATAGGTGACCAGGAAGCCGACCAGGACGAGCTGCGCGGCCGCGTACGCGAGCGAGGCGAGCGCGAGCCAGCGCAGCACCGGGTGGCGCCAGATGAGCGCGAGGCTCGCGAGCGGCTGCGCAAGCATCGGCGCGGACCGGTCGCGGTCGTCGTCCCATGCCGCGCGCACGCGCTCGATCGCCAGACCGAGACCGACGGCGAGCGCGGCGCAGACCACGAGCGCCGCCTGCCAGCCGAGCGCGAGCGTGATCGAGGGCACGAGCAGCCCCGCGAGGATCCCGCCGATCGGCACGCCGGTCTGCTTGATCGAGAAGATGAGGTTCATCCGCCCGCTCGTCGGCGTGCGGGCGAGCAGCTGCGAGGCGGCCGGATTGGTGCAGCCGTATCCGATCCCGATCACGAATGCGCCGAGCGCGATCACCGGCAGGCTGCCGAGCGCCGACAGCAGGCAGCCGGCCGCGGCCATCCACAGCGCGAACTGGCTCGCGCGCGCGGCGCCGAGCCGCCGCACCAGAGCGCCGCCGACCAGCGACGAGAGCATCGCGCCGACATAGACGAGGCTCACCTGGTAGCCGATCAGCGCGGGGTCGGTCCCGATGTCGCGCGCGGCCCGGGGCGCGATCGCGGTGAGCGCCAGCGCCGCGAGCGTCGTGAGGGACTGGGTCGCCGTTGTGGCGGTCACCACCGGCCAGACGGGCAGCGGCGCCGCGACGGTTGTACTCACCGGGTCAGGCCGGCTCGGTGCGACCGCGCGCCGACCGGGCCACGTATGCGTCGGTGTGCTCGCCGAGCAGCGGCGGCGCGAAATAGCGCGTCGGCTGCCCGTGGATCCGGATGGGGTTCCCGACCGCGCGCAGCGCCGGTTCGCCCCCGATCGCGACCACCATGCCGCGCTCGGCGGCGAGGTCCGAGGCGAGCGCGTCCTCGAGCGCGGCGACGCGCGACACCACGATGCCGAGCGGCTCGAGGCGCGCAAGCCACTCCGCGGTGGTCCGGCCGCGCAGGAGGTCCGCGACCGCGGCGAGGACCACCTCGCGATTCGCGCTGCGCGCCGCCATGGTCGCGAAGCGCTCGTCGGCGAGCCATTCCGGCCGCCCGGCCTCGGCGCAGAACCTGCGCCAGAACTCGTCGTGGGTGACGAAGAGGATGAGCCAGCCGTCGGCGGTCTCGAAGAGCTGCGCGGGCACGATGTACGGATGCGCCGAGCGCGCGAAGCGCTGCGCGCGCTCTCCCGCGTTGAGCCACGCGCCGGCGAGATAGTTGAGCTGCGAGAGCATGACGTCGAACATCGAAACGTCGACCTGGCCGCCCTTGCCCTCGACGATCTTCGCGACCAGGCCGAGCGCGCCCATGATGCCGGCCGAATTGTCGACCGCCGAGTAGCCGGCCTTCGTCGGCGGTCCGCCCGGATCGCCCGTCATCGCCATGATGCCGGTGAGCGCCTGGATGACGTAGTCGTAGGCCGGCTTCTCCGACCAGCTCCCCTGGAGGCCGTAGCCGGTGAGCGCGACGCACACGAGCCGCGGATTGACGGCCTGCAGCGCCTCGTAAGCGAGGCCGAGCTTGCGGATGGCCGAGGGCCGCAGGTTCGCCACCAGCGCGTGCGCCTCGCGCGCGAGCGCATGCAGCGCAGCCTGCCCCGCCGCGGCGCCGAGGTCCAGCACGACGCTCTTCTTGCTGCGGTTGAGGCTCGCGAAGTAGGCGTTGTGCGGCCCGACCCGGTGCGGGCCGATGGTGCGCCCGATGTCGCCCTGCGCGCTCTCGATCTTGATCACCTCCGCGCCGAGGTCGGCGAGCAGCATCCCGCAGTAGGGCCCCGCGAGCATGTGCCCCACCTCCAGGACGCGGATGCCGGCCAGCGGGCCGCTCATGCCAGCGCCCGTGCGAGTTTGTCGATCACTTCCGCGAGCGGCATGTCGGCGGTGAACACGGCCCGCGCGCCGTAGGCGAGCAGGAGGTCGCGGTCCTCGGCGGGGATCGTGCCGCCGACGAACACCGCGACGTCGCCGGCGCCCGCGGCCCGGAGCTGCTCGATCGTCTCGAGCGTGAGCTCCTTGTGGCTGCCGGAGAGGATCGACAGTCCGACCGCATGGACGTCCTCGTCGACCGCGACCCGCGCGATGAAGCCCGGGCTCTTGCGCAGGCCGGTGTACACCACGTCCGCGCCCGCGTCGCGCAGCGCGAGCGCGACGACCTTCGCGCCGACGTCGTGCCCGTCCAGACCGGGCTTGGCGAGGAGGATGCGCTTGCCGCGCAGGGGATGCGCGGCGTCCTCGCTCGTCGCAGCCGTGCTCATAGGCGCACCGGCTCCTGGAACTCGCCCCACCGGTTCTTCAGCCGCTGCACCATCTCGCCCACCGTCGCGTAGGCGTGGCAGCAGTCCACGAGGTAGGGCATCAGGTTCTCGCGGTCCTTCGCCGCCGCGGCTTCGAGCCGCGCGAGCGTCCGTTCCACTTCTGCGCCGTTGCGCGACTGGCGCACTGCCTCGTACTTCTCCACCACCTTGCGGCTCACGTCCGGGTCGAGCCGGAACACTTCCCCGAAGCCCGCCTTCTCGTCCTCGCGCCGGAAGCGGTTCACGCCGACCACGACGCGGGTGCCTTCGTCGAGCGCGATCTTGCGCTCCAGGGCCCGCTCGGCGATGCGCATCTGCAGCCAGCCGTCCTCGATTGCCTTGACCACGCCGCCGTAGTCGTCGATCTTGCGCATGACCTGGAGGATCTCGGCCTCCATCCGGTCGGTGAGCCACTCCACGTAATAGCCGCCACCGAAGGGATCCACGGTGCGCGCGATGCCGCTTTCGTGCTGCACGATCTGCTGGGTGCGGAGCGCGAGCTCGGCCGAGAACTCGGTCGGGATCTGGTACGCCTCGTCGTAGGCGCAGGTGAAGATCGACTGCGCGCCGCCGCCGACCGCCGCCAGCGTCTCGATCGCCACGCGGACGATGTTGTTGAACGGCTGCGCCGCCACGAGCGACGAGCCGCCGCACACGACGCCGAACCGGAACATGAGCGCCTTCGGGTCCCTTACCCCGTAGCGCTCGCGCAGCAGCTTCGCCCAGATGCGCCGGCCCGCGCGGAACTTGCAGACCTCCTCGAAGAGGTCCATGTGCACGTAGAAGAAGAACGACAGGCGCTGCGCGAACTTCTCCACGTCGCCGCCGCGGCCGATGAGCTCGTCCACGTATGCGAGCCCGTTCGCCAGCGTGTAGGCCATCTCCTCCACCGCGGTGCAGCCCGCGTCCCGGACGTGCGCGCCGGCGATCGAGATCGCGTTGAAGCGCGGGCTCGCCTCGTTCGCGTACAGGATCGAGTCCGCGATCAGGCGCAGCGAGGGACGGACCGGAAAGATCCAGGTGCCGCGCGCGACGTACTCCTTGAGGATGTCGTTCTGGATCGTGCCGGTGAGCTTCTCGCGCGGCACGCCCTGCCTGTCCGCGGCGGCGACGTACATCGCGTAGATCATCGCCGCCGTGCCGTTGATCGTGAACGAGGTGGAGATCGCGCCGAGGTCGATGCCCTTGAACAGGATCTCCATCTCGGCCAGGTTCGAGAGCGACACGCCGACCTTCCCGACCTCCGGCCGCGCCATCGGATCGACCGGGTCGAGCCCGCACTGCGTCGGCAGGTCGAGCGCGACCGAAAGGCCGGTCTGGCCGCGCTCGAGGAGGAACCGGTAGCGCTGGTTCGACTCTTCGGCCGAGCCGAAGCCCGAGTACTGCCGGATCGTCCACGGCCGGCCACGGTAGCCGTCCGCGAAGATGCCGCGCGTGAACGGGTACTCCCCGGGCCGCTCGCGGGCCGGCGCGGCCAGATCGTCGGGCGTCACCACGACCGGCACTTCGATGCCGGAGGGCGTCGTCTCAGCCGCGGTCTTCGTCATTGCCCCTGCTCCCGGGAAAGAAGGCGCTCGACCGCGCGCCAGTGGTCGTCGTGACACCAGGTGAGCGCGAAGTGGCGGCGATCGGCCGCGTCCGCCTCGCCGCGCGGCGCACCGAACCGCGCGGCGATCGCTTGCGCCTTGAACGCGCGCATCACCTGCGGCCGCTGGCGCAGGAACGGCTCGATGAAGCGCGCGACCGCGTCGTCGAAGGGCGTCCCCTCCGGCGCGACCGCCTCCACGAGCCCGCTCGCCAGGGCCTCCTGCGCCTCGAGGACGCGCGCGCTGCCCAGCAGCGCCATGGCGCGACCGACGCCGACGTGCGCCATGAGGTCGAGCCCGCCGCCCCAGCCGGTCGAGATGTTCAGCGTGCCCTGGACGAATCCGATGCGGGCGTGCGGCGCGGCGATGCGCACGTCGCACGCGACCGCGAGCTCGGCGCCGCCGCCGACGGCGAGCCCGTTGACCGCGGCGACGACCGGCACCGGGAAGCGTCGGATCGCGTCGAAGGCGGCGAATCCCGCGTCGTACAGGGCCTCGGCCTCGGCGAGGCTGCGGATCTGCATGAACTCCTTGAGATCGCCGCCGGCCGCAAAGCTCGTGTCGCCGGCGCCACGGACGAGGGCGAGCGCGAGGTCCGCGTTCTCGCCGTGCTGGACGAACGCGTCGCGAAGCCGGGCGAGCACCGCCTTGGAGAGCGGGTTGCGCTTTTCCGGGCGGTTGACCGTGACGCGCAGCAGCGGCCCGTCCACTGCGACGAGGAGGTCCCCGCTCACGGGCCGCGCTCCAGCGCTCGGGACGCCGCGACCCGCCGCCTCGCGAGCGGCTCCGGCTTCGGTTCCATGAAAAGAGTGTGCGTCACATGAAACGCGCGCGCAACCGGGTCCGAAGCGCCGTGGCGCTCGCCTTGCCGCGCCGGGGAGGTGGCGGGCAGAATCTCCGCATGAGCGCCGCCGCACCGCCCCCGCGACCCTTCGTCCACCGCCAGGCGATCCGCTTCTCGCACTGCGACCCCGGCGGTATCGTCTACTTCCCGCACTACTTCGAGATGGTCTACGAGGCGATCGAGGACTGGTTCGACGCCGAGATCGAACCGAACCTCGAGACGCGCCTGCGGCAGGAAGGCATCGGCTTTCCCACCGTCAACACGCAGTGCGACTTCTTCCGGCCGAGCCGGGTGGGCGATGCGCTCGATCTCGAGATCACGGTGGCGCGCCTGGGCCGCAGCGCGGTGGAGTTTCTCGTCGCGGGCAAGGTCGCGGGCGAGGCGCGCATGCGGTTCCGCCACCTGATCGCGCTCGTTTCGCTGGAGCGGCTGCGCGCTGCGCCCATCCCCGAGCCTCTGCGCACCCGGATCGCGCCGCACGTCGCCGGCGGCGGCGGGCTCGCGCGTCTGCCGGAGCCTCCGGCCGGGGGCGCCCGACCGTTCCCGACCGAGTACCTGATCCGCTTCTCGCACTGCGACCCCGGCGGCATCGTGCACTTCCCGCGCTACTTCGACATGATCAACGCCGCGGTCGAGGACTGGTTCGCGCAGGCCCTCGCGCTGCCGTTCGACACCATGCACATGGACCGGCGGTTCGGCTTCCCGATCGTCCACACGCAGTGTGAGTTCCTCAGGCCCTGCCGCATCGGCGAGCGTCTGGTGCTCGAGCTCACGGTGGCGCGGATCGGCCGCGCCTCGCTCGATCTCACGCTTTGCGGCCGCATCGGCGGCGAGGAGCGCCTGCGCGCTCGCAACGTCCGCTCGATGATGTCGCTCGAGACCTACCGGGCGCTGCCGATCCCGGACGATCTGCGCAGCGCGATGGCGCCGTACGTCGCGGGCACCCCGGCCTGAGCGCACCGGGGCGGCACTAGCGCGCGTCGGCGAGGAGCAGATCGGACGCCTTCTCCGCGACCGCGATCACCGCGGCGTTGATGTTCCCGGAGGGCACCGCCGGCATCACGGAGGCGTCGACGACGCGCAGTCCCTCGACCCCGCGCACCCGCAGGCGCGGATCGACCACTGCGCGCGCATCGGTCCCCATGCGGCAGGTCGAGGTCGGGTGGAACACGGTGTCGCCAGCTTCGCGACAGAACGCGAGCCAGTCCTCGTCGCTCTGGACGCGCGGCCCCGGGAACTCCTCGGCGACCACGTAGCCGCTCATCGGCGCGGTCCGAGCGATGCGTCGAGCGAACTTGAGGCCGTCGACCATGATGCGGCGGTCCCGCTCGGTCGCGAGGTAGTTGTAGCGGATCGAGGGCGGCGTCCGCGGATCGGGCGCGGCGATGCGCACCGAGCCGCGCGACTCGACCTGGGTCTGCGACACCGAGAGCGTGAAGCCCGAGAACGGGTGGAGGTGGCCGCCGCGCCTGGCGGTGGAGAAGTTGATGAAGTAGATCTGCGCGTCGGGGCGCGGGACTTCGGGCCGGGTCCGCACGAACGCCGCGGCGTAGCCCGCGCTCACGGTCAGCGGCCCGCGGCGCGCGAGCAGGTACTTGAGGCCGATCCGCGCCTGCCCCCACAGCGTCCGCATGTCGTCGTTCAGCGTGATCGGGCGGTTGCAACGCCAGAACGTGCGGCAGTAGAAGTGGTCCTGGAGATCCTCCCCCACACCGGGCGCGTCGTGCACGACCGGTATGCCGTGGCGTTCGAGCAGCGCCTGCGGGCCGATCCCGGAGAGCTGCAGCAGCTGCGGCGAGTTGAAGCTGCCGCCCGACAGGATCACCTCGCGCGCGGCGCGCGCCTCGTGCCGGACGCCGCCCACCTCGTAGGCCACGCCGGTCGCGCGCTTGCCCTCGAACAGCACCCGCGTCGCGAGCGCCGCGACCTCCACGCGCAGGTTCGGCCGCCTCTCGGCCGGGCGAAGATAGCCGACCGCCGTGCTGCAGCGCCGGCCGTTGCGCGCCGTCGCGTGGTAGTAGCCGGCGCCCTCCTGGCGCGCGCCGTTGAAGTCGTCGTTGCGCGGGACGCCGAGCGACAGCGCCGACGCGATGAAGGCGTCGCACAGCGCGTGCCGGTCGGGCGGCGCGGACACCGCGAGCGGCCCGCCGACGCCATGCCACTCGCTCGCGCCGAGGCAGTGGTCCTCGGATTTCTTGAAGTAGGGCAGCAGATCGCCGAAGGCCCAGCCCGGCACGCCCCAGCCGTCGTAGTCCTCGCGCTGCCCGCGCACGTGCACGAGTCCGTTGATGGAGGAGGAACCGCCGAGCACCTTGCCGCGCGGGGTGAAGACGCGCCGGCCGTTCAGGGCCGGCTCGGGCTCCGACTCGTAGGCCCAGTTCACGTCGGTGCGGGCGAAGAGCTTGCCGTAGCCGAGCGGCACGTGGATCCAGAAGTCCGTGTCACGCGGCCCCGCCTCCAGCAGCAGCACGGTGGTGCGCCCGTCGGCGCTCAGCCGATTTGCGAGCACGCAGCCGGCGGAGCCGGCGCCGACGATCACGTAGTCATAGGGCGTCATGGGGGCGCAAGGATGCCAGAGGTCGCCCGCCGGCGCTGCCTGGGGAATTGCCGCCCCCGGGAATATGCAGTATTGTGCGTGTCACGAACAATAAGCCCGGAGTTCGGGACATGTCGAGCACTCTCCTGCAGAAGCCTGCGGCGGCGCGCAAGCGCGCGGGTACGCCCAAACCCGAACGCCCGGCCGACCCGGTCGCCGAGCCGGTGTTCGCGAGCGACCGGAAGGACCCGGCGCTCGTCGCGCTCGGCGAGCGCGCGCGCGCCCTGCGCGCGCGCCGCGGGCTGACCCGCAAGGCCGTGGCGGAGAGCGCCGACATCTCCGAGCGCTACCTCGCCAACCTCGAATACGGCCTCGGCAACGCCTCGCTCCTCGTGCTGCAGCAGCTGGCCGGCGCGCTGCAGTGCTCGGTCGCCGAGCTGATCGGCGACGTGACGACGTCCTCGCCGGAGTGGCTCCTGATCCGCGAGCTGCTCGAGCACCGGGACGAGGCGGCGCTGCGCCGCGTGCGGGTCGCGATCGGCGAGCTGCTCGGCACCGGTGGGGACAGCGCCGTGCGCAGCGCCCGCATCGCGCTGGTGGGCCTGCGCGGCGCGGGCAAGTCCACGCTCGGCCAGATGCTGGCCGACGACCTCGGCTACCCCTTCGTCGAGCTGAGCCGGGAGATCGAGAAGTTCGCCGGCTGCACGATCTCGGAGATCCAGGCGCTGTACGGCATGAATGCGTATCGCCGGTACGAGCGGCGCGCCCTGGAAGAGGCGATCCAGATCTATCCCGAGGCGGTGATCGCGACCCCCGGCGGCATCGTGTCCGATCCGGCGACGTTCAACCAGCTCCTGACCCACTGCACGACGGTCTGGCTGCACGCCGACCCCGAGGACCACATGAAGCGCGTCACGGCGCAGGGCGACCTGCGCCCGATGGCCGACAGCAAGGAGGCGATGGAAGACCTGAAGCGGATCCTCGCGGGCCGGGCCGCCTTCTACTCCAAGGCCGAGTTCAAGCTCGACACCAGCGCGCACCCCCTTCAGGCGACCTTCCTCGGGTTGCGGGAGCTGGTCCGCCGAGCGCTGAAGCTGCCGCTCTAGCCCGGCACACAGATATGAATCAAAGTGCTTGACGACCCAACGTTACATGCATTATGATGCCTGTCATTCCAAGCGACCTTGCACTTTGCTTCTAGATTCCCAGGAGACCCGCCCGTGAGCGCGACCCCCCGCGTCGACTACCAGACGAACCCTTCCCAGTACCGGCACTGGTCCCTCAAGTTCGACGGCCCGGTGGCCACGCTCGGCGCCGACTTCGACGAGAACGGGGGCCTTCGCCCCGGCTACAAGCTGAAGCTCAACAGCTACGACCTCGGCGTGGACATCGAGCTCGCCGACGCGCTCAACCGCATCCGCTTCGAGCATCCCGAAGTGCGCACGGTGGTGATCACCAGCCTCAAGGACAAGGTCTTCTGCTCCGGCGCCAACATCTTCATGCTCGGCGTGTCCAGCCACGCCTGGAAGGT
>CAZIXQ010000029.1:0-23003 GCA_964543155.1 uncultured Enterobacteriaceae bacterium
TCTACGGCGGAGCCAACGAGATCATGAAGGAGATCATCGCCCGGAAGCTCTTCGAAGGGCGATAGACGGACACCCTCTCCCCCGACTGTGGGGGAGAGGGCCAGGGTGAGGGGGGCAGCGCGCCGATCGGGTGCCGCGCGAGGCGCGCGGTGCAATAGACGGACACCCTCTCCCCCGATTCTGGGGGAGAGGGCCGGGGTGAGGGGGGCAGCGCGCCGATCGGGTGCCGCGCGAGGCGCGCGGTGCTAGAACGAGATCATGAAGGAGATCATCGCCCGGAAGCTCTTCGAGGGGCGATGAATCGCGCGGGCTCAGACGCCCCGCTTCACCATCAGCAACGCATCGTCGACGACCTTGAGCGGCGTCCCGCCCCAGAGCAGGGCGATGAAGAAGTGCGACACCAGCTTCGCCTTCTGCAGTGCCTCCCACTTGGCCTGGTCGAGCAGGATCACCTGCCCGGTCATCCCCATCTCGCCGATGATCGTGAACACCCCCTGCGTGACCGGACCGGTCGGGGTCTTGTCCCACTTGATCTCGTCCTTGCGGTCGAGGGTCTTGGCCTCGGTGCCCGGGTAGACCGAGAACACGCCGTTCGCGCCGTCGCTCGTGCGCAGCGAGCAGGCGACGCGGGAACCGCGGGGCTTGGCAGGAGTCGGTGCAGACATGGCGCGCGTCAGTATCGCAGATTCTCGATCAGCGTCGCCATCCCCTGCCCGGCGCCGCAGCACATGCTGACGATCGCGTAACGGCCGCCCGTGGCCGCGAGATGGTGCATCGCGGTGATCGTCATGCGGATGCCGGTCGCGCCCGGCGGGTGCCCGATCGAGATGCCGCCGCCGTAGAGGTTGGTCCGGTCGCGCGGGATCCCGAGCTGCGCCTCGGCGTGCAGATTGACGACCGCGAACGCCTCGTTGATCTCGAAGTAGTCGATCTCCTCGACCGACAGGCCCGCGCGCTTCAGCAGCTTGTCGATCGCCGGCACCGGCCCGGCGCCCATGATCTCCGGCGGCACGCCGGCGGTCGCGTACGCAACCACGCGCGCCTCGGGGCGCACGTCGGCGCGCTCGAGCGCGGCCCGCGATCCGACGATCAGCGCCGCCGCGCCGTCGGTCACGCCGCTCGAGTTCCCGGCCGTGACGCAGCCGCCGGCACGGAAGGCCGGCTTGAGCGTGGCGAGCTTCTCGCGCGTGACGCCGAAGCGCGGGAACTCGTCGCGCTCGAACAGGCGTCTGCCTTTGCCTTCCGGGACCTCGATCGGCGCGATCTGCTGGGCGAGGAACCCGCCCTCGACGGCGGCCTTGGCGCGCGCCTGGCTCATCCAGCCCCACTCGTCCATTGCGTCGCGCGCGTAGCCGAAGCGCTCGGCCAGGTTCTCGGCGGTCTCGCCCATCAGCTCGCGCGAGAACGGGCAGCGGTAGGCGTAGTCGAGACCGTCGTCGAGCGCCGCGGGCCCGCGCGTCGCGCCCCAGCGCGTGCCCTGCGACACGTACGGCACGCGCGAGAAGTTCTCCCCGCCCACCGCGAGCGCGATCTCGGAGAGGCCCTCGCGCACGTTCTGCGCGGCGCTCGCGATCGCCTGCGACCCCGAGGCGCACGCGCGGTTGACCGAGAACGCGCTCGACTCGACCGGCAGCCCCGCGCCGAGCGCCACCTTGCGGCTCACGAAGTGCCCGTCGTGGTCGACCGGCACGACGTTCCCGAACACCAGCTGGTCGACCTTCGCCGCCGCGAGGCCGGCCTTCCCGAGGCACGCCTTCGCGGCGTGCACGCCGAGCGCGGCGAGCGGCACCTCGCGCAGCGACTTGCCGAAATCCCCGAACGGCGTGCGCATCCCGCCCGCCAGCACCACGTCCACGTCCGCCATTGCACGCCCTCCCGTCGCAGCCGATTCTAGCCGCGAGCGCATGCTATAGTCGCCGCGCCCGCGAGCGTGGCGCGAGACCGCGCGCCGGGCTCGTCCCGAGGAGACGTCTTGAACATTCTTGAGGCCGAGGGGCTCACCCTCAGCTTCGGCGGCATCCGCGCGCTCGCCGAGGTGTCGGTCGCGGTGCCGCAGGGCGGCATCACCGCGATCATCGGCCCGAACGGCGCGGGCAAGACCAGCCTCTTCAACGCGATCTCCGGCTTCTACCGCCCCGAGCGCGGCACGATCCGCTTCGGCGGCGCCGACATCACGCGCGTGCCGGGCCACGCCCGCGCCGCGCTCGGCCTCGCGCGCACGTTCCAGAACGTGTCGCTCTTCCGCGGCATGACCGTGCTCGACAACATCAAGCTCGGCGGCCACCACCGCCTGCGCACCGGAATCCTCGGCGCAATGGGGTACCTCGGCCGCGCCGCGGCCGAGGAGTCGCGCCTGCGCGACGAGATCGAACGCGAGGTGATCGACTTCCTCGAGATCGACCACATCCGGAGCCTGCCGATCGACGCGCTCGCCTACGGGCTGCAGAAGCGCGTGGAGCTCGCGCGCGCGCTCGCGATGCAGCCCAAGGTGCTGATGCTCGACGAGCCGGTCGCCGGGATGAACCGCGAGGAGACCGAGGACATGGCGCGCTTCATCCTCGACGTCCAGGAGGAGCGCGGCATCACGGTGATGCTGGTCGAGCACGACATGGGGCTGGTGATGGACATCTCGAGCCACGTCGTGGTGCTCAACTTCGGCAGCGTGATCGCGAGCGGACGGCCTGCCGAGGTGCGGCAGAACCCCGCGGTGATCGCCGCCTATCTCGGCGAGCGGGCGGCGCGGCAGCGGGCGGCGTAACCATGGGATGAAACCGATGCTGCAGGCATCGCTTTCCCCGAATTCGGGGAGCACGAGGGGGCGCCGCGCAAGCGGCGTTGCCCTCTCGTGGCGTAAGTAAACAGATGGACTGGCTCCTCCTCGCCGAGTTCAGCCTCGTCGGCCTCCTGTCCGGCGGCGTGCTCGCGCTGATCGCCCTCGGGTTCGTGCTGGTCTACAAGGGCACCCGCGTCATCAACTTCGCGATGGGCGAGTTCATGATGATCGGCGCCTATCTCTTCTGGACCGCGAACGTCTTCCTGAAGCTGCCGTGGTGGGCGGCGCTCGCGCTCACGCTCGCCGGCATCGCGGCGCTCGGCGCGCTCGTCGAGCGCTTCGTGCTGCGCCCGCTCGCGGGCCAGCCGGTGATCAGCATCGTCATGGCGACGATCGGGCTGGGCGCGGTCCTGCACGGCGTGGCCGAGGCGGTCTGGGGCGGCGCGAACCTCTCCCTGCCGCAGCTCCTGCCGCGCACGCCGCTCACCCTCGGCGAGATCCTGCTGCCGGGTCAGGTGCTGTGGAGCTTCGCGCTCGCGGTCGCGCTGATCGCCGGGTTCACCGCGTACTTCCACTGGTCGAAGGGCGGCGTGTCGATGCGCGCCGCCGCCTCGGACCCGGTGACGGCGTACGCGATGGGCATCGATGTCCGCCGGACGCAGCGCCTCACCTGGATGTTCGCCGGCGTCACCGGCGCGGTCGCCGGGATCATCGTCGCCTCGATGACCAGCCTCTCGCCGACGCTCGGCACGGTCGCGCTCGGCGTGCTCGCGGTGATCATCCTGGGCGGACTGGACAGCATCGCCGGGGCGATCGTCGCCGGCCTCATCGTCGGCTGGCTCGAGAGCCTCACCGTCGCGTTCATCGGCGGCCAGGCGCGCGACCTCGTGCCCTACCTCGTGGTGCTGGTGATCCTGATGGTGCGCCCCTACGGCCTGTTCGGCACGCGCGACATCGAGCGCCTATGAGGATCGGCGACTTCCACGCGAGCTACCGCCACGACGAGGCGCTGTTCGACACGCGCGTGCAGCGCGTCTGGTTCGGGCTGCTCCTCGCGGCGCTCGCCGCGTTCCCGTTCGTCGGCGGGAGCTACCTCACCTACCTCGCCTGTCTGCTCGGCATCCATCTCATCGCGGCAGCGGGCCTCAACGTCATGACCGGCTACACCGGCCTCATCTCGCTCGGGCATGCCGCCTTCATGGGCGTCGGCTGCTACACCGTCGCGGTCGCCGAGCGGGCCGGGATCCCGTTCTTCCTCGCGCTCCCGCTCGCCGGCGCGACGAGCGCGGCGATCGGGCTGGTCGTCGGCATCCCCAGCCTGCGCATCAAGGGCCTCTATTTCGCGGTGGCCACGCTCGCCGCGCAGTTCGTCCTCGGCTTCGTGTTCCGCGAGTGGGAGTCGGTCACCGGCGGGGTGCGCGGCGCGAACGTGCCCGCCGCATCGCTCTTCGGCTTCGAGCTGGCCGGCGACCGGCGCATCTACTTCCTGATCGTGCCCCTCGCCGTGCTCATGCTGCTCGGCGCGCGCAACCTGTTCCGCACGCGCGTCGGGCGCGCGTTCATCGCGATCCGCGACCGCGACATCTCGGCCGAGGTGCTCGGCATCAGCCTGTTCCGCTACAAGCTCGCCGCCTTCGCGATCGGGTCGTTCTACGCGGGGGTGGCGGGCGGCCTGTGGGGCTACTTCTTCCGCGTGGCCACCCCGGAGCTGTTCGGCCTGCCGCTGTCGATCTTCTACCTCGCCGCGATCATCGTCGGCGGGCTCGGGTCGATTCTCGGCACGATCCTCGGCGCGACCTTCATGACGCTGATCCCCGAGTTCCTGCGCGCGCTGGTCGGCTGGGCCGAGGCGTTCGGCCTGAAGGAGGCGGGCGTGTACCTCGCCCCGATCCGGCAGGTCGTTTTCGGCCTGCTGATCGTCGGCTTCCTCATCTTCGAGCCGCACGGGCTCGCCGAGATGTGGCGCCGCGTGCGCCGGTTCTTCCACCTCTGGCCCTTCCGGACTTAGCATCCGCCGTCACCCGAACCACCTCTAGAGGAGAACGACCATGAGCATCATCGATCGGCGCAGGTTCATCGGCTCGGGCGCCGCCGCCGCCGGGCTGGCCTCGCTCGGGCTGCCGCTGCGCGCGGCGCTCGCGCAGTCGGGCGAAATCGTCGTCGGCGCCGCGCCCCCGATCACCGGCGTGTTCGCGTTCGCCGGCGCCGCCCTGCACGCCGGGCTGGGCGACTGGATCGAGTGGAAGAACACCCAGGGCGGGATCGCGGGGCGGAAGCTCCGCTACGTCGCCGAGGACTCCGGCTACAAGGTCGACCAGTCGGTCGCGATCTTCAAGAAGATCGTCGCGCAGCACAAGCCGCCGCTGTTCTACGGCGACTCGACCGGCTGGGCGAAGGCGATCGCGCCGGAGGTGAGCAAGCTCGGCTCGCTGCTCGCCACCGGGCCGTCGTTCGCCTCCGACCTCGCCGATCCGGTGAAAGCGCCGTACTACTTCATGCCCGGCCCCACCTACTCCGGCCAGATCGAGATCCTGCTCGAGTACGTGAGCCGCGGCGCGTCCGGGGCGACGAAGCCCTCGGTCGCCTTCGTGTACTCCGACACCGAGTTCGGGCGCGACCCGATCCCCGCAGGCAAGGCGAAGGCCGCGAAGCTCGGCATCCCGGTGGTGCTCGAGGTGATCACCAAGCCCGGCGCGGTCGACGTCTCCGCGGAGGTCATCAAGCTGCGCCGCGCGAAGCCCGACTTCGTGATCTTCCACGGCTACGTGCTCGCGCCGATCCCCGAGTTCATGCGCCAGATGCGCGACGCCGGGATGAGCGCGCGCGGCATGGGGACGATCTACAGCATGGACAAGACCACGATCGACCAGATGGGCGCGACCGGCGCGGGCTTCCTCGGGGTCATGCCCTACCGCTACTCGTTCGACACGCAGAAGACCCCGACCATGGAGCTCATCCGCGAGGTCGGCTCCAGGAAGCCGGGCAACCCGTGGCATACGCTCTTCTTCACGCAGGGGTGGCTGGTCGGAATGATCTTCAACGAGGTGATCGGCCGGACGCTCGCCGCCAAGAAGGAGCTGACCGGGCCGAACATGAAGGCGGCGCTCGAGTCGATCGCCAAGTGGGACACCGGCGGCATCTTCGGCGTGCCGATCTCGCTGAAGACGCACTCGATCCCGGTCGGCCGCGTGTACCTGGTGAAGGGCACGACGATCGAGCCGAACTCCGACTGGATCACGATCGGCTGAGCGGCCGGACGCACCGTGACCGCCGCGCTCTCGGTCGAGAACCTGGAGGTCGTGTACCACCACACGATCCAGGTGCTGCGCGGCCTCTCGCTCGAGGTGCCCGAGCGCGGCATCGTCGCGCTGCTCGGCGCGAACGGCGCGGGCAAGACGACCACGCTCAAGGCGGTCTCCGGCCTGCTGCCGCTCGAGAACGGCGCGATCGGCGGCGGCGGGATCCGGTTCCGGGGCGAGCGGATCGACCGGGCCGCCCCGCACCGCCTCGCGCGCCGCGGCATCGTGCACGTGCGCGAGGGGCGGCGCGTGTTCGAGGACCTGACGGTGCAGGAGAACCTGGTCGCCGCGACCAACGCGCTCACCGGGCGTGCCGCGCAGCCCGACTTCGAGATGGTGTACGGCTACTTCCCGCGCCTCGCCGAGCGGCGCCGCCAGCTCGCGGGCTACCTGTCCGGCGGCGAGCAGCAGATGCTCGCGATCGGCCGCGCGCTGATCGCCGAGCCGGCGCTCATGCTGCTCGACGAGCCCTCGCTCGGGCTCGCGCCGATGGTGGTCGAGGAGATCTTCGGGATCGTCGCGCGCATCAACGCCGAGCGCGGCGTGGCGATGCTGCTCGTCGAGCAGAACGCGATGGCGGCGTTCGGCATCGCCGCCTACGGCTACATCATGGAGAGCGGCCGCGTCGTCATCGACGGACCGACCGCGCGGCTGGTGAACGACCCCGACGTCCAGCGCTTCTACCTCGGCTACGGCGAGCAGACGACCGAGGTGGCGAGCTTCCGCGACGTGAAGCACTACAAGCGGCGCAAGCGCTGGCTCTCGTAGCCCCGATGGACCCGCGCCCGCCGCCCGAGGCCACCCTGCCGCAGCGCCTGCGCTTCTGGGCGCGCACCTGGCCCGACCGCGTCGCGTTCCGCCAGAAGGACTTCGGCATCTGGCAGCCGTACACCTGGTCCGAGTACGACCGCCTGGCGCGGCACTTCGGGCTCGGCATGACGAAGCTCGGCCTGCCGCGCGGCGGGCACGTCGCGATCGTCAGCGAGAACCGCAAGGAGTGGGTGATCGCCCAGCTCGGCCTCGGCATGGTGGGCGGGGTCACGGTGGGCGTCTACCCGACCAGCCCCGCGGAGGAGGTCGAGTTCCTCCTCGCGCTGTCGGAGTCGCGCTACGCGGTCTGCGAGGACCAGGAGCAGGTCGACAAGGTGCTCGAGTGCAAGGCGCGCCTGCCGGCGCTTCGTGCGATCGTGGTCATCGACCCGAAGGGCCTGCGCCACTACGACCGCGCGGCGCTGCACGACTTCGACGAGGTCCTGCGCCTCGGTGCGGCGCTCGAGCGCGAGCAGCCGGGGCTGGTGGACGAGCGCCTCGCCGCGCAAGCGCCCGGCGACACCGCGCTCATGATCTTCACCTCCGGCTCCACCGGCCGCCCGAAGGCGGCGATGATCACCTACGACAACATCAACGCCGCCGCGGCCGGCGGGACCGAGCTGTACGCGTTCAGCGCGGCGGACACGGTCCTGTCGTACCTCCCGCTCTGCCACGTCGCGGAGCAGACGTTCACCGTGTTCAATCCGATCGCCGTCGGCGCGACGGTCAACTTCGCCGAGTCGCTGCGCACGGTGCAGTCGGACCTGCGCGAGATCGCGCCCACCCTCTTCCTCGGCGTGCCGCGCATCTGGGAGAAGCTGCATGCCGCGATGGACATCAAGGCGCGCGAGGCCGGGGGCGTGCGCAAGCGGCTCTTCGACCGCGCCTTCGACGCGGTGCGCGGGTTCGCCGTGCGCCCGCGCGAGACGTGGTCGTTCGCGCAGCGCCTTGCCTACGGCGCGTGGTACCTCCTCGTCTTCCGCGCGCTCCTGAACTTCATCGGCCTGCGGCGTGTGCGGCTCGCCTTCTCCGGCACCGCGCCGGTTTCGCCCGACCTGCTGGCCTTCTACCGCATCCTCGGCGTGCCGATCCTCGAGATCTACGGCATGACCGAGGTGTCCGGCCTGGCCCTCGGGCAGAAGACCGGCTATTCGCCCCCGGGCACGGTCGGCGTGGCGATTCCGGGCGTCGAGGTGAAGCTCGCCGAGGACGGCGAAGTGCTCATGCGGGGCAGGACGGTGTTCAAGGGCTACTACCGCAATCCGGCAGCGACCGCCGAGATGATCGACGCCGACGGCTGGCTGCATTCCGGCGACATCGGCGAGTGGGTCGAGGCAGGGGGCGCGCGCGAGATCCGGATCGTCGACCGCAAGAAGGACATCCTGATCACCTCGGGCGGCAAGAACGTCGCGCCCTCCGAGGTCGAGAACATGCTGAAGTTCAGCCCGTTCATCCGGGAGGCGGTGGTGATCGGCGAGCGGCGGCACTTCGTCACCGCGCTCGTCCAGATCGACTACGAGACGGTGGGCAAGTGGGCCGAGGAACACGGCGTCGCGTACACGAACTACAGGAACCTGGCCGAGAACCCGCGCGTGCGCGAGCTCGTCCAGGCCGAGATCGACAAGGCGAACGCGCGCATGCCGCGGGTGCAGAACGTGCGCAAGTTCCACATCCTGGCGAAGGAGCTCGACCACGACGACGGCGAGATGACCGCGACGCTGAAGCTGCGCCGCAGGAACATCGAGGAGAAGTACGCCGACGTGATCGAGGCGCTCTACCGCGACGCGGCGCCGGAGCCGGCGTCGGGCTGAGGCGAGGGGATGGCCCGGCTCGCGCGACTCGCGGGGCTCGCGCGGTCGGTCGCGCTCTATCACGGCATCCCCTTCCGCGCGCGTCGCCTTGCGCGGCTCTACGCGCCGTTCCTCCGCCCGGGCGCGCTCGCGTTCGACGTCGGTGCGCACGCGGGCAACCGGGTGCGCGCGTTCCGCCGGCTGGGTGCGAGGGTCGTCGCGGTGGAACCGCAGCCCGACTTCGCACGCCTGCTCGAGGCGATGTACGGGCGCGATCCGGAGGTCGCGATCGTGGCCGCCGCGGTCGGGCGCGCGGCCGGCGAGGCGACGCTGCTGGTCGCCGAGCGCACGCCGACCGTGACCACGCTGTCGCCGGAGTGGGCGGAACGTGCCGCGGGCGATGCGTCGTTCCGCGGGGTGACGTGGCGGCCGGGCCCGCGGGTGCCGGTGACCACGCTCGATGCGCTCGTCGCCGCGCACGGTCGCCCGGACTTCGTGAAGCTCGACGTCGAAGGTTTCGAGGCCGAGGCGCTCGCCGGCCTCTCGACCGCGGTCGCGGCGCTCTCGTTCGAGTACGTCGCGGCGGCGTGCGAGGTCGCGCTCGACTGCGTGGACCGCCTCGAAGCGCTGGGGCGCTACGAGTACAACTGGTCGCCGGGCGAGACGCACGCGCTCGCCGCGCCGGCGTGGCTAGAACCCCACGCGATGCGCGCGCGCCTTGCCGCGCTCGGGCCCGGCGGCGGCTCCGGCGACGTCTACGCCCGGCTCGTGCGGCAGTGAGCCGAACGCTTCGAGCAGCCGCGGCGTCAGCTCGTGCGTGCGCCCGAGCGTGGGCCGCCGCGGCGTGAGCCCCGGCGCGAAACCGCCGGCGACCAGCCGATCGACGATCGCGCGCCGGCTGGCGATGACGTGCACGGGCACCTCCCAGCCTGGCCGCTCGCCGGCGACGCCCGCGGGCGGCTGGTGGTCGCCGATCACGACGAGCACGAGATCGGCGCCCGGGCGCTCGCGCAGGTAGCCGGCAAGCGAGACGAGCGCGTAGCCGATCGACTCCGCGTACGCGGGCCCGAGATTGCGCCACAGCGCCGCCTCGTCGCCCGCCGCGGGCGCGAGCGCGTCGAACGGCCGCGCCGACAGGAGCCGCGCCCAGTCCGGCTGGTACGGCGGCAGCGGCCGGAACGGCGCGTGGCTGCTGATTGTCGGGAAGAAGACGAACAGCGGCGGCCGCGCGCGCGGCGCGACCTCCGTGCGGTCGAGCTTCGCGAGCGCGTACTGGTCCGGGATGCGCCACCAGCCGAACGCCGGCCCGCGATAGTCGAGCGCCGCGGCGCCGTAGATCGCGTCGAAGCCGTAGAACGCCGCGCCCTCGCGCCAGTCCTGGCGCAGGCCCGGCATCAGCGCCACCGTCCGATAGCCCGCGCGCGCGAACGCGCGCACCAGGCTGCCGCGCGGCTGGGTCGTGAGCAGGTTGTACGCGTCGCCGTCGCGCACCTCGACGCCGGCGAGCAGGCTCGCGTGCGCGAGCCAGGAGGCGCCGCCGAAGGTGGGCGACTCGACGAACGCCGAGGCGACCGCGCGGCCGGTGGCCGCGGCGGCCTCCGCGAGCGCCGCCCGGGCGCCGGCGAGCCGCGCTGCATGGGCGGGATCGTCGTGGGCCGCCGCGCCGTACGACTCGACGAAGACGATGAACACGTCCGCCCCGCGCACGGCCGCGAGGTCCGCGCCGAACTCCGGGCTCGCGCCGAGCCGCGCGCCGCCGCCGTTCAGCGCGTGCGCGAGCGCCACGCCCTGGCGCGCATAGCTCGCCGTCACCGGCGTCGCGAAGCCGCCCGCGCCGAGCGCGAACGCGACGCAGATCCCACCGGCGACGAGCGCCGCCGGCCGCCGCACGTGCGCGGCGGTGAGCGCCGCGCCGAGGTGCGCGAGGGTCCAGCGCACGACGACGAACGCAGCAACGAGGCCCAGTACGATCGTGAGCGCGCCGGCGGCGAGCAGCCAGGCGGGGGTCCCGTCGGCGAACATCGCGATCACCTTCGGGACGTGGGGCACGTCGTAGTAGAGATTGATCGGCCGCCCGTACAGCTCGCGCGCGGTGACCTCCGCGTAGCGCCCGAGCCCGAGCGCCACGAACGCGGCGGCGCCGAGCGCGAGCACCCGCCGCGACAGCGGGCCGGACCATTCCACGGCGAGCGCGGCGACGAGCACCGCCGCGGCGAGCTCGGCCGACAGCGCCCAGCGCGGCCGGATCCACAGCGTCGGCCAGAGATTGTCGAAGGTGAGCGCGAAGTTGAGCGCCGCGAGCGCGGCGAGCGGCGGTACCCAACGCAGCAAAGCGACGCGCACTGCTGCCATTTCAGCGCCTGCGCGCTTCGAACTCGAACATCATCTCGACCGTGTCGCCGACCCAGCCGTTCGCCACGCCGTAGCTCATTCCGAACGCGCTGCGCTTGAAGCTCGCCTTCGCCGACACGCCCATCACGTACGCGTTCGCGCCCGGCAGCTCGTACGGGCCGCTCTTGTTCCAGCGCGCCTCCAGCGTCACCGGCAGCGCCTTGCCGAGCAGCTCGAGCTGGCCGTCGAGCGCGAAGGTGCGCTCGCCGGTGCGCCGCGCCTGCGCCGCGGTGAACACGATGCGCGGGAACTCGCCCGCGTTGAGGAAGTCGGCGCTCTTCAGGTGGTTGTCGCGCCGGCGGTGACCGGTGTGCACGCTGTCGGCCTCGACCACGATGCGCACGTCGGCGAGAGCGCCGGTCTTTTCGTCGAACGCGTAGCTGCCGGAGGCCCTCTGGAACATTCCGAGCACCTTCGCGTAGCCGATGTGGTCGACGAGGAACCCGACGCTGAAGTGCTCCGGGTCGATCTCGTACTTCGCGAGCTGCGCCTGGACCGCACCGCCCGCGAACACGAACGCAAGCGCGAGTAGTAATTTCATGGTCGAACCTCCTTGTGGCGGTGGAGCCACGCGACGTCGAGCGCGAACGAGGCGAGGAGCGTGGCCAGCGCCGCGCCGGCAAGCAGCGCGCTCGCGGGCGGCGCGACCGGGGGCGCGAGCGCGACCGCGAGCGCGATCATCTGCACGGCGGCGACCGCCTTGCGGCGCGCGCTCGGCGGCAGCGTGCGCCGCAGCCACGGCGCCGCCGCGCCCGCGGCGACGAACGCGTAGCGCGCGATCCCGGCGAGCAGGACCCAGGCCCCGGCCTTGTGGAGCTGCCAGGCGAGCGCGGCGAGCACGAGCACCAGTGCCGCATCGGTCTCCAGGTCGAAGCGCGCGCCGAACGCGCTCGCCATGCCGCTCGCGCGCGCGAGGCGCCCGTCGACGAAATCGAGCGCCACCGCCAGCCCCGCGGCCGCAGCCGCGAATCCGGCGCGCCGCGCGCCCTCGCCCACGCCGAGAAGCGCGCCGAGGAGCGCGACGCTCGCGGCGCGCGCGAGCGTCGCCCCGTTCGCCGGACCGAGCCGGTCGAAGGGATGATGGGCCGGCGCGTACCGGAGCACGAGCGCCGCGGCGAGCGCGAAGAGCGCGAGCGCCTTGGGAACGTAATGCGGCCCCACGGGCAGGCGCCCCGCCACGACGAACGCGGCCGCGGCGAAGCCGGCGAGCGCGATGCTCACCACCGCGGCGGCCCGCTGCGGGCGCAGCGCCACGGGACGGAGACCTGCATCCGATCCGATCGTCATGCCAACGAGTATCCTTCGCGCGTGAGCGCCGACCAAGCCCGCGCCTACTGGATCACCGGCCCCGGCCAGAGCGAGATACGGACCGAGCCGCTTCCCCGATGCGGGCCGGGCGAGGCCCGCGTGCGCGCACTGTACAGCGGCGTCAGCCGCGGCACCGAGACCCTCGTGTACCGCGGGGAAGTGCCGGCGAGCGAGTACGAGCGCATGCGCGCCCCGTTCCAGGCGGGCGCGTTCCCGGCGCCGGTGAAGTACGGCTACGCGAGCGTGGGCGAGGTCGAGGACGGCCCGGCGGCCCTCCGCGGCAGGCGGGTGTTCTGCCTGCATCCGCACCAGACGCGCTACGTCGTGCCCGCGGCGGCGGTGCACCCGCTGCCGGACGGCGTGCCGCCCGGGCGCGCGGTGCTCGCGGCGAACCTCGAAACCGCGGTCAACGCCCTGTGGGACGCGGGCGTGCGGCTCGGCGACCGCGTGGCCGTCGTCGGGGCGGGCACGCTCGGCTGCCTCGTCGCGCGGCTCGCCACGCGCATCCCGGGCTGCTCGGTCGAGCTCGTGGACGTCGAGCCGGGGCGCGCGAGCGTCGCGCGCGCGCTCGGCGTCGGCTTCGCGCACGCCGCCGACGCGCGCGGCGAGGCCGACGTGGTCTTCCACGCGAGCGGCGCGCCCGACGGCGCGCGCGTCGCGCTCGGGCTCGCCGGCTTCGAGGCGACCGTGATCGAGCTGAGCTGGTACGGGACGCGCAGCGTGCCGCTGCCGCTCGGGGAAGCGTTCCACGCGCGCCGCCTCACCCTGCGCTCGTCGCAGGTCGGGCAGGTCGCGACCGTGCAGCGTGCGCGCTGGTCGCACCACCGTCGCCTCGCGCTCGCGCTCGCGCTGCTCGAGGACCCGGTGCTCGACGCGCTCGTCACCGGCGAGGACCCGTTCGAGGCGCTGCCCGAGGCGATGCGCCGGCTCGCCGCGAGCCCGGGTGCGTCGCTCTGCCACCGCATCCGCTACGACTGAAAGGCTCCGCCGTGTTCACCGTCTGCGTCCGCGACCACTTCATGATCGCCCACAGTTTTCGCGGTGCCGTCTTCGGGCCGGCGCAGCGCCTGCACGGCGCGACGTACGTCGTCGACGTCGAGTTCCGCCGCCCGCAGCTGGACGGCGACGGCGTGGTGGTGGACATCGGTCGTGCGGCCGCGGCGCTGCGCGCGGCGCTCGAGCCGCTCGACTACCGCAACCTCGACGACGAGCCCGCCTTCGCCGGGCGCAACACCACCACCGAGTTCCTCGCGCAAGCCGTGTTCGAGCGCATGCGCACGGCGATCGCCGACGGCGCGCTGGGCGAGAGCGCCCGTGGGGTCACCCACCTCAAGGTCATCCTGCACGAGTCGCACGCGGCGTGGGCGGCGTACGAGGGCGCGCTCGGGTAGCGTGCGCGCGCTCCACCTCGTCCTGCCGGGCGACCCGGCGACGCTCAGCGGCGGCTACGCGTACGACCGCCGGATCGCCGCGGGCCTGCGCGCGCTCGGCTGGCGGGTCGAGGTGCACGCGCTCGACGCGAGCTTTCCCGCACCGACCGCCGTCGCGCTGGCGCACGCCCGCGAGGCGCTCGCGCGGATTCCCGACGGGGCCCTCGTGCTCCTCGACGGCCTCGCGCTCGGCGCGATGCCGTCGCTCGCGGCCGCCGAGCGCGGCCGGCTGCGGCTCGTGGCGCTCGTCCATCACCCGCTCGCCGAGGAAACCGGGCTCGATGCAGCCTCCGCCGCCGCGCTGCGCGAGTCCGAGACCCGCGCGCTCGCCGCGGCGCGCGGCGTGATCACGACGAGCCGCGCCACCGCGCGTGCGCTCGCCGCGTACCGGGTCGACGCGGCGCGCATTCGCGTCGTCGAGCCGGGCACCGATCCGGCGCCGCTCGCGCGCGGATCGGCGGGGGACACCGTCGAGCTGCTGTGCGTCGCGGCCGTGATTCCGCGCAAGGGGCATGCGGTCCTGGTCGAGGCGCTTGCCGGGCTGGCCGACCTCCCGTGGCACCTCGTTTGCGTGGGGAGCCTCGAGCGCGATGCGGCGACTGCCGCGGGCTTGCGGCGGCAAATCGACGCGTGCCGGCTCGCGGCCCGCGTCACGCTTGCGGGAGAACACGCGCGCGCGACGCTGGACGGGTTCTACGACCGCGCCGACGCGTTCGTGCTCGCGACGTTCCACGAGGGTTACGGGATGGCGTTCGCGGAGGCGCTCGCCCGCGGCCTGCCGGTCGTCGGCGCGCGCGCCGGCGCGGTGCCGGACACCGTCCCGCCGGACGCCGGCCTGCTCGTCCCGCCGGGCGACGCGGCGGCACTGCGGGCGGCCCTCGCGCGGGTGATCGGCGACCCGGCCACCCGGGCGCGCCTCGCCGAAGGCGCACGCCGCGCGCGTGCACTGCTCCCCACGTGGCCGCAGACGAGCACGTCTGTTGCGGCCGCGCTCGCGGCGTTCCAGGCGTGAGCACTTTCAGCGCCGAGTGGCTCGCGCTGCGCGAGCCTGCCGACGCCGCGGCCCGTGCGCAAGCGCTCCTTGCCCCGCTCCGTCACACCACTGCGGGCACGCGCCGCATCGTGGACCTCGCGACCGGCACCGGCGCGAACATCCGCTATCTCGCCCCCCGCCTCGACGGCGCCCAGTCGTGGCTCGCCATCGATTGCGATCCACGGCTCCTCGCGGCGGTCGAGCGCGACACGTGGCCACCGCACGTCGGCGTCGAGACGCGCGTCCTCGACCTCGGCGCGGGGCTCGACGCCGGGCTGCTCGCGGGATGCCGGCTCGTCACCGCCTCGGCGCTGCTCGACCTCGTCTCGCAGGCCTGGATCGAGCGCCTCGCGCGCGCCTGCGCGGGCGCCGGGGCCGATGCGCTCTTCGCCCTGACCTACGACGGCCGCATCGAGTGGTCCCCAAGCGACCCGGACGACGCGCTCGTCCGTACGCTCGTGAACCGCCACCAGCGGCGCGACAAGGGGTTCGGGCCGGCGCTGGGTCCCGACGCCACCGCGTCAGCCGCCGCGTGCTTCCGCGCGCAGGGCTACGAGGCCCGGGTCGAGCCGAGCGACTGGCGGCTCGGCGCGGACGCGGGTGCGCTGCAGGACGCGCTCATCGAAGGGTGGCGCACTGCGGCGGCGGAGGTCGAGCCGGCCGCCGCGGGCGCGCTCGATGCGTGGGCGGCGCGACGGCGCGCGCGGCTCGCGGCGGGCGCCTCGCGCCTCGTCGTCGGGCACGCGGACCTGCTCGCGGTCCTGCGGTAGGTCAGTCGATGCGGTGGAGCGTCGGCGCGACCGCCACGCGCTCGCGCCCGCGCAGGTCGAAGTCGTACAGCACGTCCTCGCCCATCCGGTAGATGCGGTGCGGCGGGCGCAGCGCGTCGGCGAGGCGCGCAGTCGGGCCGATCTGCACGCCCGGCCGGCCGCCCCCGATCAGCATCGGCGCGATCGCGAGCTGGAGGCGATCGAGGGCCCCGGCGGCGAGGAACGCGGAGACCGTCGCGCCGCCGCCTTCGACGAAGACGGCGTGGCAGCCGCGCGCCGCGAGGGCGTCGAGCAGCGCAGGCAGGTCGAGCCTGCCGTCGCGCGCCGGAACACCGACGAGCTCTGCCTTGCCGACGCGCTCGCCGGCGCGCACGCGGGCGGCATCGACGACGAGCAACGTCGGCGCGGCGGCGTCGGTGAAGACCGCGCGCGCGGGGGGCACGCGCCGGCGCGGATCGAGCACGACGCGCACCGGGCTCGGGCCCGGCACGAGCCGGGTCGTCAGCCGCGGGTCGTCGGTCGCAACCGTGTCGGCGCCGACCACCACCGCGTCGCAGAGGGCGCGCAGGCGGTGCAGGTGCACGATGTTCTGCTCGCCGGTGACGAAGCGCGACTCGCCCGCGCGCGTCGCGATGAAGCCGTCGAGGCTCTGGCCGAGGTGCGCGACCACGATCCGCCGGCCCGCGTGCGCGCCGCACACCGGGAGGTAGAGCGCGAGCCGCGGGTCCGCCCCACCGGGCGCGCTCGGGCGCACCGTCCAACCTTCTTCGCGCCACCCGATCACCGCGCTCGGGTCGGCCGCATCGACCGGCGCCAGACCGTCCCTAGCGCCGATCGCGAACCAGGCGCCGGGTCGCACGCCGCCGCGCGCGGCCCGGCGCGCAGCCAACAGCGCCGGCCAAACGGGATCGGCTTCGTGGCGTTGCGGTTGGGGAATCGGGTGGATCGCGGACACGGGCTGCCGCGCGCACCGGCGGGTAGCCGGGCGCGGTGCCCCGATTCTAACGGGGCACCGCCGCGGTCGCCGCCTTGACGGCCTCGTCGACGATCTGCGCCTGCCGTGCCGGATCCGCGGGGCCGCACACCGACTCGCAGCGCCAGTTCGTCGTGTCCTCGAAATCGCAGTGCGACGCGCCCTCGATCCGCGCGACGCGGGCGTTCGGCAGCCACTCGGCGATCCGCCGCGCGCTCCCGCCGACGTTGCACGCCCCGCTCGGCGCGCGCAGCACGAGCGCGGGCGCCTGCAATCCGCGCGCCGCGCCTTCCGAGATGCCCAGGGTGTCGACGGGGTCGAGACCGATCCAGAGCGCGAGCCGCGGCACGCGATCGGTCGCGAGGAGAGCGGCAAGCCCGCCCGCGGAGGTGCCGATCAGCACCACCGGGCGCTCGTCGAGGTCGCGCTCCGGCGCGATCGCCCTCACGAGGGCCACGATCGCGTCGGCATTCGCGCCGTGCAGGAGCAAGTGCGGCAGATCGGGGACCGCGACCACGAACCCCTCGTCCGCGAGCCGGCTGGCGAGCACCCCGTGGCGCCCGCGCGACCGGGTGAAGCCGTGCGCGATGACGGCAAGCCCGCGCGCCGGTGCCGCGTCGGGAAGATAGAGGTCGACCCGGATCGGCTCGCCGTCGAGCGGGATCGAGCGCGTCTCGACGGTCGCGCCGAACGCGCAGCCGGCGGCGGCGCAGAGCAGGATCGAGAGGAAGCGGCGCATGGCGTGCAGCCTCCTAACGCGGCGGACGCCGCGGCGTTTACCCGCGCGCGGGCGGATCGACGACAATCGGCGGCCTATGCGCGAGCTCGATCCCTATCCCGGGGCCTGGCTGCCGCCCGGCGTCCGCTCGCGGTTCGTCGCGGACGTGAACGGCCTGCGGATGCACGTGCTGGAAGCGGGGTTCGAGCGCCCCGGCCGGCCGTGCGTCCTCCTGCTGCACGGGTTCCCGGAGCTCGCCTACAGCTGGCGCAAGGTGATGCCGCCGCTCGCCGCGGCCGGCTACCACGTCATCGCGCCCGATCAGCGCGGCTACGGGCGCACCACCGGGTGGGACGGCGACTACGACGGCGACGTCGCCTCGTTCGGCCTGCTGCGCATCGCGCGCGACGCGCTCGCGCTGGTCGCGGCGTTCGGGCACCGCGCGGTGGAGGCCGTGATCGGTCACGACTTCGGCGCCCCGGTCGCGGCGTACTGCGCGCTCGCGCGCCCCGACGTGTTCGGCGCGGTCGTCCTGATGAGCGCCCCGTTCGGCGGGCCGCCGTCGCTCCCGGTCGGAACCGCCGATCGCGCGGAGGCGCCCGTCGCGCCCGCGCGGACGATCCACGACGACCTCGCCGCGCTCCCGCGGCCGCGCAAGCACTACCAGTGGTACTACTCGACGCGCGCGGCGAACGGCGACATGTGGCGCTGCGCGCAGGGCGTGCACGCCTTCCTGCGGGCGTACTACCACTACAAGAGCGCGGACTGGAGCGGCAACCGGCCCCATCGCCTCGCGGGATGGACCGCGACCGAGCTCGCGAAGATGCCCACCTACTACATCATGGACCGCGACGCGGACATGGCCGGGACGGTGGCGCCGGAGATGCCCTCGCCCGGCGCCGTCGCGGCGTGCCGGTGGCTGACCGAGGACGAGCTGCGCGTCTACAGCGTCGAGTACGAGCGCACCGGCTTCCAGGGCGGGCTGAACTGGTACCGCTGCGGCACCGACCCGCGGCTCGCGGCCGAGAACGCGCTCTTCGCCGGCCGCACGATCGACGTGCCGTCGTGCTACGTCGCCGGCGCCGCCGACTGGGGCGTCTACCAGAAGCCGGGCGACTTCGAGCGCATGCAGTCGAGCGCCTGCACGCGGATGCTCGGCTGCCACCTCGTCGACGGCGCGGGCCACTGGGTGCAGCAGGAACAGCCCGAACGCGTGGCCGAGCTGCTCACCGGGTTCCTGCGCGCGACGCGCCCCCGTTAGAATCGCGGCCTCCCCCACGAGCTCGCCGCATGCCCGCGATCCGCTCCACCGCCAACCCCCGCTCTGAGGAGTAACGTGCCAACGCCGCCGCCATGGCCGCGCTGGTCGCCGACCTGCGCGTGAAGGTGGCGCGCATCGCGCTCGGCGGCGACGAAGGCGCGCGCGCGAAGCACGTCGCGCGCGGGAAGCTCCTGCCGCGCGAACGCGTGCGCGCGCTGCTCGACCCCGGGTCGCCGTTCCTCGAGTTCTCGCAGCTCGCGGCGTTCGGGATGTACAACGACGAGGCGCCCGGCGCCGGGGTGATCACCGGCATCGGGCGCGTCTGCGGCCACGAGTGCGTGATCGTCGCCAACGACGCGACGGTGAAGGGCGGCACGTACTTCCCGATGACGGTGAAGAAGCACGTGCGCGCGCAGGAGATCGCCCAGCAGAACCGGCTGCCGTGCCTCTATCTCGTGGATTCCGGCGGCGCGAACCTCCCGACCTGGGACGAGGTGTTCCCCGACCGCGACCACTTCGGCCGCATCTTCTACAACCAGGCCAACATGTCCGCGGCCGGCATCCCGCAGATCGCCGCGGTGATGGGCTCGTGCACCGCCGGCGGGGCGTACGTGCCGGCGATGTCCGACGAGGCGATCATCGTGAAGGGCCAGGGCACAATCTTCCTCGGCGGCCCGCCGCTCGTGAAGGCGGCCACCGGCGAGGTCGTGACGCCCGAGGAGCTCGGCGGCGCCGACGTGCACACCCGCCAGTCCGGCGTCGCCGACCACTACGCGCTCAACGACCACCACGCGCTCGCGATCGCGCGGCGGATCGTGAAGAACTTCAACCGCGCGAAGCGCGTCGGCGTGACGCTCGCCGAGCCGCGCGAGCCGCTCTACCCGCCCGAGGAGATCGGCGGGATCATCTCGGCCGACATCCGCAGGCCCTACGACGTGCGCGAGGTGATCGCGCGCATCGTCGACGCCTCGGAGCTCGACGAGTTCAAGCAGAACTACGGCACCACGCTGGTGACCGGGTTCGCGCGCATCTGGGGCTACCCGATCGGCATCGTCGCCAACAACGGCATCCTCTTCTCGGAGTCCGCGCTGAAGGCCGCGCACTTCGTCGAACTGTGCGGCCAGCGCGGCGTGCCCCTCCTCTTCCTCCAGAACATCACCGGCTTCATGGTCGGCAGGAAATACGAGGCGAGCGGCATCGCGCGCGACGGCGCGAAGATGGTCACCGCGGTCTCGACCGTGCGGGTGCCGAAGTTCACGGTGATCATCGGCGGCTCGTACGGCGCGGGGAACTACGGCATGTGCGGGCGCGCCTACAGCCCGCGCTTCCTGTGGATGTGGCCGAACGCGCGCGTGAGCGTGATGGGCGGTCAGCAGGCGGCAGCCGTGCTCGCCACCGTGCGCCGCGACGCGATCGAGGCGAAGGGCGGCACCTGGTCGAAGGAGGAGGAAGAGGCGTTCCGCAAGCCGATCCTCGAACAGTACGACCGCCAGGGCCATCCCTATTACGCGACCGCGCGTATCTGGGACGACGGGGTGATCGCCCCGGAGGACACGCGCCGCGTGCTCGGGCTCGCGCTGTCGGCGGCGCTGAACGCGCCGGTCGAGGAGACGAAGTTCGGCGTCTTCCGCATGTAGCGGCGCGATGGCCGACGCCGTCTACATCACGCCGGAACACGAACAGCTGCGCGCAACCGTCGCACGCTTCCTCGCCGAGGAAGTCGAGCCGCACGGCGCGCGGTGGGAGGACGAGGGCTGCGTCCCGCGCGAGGTGATCCGCAAGCTCGGGCGCCTCGGGCTCCTCGGCATCACCTACCCGCCGGAATACGGCGGCGCCGGGGCCGACGCGCTCACGGCGGTCGTGTTCCAGGAGGCGCTCTCCCGCTCCACCTTCGGCGGGTTCGTCGTCACGGTGCTCGTGCACACCGACATGGCGAGCCCGCACCTCGCCCACGGTGGCTCGAAGGCGCAGCTCGACCGCTACCTGCGCAAGGTGATCGCGGGCGAGCTCGTGACTGCGGTCGCGGTCACCGAGCCCGACGCCGGCTCCGACGTCGCCTCGATCCGCACCCGCGCACGGCGCGACGGCGACGCCTGGGTGCTCGACGGCACGAAGATGTTCATCACCAACGGCGTGCACGGCGACCTCTTCTTCGTCGCCGCCCGCACCGACACCGAGAGCAAGGGCTCGCGCGGAATCTCGATCTTCATCGTCGAGAAGGGCACGCCGGGCTTCCGCGTCGGCCGCGCGCTCGCGAAGCAGGGCTGGCTCTCGTCGGACACGGCGGAGCTCGTGTTCGAGAGCTGCCGCATCCCGGCGGCGAACCTGCTCGGCGAGGAGAACCGCGGCTTCTACGCGATCATGCGCAACTTCCAGACCGAGCGGATCGCGCTCGGCGCGATGGCGCTCGGCCACTGCCAGACCGCGCTCGCGCTCACCCTCGACTGGGTGATGAATCGCAAGGCGTTCGGCGCGACGCTGTTCGACATGCAGACGGTCCGCCAGCGACTCGCGATGCTCGACGCGAAGGTGCAGGCGGCCCGGTCGTTCCTCTATCATTGCGCCTGGCTCGTGACGCAGGGGCGCGAGTGCGTGCGGGAGGTGTCGGCGCTCAAGGCGCTGACCGGCGAGCTCGCCAACGAGGTGCTCTACACCTGCCAGCAGTTCCACGGCGGGATGGGCTACATGCGCGAGAGCCCGATCGAGCGCCTGGTGCGCGATGCGCGCGTGCTCGCGATCGGCGGCGGCGCGACCGAAGTGATGCTGGAAGAAGTGGCCAAGCGATTCTCTCCATGACCTACGAAACCATCCAACTCGAGAAGAACCCCGCCGGCGTGGCGCTCGTCTGGCTCAACCGGCCGGACATCCGCAACGCCATCAACGAGACGATGATCGCGGAGCTCGGCGACGCCTTCCGCGCGGTGGACGGCGATCCCGCGATGCGCGCGATGGTGCTCGCCGGCCGCGGGCCGGCGTTCTGCGCCGGCGCGGACCTGAACTGGATGAAGAAGATGTCCGGCTACGGCTTCGCCGAGAACCACGCGGATGCGCTCGCGCTCGCGCGCATGCTCCACCTGCTGCACACGATGAAGAAGCCGACCGTCGCGCGCGTGCACGGCCCCGCATTCGCCGGGGGGATGGGGCTCGTCGCCGCATGCGACATCGCGGTGGCCGCGCACGGCGCGGAGTTCTGCCTGTCCGAAGCGAAGCTCGGCCTGATCCCCGCGACGATCAGCCCGTACGTCATCGCCGCGATGGGCGCGCGCGCCGCGCACCGCTACATGCTGACCGCCGAGCGCTTCCCCGCCGCCGAGGCCTATCGCATCGGCTTCGTGCAGGAGATCTGCCTCGACGCGGAGCTCGACGGGACGGTCAACGCGCTCCTGGGCCACCTGGTCCAGGGCGGCCCGGCGGCGCACGCGGCGACGAAGGACCTCATCCGCGCCGTCGCCGGCCGCGCGATCGACGAGGACCTGATCGGCGACACCGCGACCCGCATCGCCACCGCGCGCGCCTCCGACGAGGGCAAGGAGGGCATCCGCTCGTTCCTGGAGAAGCGCAAGCCGGCGTGGGTGCCGGCTCAGGCGAGGGGCGGCACCAAGGCGAGACGGAGGTCCAAGTGAACGGGCTACGGCGACCGACGTGATACACTTTGTCCAGTTTGTATCGCAGAGGCGAGCGTCATGCCAAAGTCTCTACGCCTGGGAGTGGAGCTCGAGAAGGACATCGAGCGCTATTGCGCCGAAACCGGAAAGACCGCGAGCGCCGTGATTCGCGAGAGCGTCAGCGAGTATCTCGTTCGCCACCGACGGCGGCGACCTGCCCCGACCGCGTGGGAGCTCGGGAAGGATCTCTTCGGCGCCGATCGCTCGCAGCCCGAGGTCGTCAACGCGTCGGCGCGGGTGAAGGAGCTGATCCGCGGAAAGCTCCGTGCGAAGCATCATCGTTGATGCCGGTCCGCTGGTGGCGCTCTTCCAGGCGCGCGACAGGAATCACGTCGCGGCGAAGCAGGTGGTCGAGGCGAACCCGGCCGCGCTCGTCAGCACCTGGCCGGTCGTCGCCGAGGCCTGCCACTTCCTCGGGCAGGACGGCAAGCGCGCCCTGCTCAAGTTCATTCGCCGCGGTGGGATACGTGTTGCAGACCTTGCGACCGAGGACATCCCGCGGCTCGACGAGCTGATCGGACGCTACGCGCAGATGGACCTGGCCGACGCGACGCTCGTCCTGCTCGCCGAGAAGACCGGCATCTCCGAGGTGTTCACGATCGACCGTCGCGACTTCGAGGCGTACCGCACGCGCACAGGCAGACGCTTCCGGCTGCTGCCTGCCTGAGCCGATGTTCACCAAGCTCCTCATTGCGAACCGCGGCGAGATCGCTGTCCGCGTGATCCGCACCGCGCGCCGGCTCGGCATCCGGACCGTCGCGGTGTACTCGGAGGCCGATCGC
>CAZIXQ010000029.1:23013-25215 GCA_964543155.1 uncultured Enterobacteriaceae bacterium
GGCGCGCAGCACGTGCGCGCCGCCGACGAGGCGTACCTCGTCGGCCCCGCCGCGGCGAAGGAGAGCTACCTTCGCGGCGACCGCATCCTCGAGACGGCGCGCCGGTCGGGGGCACAGGCGATCCACCCGGGCTACGGCTTCCTGTCCGAGAACGAGGACTTCGCCGCCGCCTGCGAGAGGGCCGGCGTCGTGTTCGTCGGCCCGCCGGCCGCCGCGATCCGCGCGATGGGGTCGAAGAGCGCGGCCAAGGCGATCATGGAGATGGCCGGCGTGCCGCTCGTGCCCGGGTATCACGGCGACGAGCAGGACGCGAAGTACCTGCAGGGCCAGGCCGACCGCATCGGCTACCCGGTGCTGATCAAGGCCTCCGCGGGCGGCGGCGGCAAGGGCATGCGCATCGTCGAGCGGGCGGACGATTTCGCCGCCGCGCTCGCCTCGTGCAAGCGCGAGGCGGCCGCCGCGTTCGGCGACGACAAGGTCCTGGTGGAGAAGTACCTGCGCCGCCCGCGGCACATCGAGATCCAGGTCTTCGCCGACACGCGGGGCAACTGCGTGTACCTCTTCGAGCGCGACTGCTCGGTGCAGCGCCGCCACCAGAAGGTGATCGAGGAGGCGCCGGCGCCGCGCCTTCCCGATGCGGTGCGCGCGCGTCTCCATGCGATCGGCGTCAACGCCGGCAAGGCGGTCGATTATCGCGGCGCCGGCACGGTCGAGTGCCTCTATGACGGACGTGACGGCGTCTGGTTCATGGAGATGAACACGCGCCTTCAGGTCGAGCATCCGGTGACGGAGGAGATCACGGGCGTCGATCTCGTCGAACTGCAATTGCGCGTCGCCGCCGGCGAAGGCCTCGCGCTCGAGCAGGCGGACATCCGCGAACAAGGTCATGCCTTCGAGGCGCGCCTCTACGCCGAGAACCCCGACAACGGCTTTGCGCCGTCTACGGGCGCGCTGACGACCTTGCGCCTGCCGGCGGGGCCGCGCGCCGATTCCGGCGTCGAGGAGGGCCAGGAGATCACCCCCTTCTACGACCCGATGATCGCCAAGATCATCCGCCACGGGCGGACGCGCGAGGAAGCGCTCGCCCGCCTCCGGGGCGCGCTCGCCGAGATCCGCGTCGCCGGCCTCGAGACCAACGCGCGCTTCCTGCACCGGCTCGCCGCCGACGTCGACTTCATCAAGGGCGATGTCTCGACGCGCTACATCGCCGAGCATGAAGCGACGCTGTTTGCAAAGCGCATCGACGACACGCGCGTTCTGGCCGCCGCGCTCGCCGATCTCGTGCTCGGCGCGCCGGCCTCGCCGGACCCCTGGGAGTCTCTCTCAGGCTTCCGCCTCAACAAGCCGGGCAAATGGGCCTTCTGGATCGCGATCGAGGGGGAGGCGGCGATCGCGCGCGTCTTCAGGACCGATGGCGGATTCGAGGCCGAAATCGACAGGGCCGCGACCGCGGCCGGCCGGCGGAAAAGGGCGGACGCGCCGCCTTCCGCCCCGGCGCCGGCGGACGGCGCGCGCCGGTTCCGCTTCGCCGCCGAACGCATCGGCGCGGACATCCGCCTCACCATCGATGAGGAAACCTTCCTTGCGACGGTGGTTCCGAACGGGACCCGCAGCCGCGTCTTCATCGGCGCCGAATTCGCTGACGTCGACCACCCGGACGTGCTTTCCGGCGCCATGGGCGGCCATTCGGCGGAAGGCTCCTTGAACGCGCCGATGCCGGGCGTCGTCACGCTGCTCAAGGCCAAGCCCGGCGAGCGCGTCGCGGCCGGCGCCGTCCTTCTCGTCATGGAGGCGATGAAGATGGAGCACGCGATCAAGGCGCCGCATGACGGCGTCGTCAAAGCGTTCCGCGCCAAGGCCGGCGACCAGGTGAAGGACGGCGCGCTGCTCGTCGAGTTCGAGGAGACGTGAGGCGAGGGCCCGCCCCGCGCGCGAGCCTTGCGCCTTGATCCCTCGTCGCCACCCTCGACCTGCGATTTTATCGTCGCGGCGTTCCCGAGCAAGGCCGCAAGCGCCTTTGCGCGGCTCCCTCCTACGCCCGTTTCGCCAGCTCCCCGCGCACGAACGCCGTGAACGCCGGGTCCTCGCCCTGCAGGTTGTTCTCGACATAGCGCGCAAAGTCGGGCCGTTTCAGCCAATAGGCGAAGAAGTCCGCCCAGGACTGCCAGCGCCGCCCGCCCTGGCCTGAGGGCGCGTCCTCAT
>CAZIXQ010000030.1:0-25017 GCA_964543155.1 uncultured Enterobacteriaceae bacterium
CCCGCGCCCCGAGCTCGTGCGGCTCTTCGACACCGTCGCAGCGTCCGAGCGCGCGGGCTTCCGGGCCTGCCGGCGCTGCCATCCCGGACGCAGCGTGTCGCCGGAGGCCGACGTGCGCGACCGTGTGCTGGCGGCGTGCCGCGCGATCGACCGCGCCGAGGGGCCGCCGACGCTCGCGGCGCTCGCGCGCGAGGCGCGGTTGAGCCGGTTCCACTTCCAGCGCCAGTTCAAGCGCATCGTCGGCGTGAGCCCGCGCGAGTACCACGCCGCGCGGCGCCGCGCCCGGCTGCAGGAGGCGCTCGGCCAGGGCACGGCCGTCGACGCCGCCCTCTACGACGCCGGCTACGGCAGCCCCAGCCGCGTGTACGAGCGCGCCGACCGCCTCCTCGGCATGTCCCCGGGCGCCTACCGCAACGGCGCGCCGGGGGCGGTCATCCGCTGCGGCTATGCGCGCACCGCGCTCGGCTGGCTCGCGGTCGCCGCCACCGCGCGCGGCGTGTGCGCGCTCGAGCTCGGCGCGAGCCGGGCCGAGCTCGTCGAGCGCCTCGGCCGGCGCTTCGCGCGCGCGACGCTCGTCGGCGCCGACGCCGAGCTCGGGGGCTGGCTCGCCGCGATCGGCGCGTTCGTCGCGGCGCCGGCGCGCGGGCTGGACCTGCCGCTCGACGTGCGCGGCACGGCGTTCCAGCAGCGGGTGTGGCGCGCCCTGCAGGAGATTCCCTCCGGCGCGACGGTCTCCTACGGCGCGCTCGCGCGCCGCGTGGGCATGCCGCGCGCGGCGCGCGCCGTAGCGCGCGCCGTGGCGACGAACCCGGTCGCACTCGCGATTCCGTGCCATCGCGTGATCGCCGCGGACGGCGGGATCAGTGGCTATCGCTGGGGCGTGGCGCGCAAGCGCAAGCTGCTCGAGCGCGAGCGGGCCGCGCCGTAGCGCCGCGCGTTGCGCCCCGCCGACCTCGCCCGCCTCGTCGCCCTCGCCGCGATCTGGGGCGCTTGCCCGAACGAACAAAGGGGCAACGCCCCTTTGTAGATTCCCCGAGTCAGACCCCAGATCGCCTCCAGCGTCCTCGATGCGCCCCGCCGACCTCGCCCGCCTCGTCGCCCTCGCCGCGATCTGGGGCGCTTCATTCATCCTCATTCGCATCGCGGTCGTCTCCCTCGGCGCCATCGGCACCGCGGAGACCCGGCTGGTCCTCGCCGGGGCGACCATCGCGCTCGTGCTCGCGCTCTCCGGCAGGCGGCTCGAGCTCGCACGCAACTTGCGCCACTTCACCGTCGTCGGCGTGCTCAACTCCGCGGCGCCGTTCGTGCTCTTCGCATGGAGCGCGTACCACCTGCCGGCCTCCTACCTGGTGGTCCTGAACGCGACCGCGCCGCTCTTCGGCGCGGTCGTCGCGGCCGCGTGGTTCGGCGACCGGATCACCGCGCGCGCGGCGCTCGGCCTCGTCGCGGGGCTCGCCGGCGTTGCGATGCTCGTGGGACTGGGTCCGATCGCGGCGACCCCGACCGCCGTGGCGGCGGCCCTTGCGGCCCTCGCCGCCGCGCTTTGCTACGCACTGGCGAGCGCGTACGTGAAGCGGCAGTCGTACGCGGTCGATCCGGCGGTGCTCGCCGGCGGGAGCAACGTCGCGGCCGCCGCGGTGCTTCTTCCCTTCGCGCTCGCCGCACCCCCGGCGGGACTGCCGACCGCCGACGCGCTCTGGGCCGCCGTCGCCCTGGGCGTGCTCTGCACGGGCGTCGCCTACCTCCTGTACTTCCGCCTGATCACCGACGTCGGGCCGGCGCGCGCGCTCACCGTCACGTTTCTCATTCCGGTGTTCGGGATGCTCTGGGGCGCGGTGTTCCTCGGCGAGGCGGTCACCGCGCCGATGCTTGCCGGCGGGGCGCTCGTTCTCGTCGGCACCGGGCTGATCCTCGCGCGTGCGCAGAATTCCCGCTCTAGCACCGTCCCGCGCCTTGACGGCGCGACGCGCGAGGACTAAACGCCAGCGTTGGAGCCCGCGCGCCGCGTCGAAGCGCCAGCGCACCGGGCGCGAGAATGGGAGGACTCGATGTCGCGCGTCGCCGCTCTATCGATCGCCTTGGCATGTGCCGTGCTCGCAGGCTGCGCGTCGCAACAGGCCATGACCCAGGCCCCGCCGCAGCCGACGCAGCAGGCGCCGGCGCGATCGCCGCAGGAGGTCCGCACGCCGCTTCCGCCGCCGACTGCGACCCCGGTGCCGTCCCAGCCGCCGGCGGCGGCACCGTCGCCCCTCAGAGGCGCCTACGTCAAGCTCGACACGGGCTGGTCCTGGGCGCGGAACGCGGGCATGAAGGACGACGACCCATCGAGCCCGAACTGCGTGCTCCAGCCGGCGACCGGCACGACGTGCAACGGCACCCTGAACTCGCTCGGCTCGTCGGTCATCCTCGGCGTCGGCGTCGGCTACCGGCTGCCGATGGGGTTTCGCGTCGACCTGACCTACCAGAACCGCAGCGGCTACAACCTCAAGGGCGACGACCCGGCCGGGACGACGTTCGACCCGCAGGTCAACTCCAACGCCATCCTCCTGAACGGCTACTACGACATTCCCTACACCATCGCCGGACGCGTGAAGCCGTTCGTCGGCGGCGGCATCGGCTGGACGAAGAACAAGATGGACCATCTGATGTGGAACGACGCGGGCGCGTTCCCGTCCTCCGGCGGTCTGCCGGGCGGATCGTGGTCGGGAACCGCGTGGCAGCTGACGGTCGGTGCCGACGTGACGCTCGCCAACAACTGGGTGATGGAGATCGGCTACCGGTACGTGGACCTGGGCAAGATCGTCAAGGAGGCGGGGCCGGCGACCTCCGGCTCGGCGTTCAACGCCGCGAACTACACCACGCCGCTCACCGGCAAGCTGCGCGCGAACGAGCTCCTGCTGAGCTTCCGCTACGGCCTCTGACCCGGGGCGGCGGCGAGCGCGTCGAGCCACGCGACCAGGCCGTCGGCGTTGAGGTCGACGTCCTGCCCGTAGGCGGCCATCACCTGCGCCTCGGTGAACGGCGCGCCGTAGCGGCGCACCTCGTCGAGCAACAGCGCCTTCACGCCCTGCCACAGCCGCGCGCGGCGCCCGGACCCCGCGTCCTGCTCGCGCAACCCGACCGCGGCGAGCGCGTCCACCTGGCGGTGCAGCGTCTCGAGGCGCGCCGCGATGTCGCGCACCTGGCCGTAGTGCGTCACATACACCGCGCCGCGCGCGAGCCGCGCGATCAGGTCGAGCGAGCGGTGGTAGGGCGCCGGATCGAACTGCGTCGGGCTCGAGGTCGCGAACGCGAAGCGCCGCCCCTGCCAGTCGAGCTCCGGGTACGACAGCCCGAACGTGTCGCCGGCGAACACGTGGCCGGAGGCGGCATCGTGAATCGCGACGTGGTGCCGCGCGTGCCCGAAGGTCTCGTGGAAGCTCAGAACGCGGCCATTCAGGCGGATCGACGCGCCGTCGGGCGTCTCGAGGATCCGCGCCGGCGGGACCGGAACGATGTCGCCGTACAGGCGCCGCGTCTCGGCCTCGCCGTACACGCCGATCGTGCCCGCAACGAGCCGCGTCGGATCGGCCATGTGGCGGGCGCCGCGCGGGTGGACGGTGAGCGTCGCGTTCGGGAGCGCGCGCATCAGCAGGCCTGAGCCCCCTGCATGGTCCAGGTGGATGTGCGTGAGGACCACGTAGTCCACCTGTGCCGGCCGGATGCCCCTCGCCGCCAGCGCTTCCAGGATCAGTGGCACCGAAGCGTTGGTACCCGGGTCGACGATCGCCGCGCGGTCGCCCTCAATAATCGCGTGCACCGCCATCAGCAGCGGGCGCAGGTACGACCCGTCGATCGCGCTGATGCCGTGCTCGTAGTCGGTCACGCCCATCGGTGCGCCGGATTCTAGCGCCGCGCACGGTAGAATCGCCGTGCCCATGGACATCGCCCGCCTGCGCCGCGAGTACAGCCGCGAGAGCCTCGACGAGTCCGACGTCGATCGCGACCCGATCGCGCAGTTCGGCAAGTGGTTCGGCGAGGCGCTGAAGAGCGAGCTCCCCGAGCCGACCGCGATGGCGCTCTCTACGGTCGGCGCCGACGGCCGGCCCTCCTCGCGCATGGTGCTGCTGAAGGGCTTCGATGCGCGCGGGTTCGTGTTCTTCACCAACTACGAGAGCCGCAAGGGGCGCGAGCTCGCCGGCAACCCGCACGCGTCGCTCCTCTTCTTCTGGGCCGAACTCGAGCGGCAGGTGCGCATCGACGGGGCGATCGAGAGGGCTTCGGCCGCCGAGTCCGACGAGTACTTCGCGACCCGGCCGCTCGCAAGCCGCATCGGCGCGTGGGCGTCGCCGCAGAGCCAGCCGCTCGGCAAGGGCGCGCTGATGGCGCGCGTGGCGGAGATGGGCCTGCGCCACGGCATCAGCCCCTCACGCCCGCCGCACTGGGGCGGCTACCGCCTCGCGCCCGACGGGTTCGAGTTCTGGCAGGGCCGTCCCTCGCGCCTGCACGATCGCCTCCGCTACCGCAGGGACGGCGCGGGCTGGATCATCGAGCGCCTGGCGCCATAGCGCGCCCGCGGCGGTGCGCAGCGACCAGCCTTCTGCCGTCGGCGGCGCCGTGCGTCTCGGCGCGCTTCCCGGCTCGGTCTGGGCGCTCGGCGCCGTCTCGCTGCTGACGGACGTCTCCTCGGAGCTCATCCACGCGCTGCTGCCGGTCTTCATGACGGCCGTGCTCGGGGCGAGCATGGTGACGGTCGGGCTGGTCGAAGGGATCGCCGAAGCCACCGCAGCGATGGTCAAGGTGTTCTCCGGCGCAGCGAGCGACTGGCTCGGAAGGCGCAAGCGCCTCCTCGTCCTCGGCTACGGTCTCGCCGCAATCTCCAAACCCCTCTTTCCGCTCGCCCCGTCGGTCGCCTGGGTGTTCGCCGCACGCTTTCTCGACCGCGTCGGCAAGGGCATCCGCGTGGCGCCGCGCGATGCGCTGGTCGCGGACCTGGTGCCCGAGGGGCTCCGCGGCGCCGCCTACGGGCTGCGCCAGTCGCTCGATTCCGTCGGCGCGGTGCTCGGCCCGCTCCTCGGGATCGTGCTGCTGGCGTGGCTGCTCGCCGACCTGCGCACCGCCATGTGGGTCGCCGTGGTCCCGGCGGCGCTCGCTGTACTCGTGCTGCTGGTCGCGGTGCGCGAGCCGGCGCGCGCAGGGCGCACGCTCGCGCGTGCGCCGATTCGCCTCCCCGACGCGCGCCGGCTCACGAGCCGCTACTGGCTGGTCGTGGCGCTCGGGGCCGTGCTGACGCTCGCGCGCTTCAGCGAGGCATTCCTCGTGCTTCGCGCCGCCGACCTCGGACTCGCGGTCGCGTGGGCGCCGGCGGTGATGGTGGTGATGAGCGCCGTGTACGCCGGCGTTTCCTATCCGGCCGGCATCGCATTCGACCGCGGTCACCGCCGTGCGCTGCTCTTCTGGGGGCTGGCCGCGCTGGTCGCGGCCGATCTCGTCCTGGCCGCCGCCGCGTCGGCGCCGATGCTCTTCGCCGGCGTGGCGCTGTGGGGACTGCACATGGGCCTCACCCAGGGCGTTCTCGCGACGCTCGTCGCCGCGGCCGCCCCCGAAGACCTGCGCGGGACGGCGTTCGGGATCTTCAATCTCGTGTCCGGCCTCGCGCTCCTCATGGCAAGCGTGCTGGCGGGAGCGCTCTGGCAGGCACTCGGACCGCCCGCGACCTTCTATGCCGGCGCGGCGTTCACTGCCGTTGCACTGGCCGGACTCATGTCGTACCGTGCGCCGGCACACCCCTGAGGAAAGGCAGCCATGATCGAGCTTGCGACGCTCATCCAGCGCCACGCGCGCTACCGGGCGGACGAGGTCGCCGTCGTCTTCGAGAGCGAGCGCCTCACCTACGCGCAGTTCTGGGCGCGCGTCGCGCGCGCCGGGAATCTCCTGCGCGCCCTCGGCATCGGCAAGGGCGACAAGGTCGCGACCGTGCTCGCCAACTCGCTCGAGCTCCTCGAGCTGTACTGGGCGATCCCGACGGTAGGCGCGGTGCTGGTGCCGCTGTCGCCGCTGCTGATGGGGCCCGGGCTCGCGAGCCTCGTGCGCGGGTCGGATGCGAAGTGCGTGGTGACGCAGCGCTCGATGCTGCCGGTCGTGGCTCAGATCCGCGCGGACCTTCCCGCGCACGTGCTGCTCGCCGACGGCGCGGCCGACGGCTTCGCCGACTATCGCGCGGGGTGCGCGGCGCAGCCCGACGCGCTCGTCCCGGCCGCGTGCACGGCCGAGGACCTCTTCAACATCATGTTCACGAGCGGCACGACCGGGACGCCGAAGGGCATCATGCACACGCATTTCACCCGGTCCATGTACTGCTTCCTGATGGGTGCGGCATTCAGGATGACGCCGGAGTCGGTCACCCTGCACGCCGGCGCGATCGTGTTCAACGGCGCGTTCGTCACGATGATGCCGACGTTCTGGAACGGCGCCCGCTACGTGCTGATGCCGCAGTTCGACGCCGCCGCGATGATCGAGACGATCGCGCGCGAGCGCGTCACGCACGTGATGCTCGTGCCGGCGCAGATCATCGCGCTGCTCGGAGCGCCGAACTTCTCCCCGCAGAAGCTCGCCTCGCTCGAGTGCATCCTGTCGCTCGGCGCGCCGCTCCTCCAGGAGCACAAGGACAAGCTGAACGCGCTCCTGCCGAACCGCTTCTACGAGCTGTACGGCCTCACCGAAGGTTTCATCACGATCCTCGACCGCACCGATGCGGTGCGCAAGTCGGGCTCGGTCGGCGTCCCTCTGCCGTCGAGCGCGATGCGCATCCTGCGCGAGGACGGCACGCAGTGCGCACCAAGGGAGATCGGCGAGATCTGCGGGATCACCCCGATCAAGATGGCGGGCTACTACAAGCGTCCCGACCTGACCGCGCAGACGATCCGCGACGGCTGGGTGCATTCCGGAGACATGGGGTACGTCGACGAGGAGGGGTACCTCTATCTCGTCGACCGCTTGAAGGACATGATCGACTCGGGCGGGATGAAGATCTACCCGAAGGACGTGGAAGAGGTCGCGATCCGGCACCCGGACGTGCGCGAGGTCGCGGTGTTCGGCGTGCCGCACGACAAGTGGGGCGAGACGCCGGTCGCCGCGGTGATCCTGCGCGAGGGCGCAACGTCCACCGCGGAGGCGTTGCGGGACTGGATCAACGAGCGCGTCGGTGCGCGCTATCAACGCGTGTCGGAGGTCGTAGTCATGAAGGACTTCCCGCGGAGCGCGGCAGGGAAGACGCTCAAGCGCGAGATGCGCGAGCCGTACTGGGCGGGGCGCGAGAAGAAGATCTAGCCGCGCGGCAGCTCGACGCCCGCCACCCGCGCGTAGTACTTCGCCACCGCCGCGTCGTCGTCCTGGCCGTGCCCGAGCGCGCTGGTGGCGATGAACGCCTGGCGCGCGGCGGCGCCGATCGGCAGCGCCGCGCGCGCGGCGGCGCGCGCCTCGAGCGCGAGCCCGAGATCCTTCGTCAGGATGTCCACCGCCGCCTTGGTCGAGTAGTCGCCCGCGAGCACGCGCGGCATCCGGTCGCCGAACGCCCAGCTCGCGCCGGAGCTCGCGCTCACGACATCGAAAATGGTCTGAGGATCGAGGCCGAGCTTCAGTCCGAACACCATTCCCTCGCACGCCGCCGCGAGGTTGATCCCGGCCATGAGGTTGTTGACGAGCTTCATCTTCGAGCCGTCGCCGGTGCGCGCGCTCACGCGGAAGCGCTTCCCCGAGATCGTCTCGAGCACCGCGCGCGCCTTCTCGAACGCCGCTGTCTCACCCGCGATCATCATCGACATCGTGCCGTCGAGCGCCCGCGCCGGGCCGCCCGAGACGGGCGCGTCGAGCGCGAGGATCCCGCGCGGGGCGAGCCGCTCGGCGAGCGGGCCGGAGAAATCGGGCGACACCGTGCTGCACATCACCAGCACACCGCCCGATTGCATGCCTTCGGCGACGCCGTGTCGCCCGAACACGACCTCTTCGGTCTGGTCGGCGTCGACCACCAGCGTGATCACGACCGGGCACGCCGCGGCCACCTCGGCCGGCGACGCGCACACGGTCGCGCCGGCCGCGCGCGCCTCGTCCTCCGCATCGCGCCGGATGTCGCGCACGTGCGCGGTGTAGCCGCGTGCGAGCAGCCGCCTCGCGACACCCATTCCCATCGCCCCGATCCCGATCACGCCCGCCCGCATCGCCGTCTCCCTGTCCCGGTCGCGGGCATTCTAGCGACGGTCGTGCCGCACCGCGTCTTGCATTTCGCGCGCGCGAGGCTCAGGCTTTCGTCTCTCCCCTTCAGTCCCACCGCGACCGCGGAGGCCCCATGCTGACGCTGCAGGACTGCCTCGGACTCTGCGAGCTCACCGAGGACGAGGTGCTCGCGATCGCCGAGCACGAGCACCTCACCGAGATGGCGGCGCTCGAGCTCGGCAACTACCTGGTGCACACGCCGGAAGGCGAGCTGCGCATCAAGGCGATGATCGCCGAGGACATCGACACCGCCCGCGCGCGCGGCGAGCTCGACCACGCGGCGATGCTCAAGCTCGTGCTCCAGCGCTTCGTGGAGACGCACGCCGCGGCGCGCTAGCCTGCGCCCGTGGCACACTGGCGCCCCTTTCGCGCCAAGGGGGCGCCGTGAAGCGGGTCGTCGTGCTCGCGCTCGCCGCCGCGGGCGCGCTCTGGAGCATCGCCTGGTGGGTTGGCGCGGGCCGTCCCGCGTCGATCGCCGACGCGCCGTCGGACCGCCTGCCCTGCGTGTCCTACGCCCCCTTCCGCCATCCCGGCCAGTCGCCGCTCGTGGCGGGCACGCGCGCCACCGAGGCGCAGATCGACGCGGACTTCGCGGCGCTCGCCCCCCTCGCCGGCTGCGTGCGCACCTACTCGGTCGACCAGGGCCTCGACGCGGTGCCCCGGCTGGCACGCAGCCGCGGCCTGCGCGTCCTGCTCGGCGTCTGGATCGGCCGCGACGCCGCCGAGAACGAGCGCGAGATCGCGCGCGCCCTCGAGGTGCTCCGCCGCGACAGCGACGTCATCGACGCGGTGGTCGTCGGCAACGAGGTGTTGCTTCGGCGCGAGCAACCGGTCGCGGGGCTGCGCGCCTACATCGAGCGCGTGCGCGCCGCGACCCCGGTCCCGGTGACCTACGCCGACGTGTGGGAGTTCTGGCTGCGCAACCCCGCGCTCGCGGACGCGGTCTCGTTCGTCACCGTCCACATGCTCCCCTACTGGGAAGACGAGCCGCAGCCGGTCGATCGCGCGGTCGAGCACGTGCTGCGCGTCCACGAGCGGGTACGTGCGGCGTTTCCCGGCAAGGCCGTCCTGGTCGGCGAGGTGGGGTGGCCAAGCGCGGGACGGCGGCGCGAGAACGCGGTGCCCTCGCCCGCGAACCAGGCGCGCTTCATCCGCGAGTTCGCCGGCGCCGCGGCGCGGCACGGCGTGCGCTACAACGCGATCGAGGCGTTCGACCAGCCGTGGAAGCGCCGGCTCGAAGGCACCGTCGGCGGGTTCTGGGGGCTCCTCGACGCGGACGCAGGGCCGAAGTTTCCGCTGCAAGGTCCCGTCCCGCCTGCCCGCGATGCGGCGACGGGGTGGGCGGCGGGCGGGCTCGGCGCGCTCGCGCTGCTCGTCCTCGGCTGGGCGCCGCGACGGTTCGGGGGCGCGTTCCTGATCGCCGCGGGCGGCACGCTCGGAGTCGGCGCGGCGGCCCAGTGGCACGCCGTGCGAAACGCGTGCCGCGATGCGTTCGAATGCACGGTCGGCGGCGGCTTCTCCGTGCTCGCCCTGGCGGCCGCGTCGCTGTGCGCGCTCGCGATCGCGCGCCGGCTCGACGGCCGGCCGGGCGACTCGCCCGCACCCGCAGTGGACATCGCTCGCTGGCTGCGCACCGACGCGTCGGCCTGGTCGACGTCCGAGCGCGTGCTCGGCACCCTGCGCTTCGCCGTGCTCTTTGGCGCGGCGCTCGTGGCGCTCGGCCTCGCGGTCGATCCGCGCTACCGCGACTTTCCGCTCGCGGCGTTTGCGGCGCCGACGGCCGGCTTCGCGCTGCTCGCGTGGCTGACCGGAGCGGCCCCACGCGCCGCGGCGGTCGGTCGCGAGGAGCGGGTCCTGGCGGCGGTGCTCGCGCTCTGCGCGCCGGTGATCGTCTGGCGCGAGACGCTGGCCAACACCGACGCGCTCGCATGGGCCGCCCTGTGCGTCGTCCTGGCCGCGACCGTCGGTGTGTCGCGACGCGCGTGCGCGCGCTAGACCCTCTGACGTGAAGGAGGAAGCGCCGGCGTCGCACCGCCGGCAGGCGGGGGGTGCTGCTATCCTGCGCGCATCCGGAATCGGGTTGCCGTGCCCATGCGGCTGCGCGTCCTCGAGCACAAGCTGAAAAACGTCGTCGTCCGGGCGGAGATCGCCGCGAACCGGAGGCTCCGGCGCGAGTTCATCCCGGTCGATCTCGGCGCGTTCAACATCGAGACGACCAGCGTCTGCAACCTGAAGTGCCGGTTCTGCGCCTACGAGAAGAAGCGCGCGCCGAAGGTGACCATGGCGAACGAGACCTTCGGGCGGGTGGTCGCGCAGGCACTCGGCCTCGGCTTTGACCGGTTCCACCTCACGCCGTGCACCGGCGACGTGTTCATGGACCGGCACCTCTTCGAGAAGCTCGCCTTGCTCGAGGCCCATCCCGGGGTGAGGGGCTACCACTTCTTCACCAACCTGACCATCCCGACGCGCGAGCAGCTGCTGCGCCTGGCGGATCTCGGCAAGTTCGAGCGCATGACGATCAGCGTCTACGGCCACGACGAGGCGAGCTTCGTCGCGATCACCAAGTCGACCCCGAAGATCTACCGGCGCCTGCTGGCGAACCTCGAGACGGTGCTCGAGCGCCGCGCGCGCTGGCCGTTCCGCCTGTCGATCGGGCACCGGTCCACGTTCGACGCGCCGGCGGCCGACGCGACCGACCTGATGCGCCTGCTCGCGCGGTTCCGCGCCGCGGGCGTGGCGGTCAACGCCTCGCACGGGATGTATAACAACTGGGGTGGCTACGTCACGCAGGCCGACGTCGCCGGCCTCGACATGCGCGTCGCCGCCGCGGAGGACACGGTGAAGGCCGGCGCGTGCGTCAAGCTGTTCGACTCGGTGCAGGTGATGGCGACCGGGGTGGTGAACGCATGCGCCTGCCGGGACGTGGACGCGACTCTCGCCATCGGGCACGTCGACGCGCGGCCGCTCGCGGAGATCCTCAGCGCGCGCAACGCCGAGTACCGCCGGATCATCGACGAGCAGCAGGCGGGTCGGTTCCGTCCGGTCTGCGCGAGCTGCGACTTCTACCGCAGCATCTACCACCAGCCGAAGAGCTACCGCCGCGGCCGGGTGCCGACCCAGACCGTCGCGCAGTACCTGCAGGCCGCCGATCGGCGGGGCGCCCGCGCCGGCGGCGCGCCCGCGTCAGCCCCGGCCCGTGCCGATCGTTCGCGGGCGAGCGAGCGCGAGCAGGCCGAGCAGCAGCCCGACCGCGCCGGCCTCGACCGAATATAGGACGAGGCCCGCGACCCCGAGGGCGACGGCGGCGAGCGCCGCGCCCGCGCGGCGGGTGACGGTCGCGACCACCCCGGCAAGGACCGCCGCCGCCGCGAGCGCGCCGGTCGAGAACGCGGCGATCGCGGCGGCCCGCGCCACGCACCACCACGGCGCGCCCGGCGCGCTGCAGAGGTGCGCGGTGGCCTCCGGTTCGACGACCAGGAACCGTAGCGCCGCAGCGGCAATCGCGGCGGCGGCGATCGCGAGCGTCGGGGGAACGACGGGTATCACCGGTCAATGTCGGGGGCGGGAGACACTAGGCGCGCTCCGCGCGCTCGGGTATCGTCCGCGCGCGCTGACAGCCCACCGGCGCGCGGAACTTTTCCCGGCCTGCGGGCACTATGCCACGGGTGGCATCGGGCTTGCTCTCCCGGAGCTCAACCCCAACTTTCCGAGCCGCGTTGTTGCGGCTCCCCATTCATTCGATCGATGAGCCCAGTGATCCGTTCGCACGCCCCCGCGCTTCCGCGCCCCGGCACGCCCGGCCGCCTCGCCGGCTTCGTGACCGCGCTTTCGGTGACGGCGCTCGTCGCGGCGCTCAACCTCGGCGCCTGGACCGGGCTCAACCCGTCGCTCGACCTGCCCGACTGGGAAGGATCGGTCGCCGGCGTGGCGTACAGCGGATTCCAGCGCGACCAGGACCCGACGCGCGGCCGGTTCCCGACCGACGAGGAGCTCGCCGCCGACCTCGACCGGGTCGCCGCGGTCACCGGCCGGATCCGGACCTACAGCGCGGTCGAGAACCGCGCCGTCGCCGCGCTCGCGCGCGACCGGGGCCTCCGGGTCACGCTCGGCGCGTGGCTCGACAAGCGGGTCGACAACAACGACATCGAGGTCGCCGCCGCGGTGCACGCCGCCCGCGACAACCCGGCGGTCGAGCGCATCATGGTCGGCAACGAGTCGGTCCTGCGCGGCGACCTCGCGGTCGACGAGCTCGTCGCGTACCTCAAGCGCGTCAAGCGGTTCGCGAAGAAGCCGGTCTCGACTGCCGAGCCGTGGCACGTGTGGCTGCGCTACCCCGAGCTCGCGCGCCAGGTCGACTTCATCACCGTGCACCTGCTGCCCTACTGGGAGGGCGTGCCGCGCGCGCACGCGGTCGACTATGCGCTCGCGCGCTACGAGGAGCTGAAGCGCGCGTTCCCGAAGAAGCGCATCGTGATCGGCGAGATCGGCTGGCCGAGCCGCGGCGACCGGGTCGGCGGCGCGGTCGCCTCGCCGGCGGAGCAGGCGCGCTTCGTGCGCGAGTTCCTCGCGCGCACGGCGGGCGAGCGCCTCGACTACTACCTGATGGAGATGTTCGACCAGCCGTGGAAGCAGACCGCGGAGGGCCGCACCGGCGCCTACTGGGGCATCGCCCACGCCGACCGCACGCCGAAGTTCGCGTTCGCGGGCCCGGTCGAGCCCGACCCGGCCTGGCGCCGGAAGGCGCTCGCGGCGACCCTCCTCGCCGCGCCGTTCGTGCTGTGGTTCGCGCTCGCGTTCCGTCGGCTGAAGCTCGCCGGCCTGGTGGCCTTCGGCGCGCTGATCCAGGTCGCAGCGGCGACGCTCGTGTGGCTCGCCGCGATCCCGCTCGAGTTCTACCTGCGCCCCGTCGACTGGATCGCGCTCGCCGTGCTCCTCCCCGGCGCGGCGGCGATGCTGGCGGTGCTGCTCGCGCAGGGCTTCGAGTTCGTCGAGACGCTGTGGGCGCGGGGCTGGCGCCGCGAGTTCCGGTCGGTGCCGCTCCTCGCCGGCGCGCCCGAGCCGTTCGTGTCGATCCACCTGCCGGCGTGCAGCGAGCCGCCCGAGATGGTGATCCTCACGCTCGACTCGCTCGCGCGCCTCGACTACGCGAACTTCGAGGTGATCGTCGTCGACAACAACACCGCGGACGAGGCGCTGTGGAAGCCGCTCGCGGCGCACGTCGCGACGCTCGGACCGCGCTTCCGGTTCTTCCACCTGCCGAAATGGCCGGGATTCAAGGCGGGCGCGCTCAACTTTGCACTGCGCATGACCGACCCGCGCGCGCAGGCGATCGGAGTGGTCGACGCCGACTACGCGGTCGATCCGCAGTGGCTGCGGCGGCTCGTCGCGCACTTCGCCGACGCGGACGTCGCCGTCGTGCAGGCGCCGCAGGCGCACCGGGAGTTCCAGTCGAGCCCGTTCCGGCGCATGGCGAACTGGGAGTTCGAGGGCTTCTTCCGCATCGGCATGCACCATCGCAACGAGCGCAACGCGATCATCCAGCACGGCACGATGACGCTCGTGCGCAGGAAGGCGCTCGAGCAGGCCGGCGGCTGGGGCGAGTGGTGCATCTGCGAGGATGCCGAGCTCGGCCTGCGCCTGATGGAGGGCGGCCACGAGCTGCGCTACGTCGACGAAGTGCTCGGCCGCGGCCTCACGCCGAGCGACTTCCGCGCGTTCAAGTCGCAGCGCTTCCGCTGGGCGTTCGGCGCGATGCAGATCCTCAAGGCGCACGCCGGCGCGCTGTTCGGGCGCAGCCGCCTCACCGCCGGACAGCGCTACCACTTCCTCACCGGCTGGGGCGGGTGGTTCGCCGACGCGCTGCACCTCGTGTTCGCGTTCGCCGCGCTCGCCTGGACGGCGGGGGCGATCGCCGCGCCGCATCTCTTCCCGCTGCCGCTCCACCTCTACCTCGTCCCGGTGGTGGCGTTTCTCGCCGGAAAAGCGGTGCTGAGCCCGCTGCTCTACCGCGCCCGTGTCCGGTGCAGCTGGGCCGACGTGGCGGGCGCCTCGCTCGCCAGCATGGCCCTGTCGCACGTGATCGCGCGCGGCGTATTCGAAGGGCTGTGGCGCCGTACCGGCGAGTTCAAGCGCACCGCGAAAGGCGTGGGGCGCGCGCCGCGCTTCGCGTGGCTCGGCGCGGTGCGCGAGGAAGCGCTCTTTCTCGGCGCCCTCGCCCTCGCGTCGGCCGCGGTCGTGTGGCGCTTCGGCGCGGATCACACCGAGGCGATGCTCTGGGCCTGCGTGCTCGCTGCGCAGGCCCTGCCCTACGCCGCCTCGATCGCAGCGGCGCGGATCGCGGAGCGCGGCAACCGGACCGGACGGTCGGTGCAGCCTGCGCCCGCGCCAGCGCCGCGGGCACGGCCGGCGCTCGCCGCGGTGCGCGCGGCCGCCTGAGGCTCAGAGGACGTCGACGGCGTCGAGCAGCCCGCCGAGACCCTCGACCGCGAGGTCGAAGAGGTCGGTCGCGGCCAGACCGCCGTCGAGGACGGCGCCCGAGCGCGACCAGCGCTGCGCTTCGCGGTCCGCGCGCGCCTCGGCCGTGCGCATGTCGAGCACCGCCTGCGCGATCGACGCCCGGGTCGCGACCGGGCGGCGCTTCTCGGCCTCCGACCACGCCCGCAGCGCCTTCGCGACCGCGTCCGCGTCGAGGATCGCGAGCGGCGCCTTGCAGTGGCCGCACGCGGTGTCGCGCAGGAGGTCGATCGGCGCGCCGCAGCTCGAGCAGCGCACCACCTTCAGCTCCGCGCGCACGCGGCCGAGCTCCGCCGGCGTGAGCGCGCGCACGAACTGCTTCTCGCGCAGGAACTGGAAGAACGGCGTCAGGCGCCCGTGCTCGTCCGGGCAGCGCCAGTAGGAGAAGCGGCCGGCCTTCGCGAGGTCGTGGGCGAGGGCGAGCGGCTTGCGGCAGCGCGGGCACCCGAGGCGCGCGGGCAGCGGGTTGCGCGGCTCGTCGTGGCGCGCGTGGACCTCGCGGAAGAGGTCGATCACCCCGCGCGGCGCGAGCTGGACGCTCTCGTTGCGGTCGAACCAGATCGCGTGGCAGGGATAGCAGAGATCCAGGCACACCGGCCCGCCGTCGTGGTTCGGCAGCGCGCGCTTCGCCATCGGCTGCGCGCAGCTCGGGCAGGCCACTTTCGGATCGCAGACGGCCGCGTCCATGAGTCGGGTCACAGGATCGTGTCGGTGCGCACCCCGAGCGCGGCGAGCGCGCGTTCGGCGGCGGCGACGCCACGATACTGCGCTTCCTCGAAAAGCGAGAAGCCGCTCGCGTCCGAATGCGCAAAATGCACGCGCGCGCCGCCCCGCTCGACGCGCTGGCGTGCAGCGCTCCACACCGCGCCCGGCCGCGGGCAGGCCATCGCGTGCCCGTTCGCGAACACGTCCAGCGTCCGCACGGTCTCGCGGATCTCCGGATGCGCCCGCGCGAGGTCGGCGAGGATGCGCTCGGCCCAGGCTTCGCGCGGGGTCGAGAGCAGGCGCTTGCGCGCCGCGGGCGGCGGCTCGTCGCACAGCGGCCAGTAGTGGGTGAGCACCGTCGGCCCGCGATGCGAGGCGATGCTCTGGTGCGTGGCGACGACGTAGCCGAGCGCCGGACTGTCGTAGAGCACGTTGTCCCAGGAGAGGGGCGCGCCATGCCGGTCGTGCGGCGTCTCCTCCAGCGTGAGGTTGGCGACGAGCCACGGCGCGTACTCGAACGACCGCAGCGCCGCGACGAGTTCGGATTCGCCGCCGGCGAGCGCGCGCGCGGCGTACGCGGCGGGCGCCGCCCAGAGCACGTGCTGCGCGACGATCGCGACCGAGCGGTCCTCGTCCGGGAGATACGCCTCGACGACGACCTCGCGGGCGCGCGGCTCCACGCGGTGCACGAGCGCCGCGGTCGTGAGCGGCGGCGACCAGCGCGCGAGCAGCTGCTGGACGAGCCAGCCGTTGCCGGCGGGCCACGTCAGCACCGTCTCCGGGTCGGCGTCCTGCGCCTGCGCGTCGCGGCTCGCGAAGTAGTGGATCCCGGCCCACGCCGACACCTGCCGGTAGTCGCAGCCATAGTCGTCGCGGCAGCCGTAGTTGACCGACCAGTGCACCGCCTCGGCGGTGAAGCCTTCGGCGACGAGCCAGTCGCGCATGGACACCGCATCGAGGGCGACGAGCTTCGCGTCGCGCGAGGAGAGCGCCATCGGGATCGCGAACGCGCGCCGCCCGTCGACGCCGCGCAGGCGCCTGAACGCCGCCATGCGGTCCTGGAAGCGCTGCCACTCGTCGCGTTCGGCTGCGCCCGCGCGCGCGAGCGGAACGAGCCCCTCGTGCCACGCCCCGTCGCGATAGAGGCGCTCGTGGGGCGCGAAGCACAGGAACCGCTCCTCGTAGCGCGGGCTCGGCGCCAGCGGGTCGCCCTGGAGCACACCGAGGTCGGCGAGGAGCAGCCGCACCGCGCGCGCCTCGCGCGTGGGCAATGGCAGGTAGTGCGCCCCCCACGGGTAGGCGCTCACCGCGTTCTCGCCCCAGCGCGCGTTGCCGCCGGCGGCGCGCTCGAGCTCGACGAGCTCGAAGTCGTCGAACCCGGCACGGCGCAGGCGCCAGGCGGCGCAGAGCCCGCCGACGCCGGCGCCGACGATGACCACCGCGCGGCGCCGGGTCTCGGTGGCGCGCGGCAAGCCGCCGTCGCGCAGACGGTGGCCCACGTCGTGGCGCGGCGCGAGGAGCGCGCCCGGCGGCAGCGGCGGCGCGGCGCGCCCGCCGCACGCCGCGGTCAGCAGCGCGGCCCCGCCCGCGGCGATGAACTCGCGGCGCCTCACCGCGCGGACCTCACTCGACCGGCGCGCGCTTCCACTCCGCCTCGTAGTACTGGACGAGCACCTGGTTGTTCAGGCGGTTCACCCCGGTCGGCACGCGCGCCATGTCCTTCGGGAAGCCGAAGAGCGCCGGGTGCAGCTCGGCCGCCAGGAAGCGCATCTCGTGCTCGTAGGCGGCGGGCGGCACGTAGGGCTCGCGCGACGCGATCACGAAGCCCCACTCCCCGAACGAGGGCACGAGTGCGTGGTACGGCGTCGCCTTCAGCCCGGCCGCCTCGAGGGTGGTCACGACGCACCAGAACGACTTGCGCGCGTACAGCGGCGAGGTGGCCTGGATCACCGCCAGCCCGCGCGCGCTGAGGCGACGCTCGACGAGCTGGTAGAAGGCGCGGGTGTAGAGCTTGCCAAGCGAGTAGTTGGACGGGTCGGGGAAGTCGACCACGATGAAGTCGAAGTGCTCGCCCGACTCCTCGAGCCACTTGAAGGCGTCGGCGTTGATCACCTTCACCTTCGGCGAGAGCAGGGCGTCGTGGTTGAGCGCGCGCAGCAGCGGCGCGCTCGCGAAGAGCCGCGTCATCTCCGGGTCCAGGTCGACGAGCGTCACCGCTTCGACGCGCGGGTAGCGCAGGATCTCGCGCACCGCGAGGCCGTCGCCGCCGCCGAGCACGAGCACGCGCCGCGCGGCCGGGAGGGCCGCGAGCCCCGGGTGGACGAGCGCCTCGTGGTAGCGGTACTCGTCGCGCGAGCTGAACTGCAGGTTGCCGTTGAGGAAGAGGCGCACGTCCTCGCGCCACTTCGTCACCACGATGCGCTGGTACTTCGTCGAGCGGGCGTAGACGATCTGGTCGGCGTAGAGAGCCTCCTCCGCGAGGGTGGTGAGGCGGTCGGCGCCGGCGAGCCCGGCGGCGAGGAGCGCGATCACCAACCCGGACTGCACCGCGCGCAGGGCGAGCGGCGCGAGCTGCGCGCGGAAGAGGTACAGCGCCCACAGCGCGACGAGCGCGTTCATCAGGCCGAACAGGAACGCGGTGCGGATCAGCCCGAGGTGCGGCGCGAGCACGAGCGGGAAGGCGACCGACACCGCGAGCGCGCCGAGGTAGTCGAACGAGAGCACGTTGGCGACGAGCTCGCGGAAGCCGAGCCGGTCGCGCAGGATGCGCATGACCAGCGGGATCTCGAGGCCGACGAGCACGCCGACCGCGACGACGAAGCCGAACAGCACGAGCTTGAAGCTGCCGGGGACGTGCGCGAATGCGAGGAACATCGTCGCCGCGGAGATGCCGCCGAGCACCGCGATCGCGAGCTCGATCTCGAAGAAGCGCGCGATCAGCCCCTGGCGCACGAAGCGCGACAGGTACGACCCGACGCCCATCGCGGCGAGGTAGGTGCCGATGACGAGCGAGAACTGGGTGACCGAGTCGCCGAGCAGGTAGCTCGCCGCGGCGCCGGCGATGAGCTCGTAGACGAGCCCGCACGCCGCGATGACGAACACCGAGGCGAGCAGCGCCCGGCTGAGCGCGCCGGGGCCGGGCGGCTCGGGCGCGCCGAGCTCGCCGTCGGGATCGACTCGGCGGGGGGAAAGCATCGCAGGCGCCCCTCGAGGGGAACGCGGGTCAGTGCATGGCCGAGGCGACGATGATCGCGATCGCGACGATCATTGCGGCCACCACCGTCGCGACCGCCTGGTTGCGCTCCTCGATCAGCTCCTTCCACAGGTCGCCCGGGGTGAGCCTGTCGACCACCACGAACGTGATGATGACGAAGATCACCCCGAGCAGCGAGTAGACGAACGAGCCGATCAGCGCCGCCGGCTTGAGATACTCGAAGATCATCATCGGACGTTTCCTCCTGAGTGGATCACTTGCCCCGCGTGCCGGTCGAAGAAAGCCGGCTCGGCTCCTTGGTGCCGGCGTCCGAGCCGTAGAGCGACCAGTGGTTGTACTGCGCGAAGCCGAACACGCCGACCATCAGCGCGGCGAGCACGGCGTAGATCCGGTCCATTGCTTGCGCCTGCTCAGTCGTCGTCCCCGTCGTCGTCCGACGACGAGGGCGCGTGATCGCTCTCGGCCCAGCGGCGCGTCTCGAACCGCGCGCCGCGCCACCAGGCCGCGACCGGCCAGAGCGCGAGCGCGGCGAGCGCGATGAAGAGGTTGGTCCAGTCGGGCGCGTCGCGCGACACCTCGACCCGCCCGCGCACCGGCCTGCCGCGCGGCTCGCCTTCGGCATCGATCTCGAGGTAGTAGCGGCCCGGCGGCACCTTGGCGACGCGCGCGAGGTCGTCGCGGCTGCCCTCGGACCAGCTCTCGCCGCCGTCGACCCCCGCGTAGTAGGACACCTCGCGCCCCAGCCGCCAGGCCTCCCCGGTCTTCTCGTCGACCAGGGTCATGTCGAGGTAGACCCAGCTGTTGTCGACGTTCGCGGTGGTGCGGATCGCGAGCGGCGCGGGCCGCGAGCCGCGCACCTCGAAGGTCTTCGTCGTGAGGTCCGCAAGCGGCGCGCCGGGCCTGAACTCGAAGTCCTGTGCGACGAGCACGGTCGTGTCGGAGAGGAGGCGCAGGCCGAGGTGGATGACGAGCGCCAGGAGCGCGAACACCCCGTACCACTTCCAGTACTGCCGCGCCCTGCCGGCGTAGGGCGAGGGCTGGTTGGGCGCGATGCCGACGCGCTTCGGCTGGGCGCTCTTCAGGCCGAGCGCCTTCCACAGCGCGTCCGGCTCGACGTACTCGCCGAGCGACCAGCCCTGCTCGGTCGCGGTGCGCTCGTACGAGAGGATGTACGGCGGGCAGACGTAGTCGTCGCAGTGGGCCTGCTCGCCGACCTTCACCCGCCAGTAGAACTCGCCGACCACGTAGGTCACGGTCGACTGGTAGCCCTGGAAGTGCTTGAACTCGCGCCCGAGGTAGCGGGCGAGCGGCTGGGCGGCAGTGCGCGTGACGCGCGGCGCGTCGGCGGTCGTCTTGATCAGGCTGAAGTGGCCGTCGTACTCGGAGAGCCAGCGGTAGCCCTGCTCCGGGTTGTGCAGCAGGTACTCGCCCCACTCGTAGGCCGCGCCGTCCACCTTCATCTGCCGGCGCATGTAGCCGATCGCCTCGTACTCGGCGCCGGCGAGCCTGCCTTGCGAGCCGAGCGGGACGGAGAGCTTGAACTTCGCCGCATTCGCCTCGGCGCGGGAGATGATGGCGAGCCCGGGCGTGGCCACGTCCACGACCGCGCCGCAGCTTCCGCATGCCACGCTCTCGGTCGTCCGGACGCGCTTGGTGAGCGGCGCCCCGCAGCCCGGGCAGTTGAACGAGAACGCCTTCGCCGACGGCGCGACCGAGCCCCTCGCGTCGCGCAGGTTGGCGAACTTGAACGACTCGAACGGCTTCTCCTCCCCGACGAAGAGGAGCGGCGGGTCCTCGCTGTAGTCGAGCGTCGCAAAGCGCCCGTCCGCGCCGCGCAGGTCGACGAAGATCGCCTCCCATCCGGCGCCGACCTTGAACGGCAGCTCGCCCTGGCCGGCGATCACGTTCGCGCGCTCGATGTTCGCGACCTCGTAGCGGCGCCCGTCGAGCTGCGCGGCGCGCCCCACCTCGATCTTGTCGAGCGCCGGCAGCCCGCCGGTCCGGCGCAGGAACGTCATGAGGTAGGTCCCCATCGCGTCGGAGAGCCAGCCGGTGCGCTGGTCGTCGAAGAGCGCGTACCACTCGTTCCACGCGCCGGCGGCGTAGCGGTACTGGATGCGCCCGATCAGCGCGAAGTGGACGCCCTTGTAGCGGCCCTCGGTGCCGAGCTGGAGGGGCGAGGCGTCCTCCGCGAGCTCGGCCTGCTTGCCGATGTCCTCGAGCTTCGCGCCCTGCCTGACGAGCGTGGAGCGGCAGAACTCGCAGATGGCGACGATGGACTGCGCGCCCCGGAAGCGGACCGGCGCGCCGCAGGATGGACAGTTCGCGGAAGCCACTCGCTATCGTCGTGCCCGCGCAGGACCGGCGCGTCCCCCACGCGCCCGGGGACAGCCACTACATCTTCGCCAGCAGCTCGGCCTTCTTCGCGTCGAACTCCGCCTCGGTGATCACGCCCTTGGTCTTCAGGTCGTGGAGCTTCTCGAGGAGCTGCATCGCGTCCTGCGTGGACTTCACCTGCGCCGGGGCCGCCCCGCCCGCCGCGCCCGCGGGCTGCATCGCCTGCCCGATGGCCTGGCCCATCGCCTGGCCGATCCCCATGCCGGCGCCGAGGCCCGCGCCGATCCCCGCGAGACCGCCCTCGTTCGCGGCGGCGGTGCCGATGTTCGACGCGACCTCGTACTGCGTGTAGCGCTGCATGTCGCCGACCATGTTCATCGCGATGCGCTTGTCGAGGACCTTCTGCAGCTCCTCGGGAAGCGACAGGTTCTCGACGACGAACGAATCGAGCTCGAGCCCGAACCTCGCGAAGCCCTCGCCGACCTTCGCCTTCAGCTGCGCCGCGAATTCGTCCTGGTTCGCCGCCATGTCGAGGAACGGCACCTGCGACTCGGCGAAGAGGTCGGTGATCGAGCCGACCACCGTCGAGCGCAGCTGCCCGGAGAGGTCGTCCACGCCGTAGCGCTCGCGCGTGCCGCTCACGTTCAGGTGGAAGCTCTTCGGGTCCTTGATGCGGTAGGAGTAGATGCCGAACGCGCGCAGGCGGATCGCCCCGAACTCCTTGTCGCGGATCGTGATCGGGTTCGGCGTGCCCCACTTCTGGTCGACCTTGAGGCGCGTGCTGAAGAAGTAGACGTCGCTCTTGAAGGGCGACTGGAACAGCTTGTCCCAGTTCTTGAGGTAGGTGAGGACCGGGATCGTCTGCGTGGTGAGCTTGTAGCGCCCCGGACCGAAGACGTCGGCGACCTTGCCCTCGTCGACGAACGCGGCCATCTGCGACTCGCGCACGGTGAGCTGCGCGCCGTACTGGATCTCCATGTCCTGCATCGGGAACCGGTACGCGAGCGTCGCCTCGTCCTCCTCGGTCCAGTGGATGACGTCGACGAACTGCTTCTTGATGAAGTCCATGAGCGCCATGGCGGCCCTCCTGTGCGAGTTTGCGCGGCGTGCGCCGAGTCTACCCCCAAGCCCCTGCCATGCGCGGGGTCGGCGCGGTCCGGCCCGCGCGCCGGTGTGACATTCTGCGGCTGCAGGCGCGCGCGCGGTAGGATTCCGCCCGCGAAGCAGGGAGGAAGAATGGCGAAGACGCCACGCAGACGGCCCCGGGTGAAGCCGGCATGGGAGCGCGGCTACCTCTCGCACGGGCTGTGGGTCGGCAAGAGCCGGGTCGGCATCGTGCGCATGGACAGGACCGCGCGGCCGGAGGCCAGGTACCGCTGGGAGGCCGGAACGCTCGCCGGCGCCGCCGCGACGCTGAAGGAGGCCAAGCGCGCGGTCGAGGAGGCGGTGCTGCTCGGCGCGATGCAGCTGCCGCTCTTCGACCTGCCGCAGCGGGACTAATGCCGCCGGCCGGCGCGGCCTCGTTATGACGAAGTCATAAGAGTCGGGTAGCATCCGGGCCGATGCCGCGTCGGCTCGGGCGCGGCGCGCCGAAGGGGGTCCCATGACCGCTGCCATCCGGCGGGCGCTTCGCGCCTGCGCGCTCGCGTTCGCCGCCGCGGCCGGCCCGGCGCACGCCGACTGGCGCGACCTGGGCGTGAACGTCTATGGCCTCTCGTACCACTTCGACCAGGACGAGGCGGAGCGCATCGGCGTCGACAACAACATCAATCCGGGGCTCGGGCTGCGCTACGAGTTCGCGCGCCACGAACGCTGGACGTTCTTCGCCGACGCCGGCGCGTACTACGACTCGGGCAAGAACACCGCGCTGTATGGCGGCGTGGGCGCGCTGTGGCAGGTCGCCGGCGGCCTCAAGATCGGCGCGGCGCTGGCAGTGATGGACAGCGACACCTACAACGACGGCCGGACGTTCGTCGCGCCGCTGCCGCTGGTGACCTACGACTTCGGCCCGGTGGCGGTCAACCTCACGTTCTTTCCGAAAGTCTCGAAGTTCAACGACGTCGCGACGCTCGGCCTCTGGTTCACGGTCTGGCCGGGGCGCTTCTAGCGCCCCGCCGCGGCTAACCGCTGTTCCGCAGCCCGGCGGCGATCCCGTTGATCGTGAGGTGCATCGCGCGCCGCAGCCGGTCGTCGCGGTGGCCGGCGCGATGGCGCCGGATGAGCTCGATCTGCAGGTGGTTCAGCGGGTCGAGGTACGGCAGCCGGTGCCGGATGCTGCGCGCGAGCGCGGGGTTGTCGGCGAGCAGCTCGCCGCCGAGCGCGTTCACCGCGGCGAGCGTGCGCTCGTACTCCGCGCGGATGCCGCCGAACACGCGCTCGCGCAGGCCCGCGTCGGGCACCAGCTCGGCGTAGCGCGCCGCGATCCCGAGGTCGCTCTTGGCGAGCACCATCTCCATGTTCGCGAGCGTCACGCGGACGAAGGGCCAGCGCGCGCGCATGTCGCGTAGCCGGCCGAGCGCGGCCTCGCGCGAGCGGGCGCGCGCCAGCCATGCCTCGACCGCCGACCCGAACCCGAGCCAGCCCGGCAGCATCAGCCGCGACTGGCTCCACCCGAACACCCACGGGATCGCGCGCAGATCCTCGATGCGCGGCGAGGCGGTGCGCGACACCGGGCGGCTGCCGAGGTTGAGCTCGGCGATCTCGCCGATCGGCGTCGCCGCGCGGAAGTAGTCGGGGAAACCGTCGCTCTCGTAGACGAGGCCGCGGTAGGCGGCGAACGCGGCGCGCGAGATCTCGTCCAGGTCGGCCTCGTACTCGGGCGGGTGCGCGTCGGCGCCGGCCGGCGCGAAGCTCGCCGCGAGCGTGGCGGCCACGAGCGACTCGAGGTTCGCGCGCCCGATCTCCGGGTCGGAGTACTTGCTCGAGATGATCTCGCCCTGCTCGGTGAGCCGCAGCGCGCCGTCGACGCCGCCGGCGGGCTGGGCGCGGATCGCCTCCGCGGTCGGCCCGCCGCCGCGCCCCACGCTGCCGCCGCGCCCGTGGAAGAAGCGCAGGCGCACGCCGCGGCGCCGCGCCACCGCCAGCAGGGCCACCTGCGCCTTGTACAGCGACCAGCTCGAGGTGAGGTACCCGCCGTCCTTGTTGCTGTCCGAATACCCGAGCATCACCTCCTGCGTGCCGCCGCGCGCGCCGAGATAGCGCGCGTACACCTCGTTCGCGAGCAGCGCGTCGAGCACCGCCGGCGCGGCGTCGAGGTCGCCGATCGTCTCGAAGAGCGGCACGACGTCGAGGTCGAGCTCAGGCTCCGGCCGCGCGCGGGCGAGCCCCGCTTCCTTGAGCAGGAGCAGCGTCTCGAGGACGTCGCTCGCCGAGCGCGCCTGCGAGACCACGTAGTTCGTCACCGCGCGCGGGCCGAAGCGCGCGCGCACCTCGCGCGCAGTGCGCAGCACCGCGAGCTCGCGCTGCGTGACCTCGCTGTAGGGCGCGTCCGGCACCGCCAGCCGGCGCGGCCCGGCGAGTTCCCGCGCGAGCAGCGCGATGCGCTCGGGCTCGGCGAGTCGCGCGTACTCGGGGGCCACGTCGGCCGCCGCGAGCAGCTCCCCCACGACCGCCTCGTGGACCGCGGCGCTCTGGCGCAGGTCGATGGTCGCGAGATGGAAGCCGAACGCGTCCACCGCGTGCACGAGCGGCGCGACCGTCGCCGCGGCGATCGACGCGGCGCCGTGCCCGCGCAGCGACGCATCGACGACGCGCAGGTCGGCCGCGAACTCGCCGGGGCTCGCATAAGGCGTGGCCTCGGTCGCCGGCGGGACCGGCGGCCGCAGGTCCGCGAGCCCGCGCGCCGTCGCGGCGAGGCGGGCATAGACGCCGACGAGCGCCTGCCGGTAGGGCTCGTCCTGCCGGAACGCCGACGGGTCGTTGGCGCGCCGCGCGAGCGCGGCGAGGTCGGCGCTCGGGGTGACCAGCCGCGACGAGAGCGACAGCTCCTGCCCGAGCCG
>CAZIXQ010000031.1:0-12156 GCA_964543155.1 uncultured Enterobacteriaceae bacterium
GTCCGCCCGGCGCGCTCGGCACCGCGGCGTCGTACACGTGCATGTGCGTGTCGCATGCGCCCGCGGGAACGGCGAGGCGCGGGCGGCGCGCGGTCACTTCTTCCTCTTCGCCTTCGCTTTCGCGGTCGGGCGTGCCGGCCTGCGCCGGCCGGGCGCTTTCCTCGGCGGCGGCCGGCTCGGGTCGCCGCCGAACTCCGCGGCCACGAAGGTCCCGCCCTGGTAGAGCTCGATCCGCGGATCCGGGTTGTCCTTGTGCGCCGCGAGCTTCTCGGCCGCCCACGGCTCGCTGTCGTCCTGCGGCTTGTAGCCGAGCCGGTGAGCGTTCGAGTTGTCGTACCACGCCCGGCGGTTGCCCGAGATGCCGTACACGATCTCGAAGCGGATGCCGGGGTGGTCGATCCCGATCGACACGAGCTGCGCGAGGTCGCGCGGGCTGAGCCAGATCGAGAGCCGCCGCTTGTCGGCCGGCGCCGGCGCCACGTTGCCGATGCGCATGTTGAAGACCTCGAGGCCGTACTTGTCGGCGTAGAGGCTCCCCAGCGCTTCGCCGAACACCTTCGACACGCCGTAGCGGCTGTCGGGTTTCGGGTAGACCCGGTGGTCGATCGTCTCGTCGCGGCGGTAGAAGCCGACCGCGTGGTTGGAAGTGGCGAAGAGGATCCGCTTGACGCCGTTGCGGCGCGCGGCCTCGAAGACGTTGTAGGTGCCGTCGATGTTCACCGTCAGGATCGTCTTCCAGTCGCCCTCCACCGACCAGCCGCCGAGGTGCACGATCGCGTCCACGCCCTTCGTCGCGCGCAGCATGTCGGACATCTTCCGGACGTCGCCGCGCACGAAGGATTCGCCCTTGGCGAGCGGCCCGAGCGGCTTCACGTCGGACAGGCGCAGCCGGTAGCGCCCCGCGAGCTCGCGCCGCAGGTGGGTGCCGACGTCGCCGCCCGCGCCGGTGATGAGGATCGTCTTCACTGAACCGTTCTCCTGCGAGGGGATCGAGCCTTGTTGTATGTCATCGTACAACTAAGCAATGGGAAGGCGCTAGTGCGCGGTCAGCGGCCGACTGGCGCCCTCGTGCGCCCGCCGCAGCCGCTCGCGGCTGTTCGACAGATGGGTGCGCATGGCCGCGCGCGCGGCATCGCCGTCGCGCCGCGCGATTGCGGCATAGATGTCCTCGTGCTCGCGGCCCACGCGGCGCAGGTACTCGGTCCGGTCCTCGCGCGCAAAGCGCGCGGTGTCGAGCCGGGTGCGCGGGATGATCACCGTGCCCAGGTGCTGCATGAGGTCGGCGAAGTGATGGTTGCCGGAGGCCGCCGCGATCTGCAGGTGGAACTCGAAGTCGGGGTTCACGGCGTCGTCGGGCGCCTCGATGCAGCGGGCGAACGCGTCGAGCGCGCGGCGCATCTCGGCGAGGTGGGCGTCGGTGCGCCGCCCTGCGGCGAGGGCGGCCGCCTCGGCCTCGATCGCGATGCGCAGCTCGAGGACGGCGATCACCTCCTCGATGGTCGCGAGCTCGGCCGGATCGACGCGGAAGGGCTCCTGCCGGGCGCGCCGGAGGACGAACGTGCCGACGCCCTGCCGGGTCTCGACCAGTCCCGCCGCCTGGAGGCGCGAGATCGCCTCCCGCACGACGGTCCGGCTGACGCCGTACTCGGCCATGATCTCCGACTCGGTCGGAAGCTTGTCGCCGGCCCGGATCTCGCGCCGGCCGATGCGCGCGGTCATGCTCTCCACGAGCATCTGCGTGAGGCTGCGGCTGCGCCTCGGGGTGAGCGGTCTTGGCGCGGTGCGGGGCATGCGGGCGGTGCGGCGGAGGGCTTGACAGCGCCGGCGCTCGGCTCCGTATAATGGCGTCGAGTTGTACGATAACATACAACAACCGTGCCGGACAGCCCCGGCGCGACCGTTGCTATGCTCACCCGGCTTTCCGCTGACGCGCCGAAGGCCCATCCAAAGGAGGAGACCTGACGATGAAACGACGCACGCTGATCCTCGCCGCCGCGGCGACCGCGGCCCTCGCCCTGCCGGGACTCGCCCCGGCGCAGCAGAAGATGGTGCTCAAGGCGAGCGACGTCCACGCGCTCGGGTATCCGACCGTCGAGGCGATGGTGCGCATGGGCAAGAAGCTCGAAGCGCAGACCAACGGCCGGATCTCGATCCAGATGTTCCCCGCCATGCAGCTCGGCGGCGAGAAGGAGATGATCGAGCAGGCCCAGGTCGGCGCGCTGCAGATCGCGCGCATCTCGGTCGGCGCCCTCGGCCCGGTGGTCGACGAGGTGAACGTCTTCAACCTGCCGTTCGTGTTCCGCGACGAGGCGCACATGCGCAAGGTGATCGACGGGCCGATCGGACAGGAGCTGCTCGAGAAGGCGGCGAAGGACCCGAAGTCGTCCCTCATTCCGCTCGGCTGGATGGACGCCGGCACGCGCAACGTCTACGCCAAGAAGCCGCTCAAGACCCCGGCCGAGTTCAAGGGCCAGAAGATCCGCATGATGGGCAACCCGATCTTCGTCGAGACGATGAACGCGATGGGCGGGAACGGCGTCGCGATGGGCTTCAACGAGCTCTACTCGGCGATGCAGACCGGCGTGGTGGACGGCGCGGAGAACAACCCGCCGACCTACCTCACGCAGAACCACTACCAGATCACCAAGTTCTACAACCTCACCGGCCACCTGATCATCCCGGAGATCTTCGTCTTCTCGAAGCGCAACTGGGAGCAGCTGTCCGCGGACGACCGGGCCCTGATCACGAAGCTCTCGCGCGAGGCGCAGATCGAGCAGCGAGCGCTCTGGGACGCGATGGTCAAGGACTCGACCGAGAAGCTCAAGGCGTCCGGCGTCCAGTTCGTCGAGGTCGACAAGAAGGCCTTCTACGACGCGACCAAGCCGGTGCGCGACAAGTACGGCGCCAAGTACGCGGCGCTCATCAAGCGCATCGAGGACACGAAGTAGCCCGCCGCCCCGCGGCGGCATGAACCCGGCGAGGCCGCGCTTGCGCGGCCTCGTCGCGTCTGGGAGGCAGCATGGAACTCAAGGCCCGCTACGCGCGCGCGATGGAGCGCCTCTACGTCGCCTGCATCGCGGTCTCCGGCATCGCGCTCGTCCTCATCACCATCGCCATCCCCTACGGGGTGTTCATGCGCTACGTGATGAACTCGGCGGCGAGCTGGCCCGAGCCGTTCGCGGTGATCCTCATGGTGCTGTTCTCGTTCGTGGGCGGGGCGGCGGTGTTCCGGGCCAACGCGCACATCGCGGTCAAGGCCCTGATCGAGGCGGTGCCGCCGCGCGTGCGACTGATCATGCAGTGGCTGATCGAGATCGCGATGATCGTCGCGTGCCTCTTCATGGTCGTCTACGGCATCAAGCTCGTGCAGACCACCTGGCACCAGGGGCTTGCCGAGTTCCCGTGGTTCCCGGTAGGGCTGAACTACGCGCCGATCCCGATCGGCGGATTCCTCACGCTGCTCTTCATCGTCGAGAAGCTCTGGGCAGGCGAGCCGCCGAAGACCTCGGTCATGTACCGCGACGAAGCGGAAGCGGTGGAGTAAGCCGATGGACGCGCTCGTGCTGATCGGGTCGTTCTGCCTGCTCGCGGCGCTCGGCGTGCCGGTCGCCTATTGCCTCGGCCTGTCGGCGCTCATCGGCGCGCTCTGGATCGGCATCCCCGCCGAGGCGGTGATGCTGAAGATCTCCGACGGCACCGACGACTTCGCGCTGCTCGCGATCCCGTTCTTCGTCCTCGCCGGCGCCATCATGGCCGAGGGCGGCATGGCGACGCGGCTCATCAACCTCGCGAAGGTGTTCGTGGGCTGGATCCGCGGCGGGCTCGCGCTCGTGAACATCCTCGCCTCGACGATGTTCGGCTGCATCTCGGGCTCGTCGGTGGCCGACACCGCGTCGATCGGCTCGGTGATGATCCCGCAGATGGTGAGGCAGGGCTACTCGCGCGTCTTCGCCACCAACCTCACGATCTGCGGTTCGGTCCAGGCAGTCGTGATCCCGCCGTCGCACAACGCGGTGATCTACTCGCTCGCCGCAGGCGGAACCGTGTCGATCGGCGCGCTGTTCCTCGCGGGCGTGTTTCCCGGCCTGTTGTTCGCCATCTGCCTCGTCGGGCTCGTGATGTGGCTCGCGCAGAAGCGCCACATGCCGAAGGCCGAGCCGATCACCTGGGGGCAGTCGGTCCGGATCGCGCTCGACGCGGTGTGGGGGCTGGTCACCATCGTGATCATCCTCGGGGGGATCCTGTCGGGAATCTTCACCGCCACCGAGTCCGCCGCGGTGGCGTGCGTGTACGCCTTCCTGGTCACGATGTTCGTGTACCGCGACTACAAGTGGCGCGACCTGCCGCGGCTCGTGCATCGCGTGGTGAAGACGGTCGCGATGGTGATGATGCTGATCGGCTTCTCGGTGGCGTTCGGCTACCTGATGGCGCTGATGCAGATTCCGGCCAAGGCGACGCAGTTCTTCCTGAGCCTCACCAGCGACAAGTACGTGATGCTGCTGCTCGTGAACATCCTGCTGCTCGTGCTCGGGACCTTCATGGACATGGCGCCGATGCTGCTCATCTGCACGCCGATCCTGCTGCCGGTGATGAAGACCTTCGGCGTCGATCCGGTGCACTTCGGGATGATCATGATCATCAACCTCGGCATCGGGCTCATCACCCCACCGGTCGGGCCGACGCTGTTCGTCGGCTGCGCGATCGGGAAGGTGACGATGGAGGAGGTGTCGAAGGAGCTGTGGCCCTTTTACGGCGCGATGTGCCTCGCGCTGATGATCGTCACGTACGTTCCGGCGCTGTCGCTCTGGCTGCCGCGGACGTTCGGGTTGTAGTTCGGTCCGCCGCTACGATGCGGCCAATACGTCGATGAACCGCACGCGGCCCCCGAGCCGGTAGACCGCGAAGTCCCGTCGGTCCGCGGTAAGGATCTCGCGCACGCCATATCGGGTCGCGAGCAGCACCACCGACGCATCGGCGAAGTCCATCGGCTGGTCGGTATACTTGCGGGCAAGCTTCTCGACCGCCCGGAAATCCAAGGGCTCGCGATCGACCACGAGCAGCCGCGCCTGTGCGGCATCCCCGAGCCACGCAAGGCAGCGCAGCTGCTGCGCCGTCGAAAGCAGTGCCAGCGTCTCGGTCAGGACCGCCTCGGTCGTCAGAAATCGGCCACGGTACCCCCGGACGAACTCGCGGCAGCGCTTGTGCAGTCGGTCGGTCTCGTCGAAGAGACCGATGAAGAACCCCGAATCAACGACGACGCTTTTCACGCACGTAATCGCGGAAGCGTCGCTGACGCGCAAGGCGGGGTTTGCGCGCCGCGCGCGAGGGAACAGGCGGCAGCACGGCGTCCGCAAGCGTCCCCAACGTCGGGCCCGTCTGCGACACGAGATACTGGGCGACGCTCTCCTGGACGACCAGGCTGCGCGTCGCGCCGGTCTGTGCGCAATGCCGGTCGAGCGCGGCCGCGAGGTCCGGGTCGAGACGGACCGAAAGGAGGGTTCTCGCCGTTGTCATACACACAATGATAATGTATGACAACGGATCCGCACAAGCGCCCTCCAGTTGGTGCTCGAGAGTGCTAACCCGCCGCCGCCTGCTCCCGCCGCGCGCGCGCGATCGCATGCCACACGCGGCGCGGCGTGGCCGGCATCTCGATCTCGTCCACGCCGAGCGGCGCGAGCGCGTCGAGGATCGCATTGACGATCGCCGCCGGCGCGGCGATCGTGCCCGCTTCGCCGCAGCCCTTCGCGCCGAGCGGGTTGTGGGTGCAGGGCTGGCTCTCGTCGTTCTCGGACGCGAAATCGGGCAGCTCGTCGGCGCGCGGCAGCGCGTAGTCCTGGAACGAGGCCGACAGGAGCTGGCCGCTCCCGTCGTACACGCACGCCTCGCCCAGCGCCTGGCCCGCGCCCTGCGCGACCGCGCCGTGCAGCTGCCCTGCGACGATCATCGGATTGATCACGGTGCCGATGTCGTCGACCGCCGAGTAGGCGGCAAGGCGGACCGCGCCGGTGTCCGGATCGACCTCGACCTCGCAGAGGTGCACCCCGTTCGAGAACGCGAAGTTCGACGGGTCGTAGAACGCGCTCTCCTGCAATCCGGGCTCGACGCCTGCCGGCAGGTCGTGCGCGGTGTGCGCCGCGTGCGCGACCTCCGCAAACGCGACCGCGCGGTCGGTGCCTTTCACCATGAAGCGCCCGTCCGCGAACGCGACGTCAGCCTCCGCGGCCTCGAGCCGGTGCGCCGCGATCCGCCGGCCCTTCTCGATGACCTTCGTCGCCGCGACGTGCAGCGCCGACCCGCCGACCGCCACCGAACGGGAGCCGAAGGTTCCGGTGCCGTACGGCACCGTTGCCGTGTCGCCCTCGACGATCCGGATCTTCGCGAGCGGCACCCCGAGACGCGTGGCGAGGATCTGCGCGAAAGTGGTCGCGTGTCCCTGGCCGTGGCTGTGCGTCCCGAGCGAGGCCTGCACCGCGCCGGTCGCGTCCACGCGTACCTCGGCCGCTTCGAAGAATCCGGCGCGCGCGCCGAGCGCGCCCGCGAGCTTCGACGGCGCGACGCCGGAAGACTCGACGAAGCACGCGATACCGAGCCCGCGCAGCGCGCCGCGAGCGGCGGACGCCTCGCGCCGCGCCTCGAACCCCGCGTAGTCGCCGACCGCCAGCGCGCGCGCGAATACGCGCGGAAAGTCGCCGCAGTCGTAGGTCGGCCCGATCGGGGTCTTGTACGGCATCGCCGAGGCGGGCACGAGGTTGCGGCGGCGGATCTCCGCGCGGTCGAGTCCGAGCGCGCGCGCGGCCATGTCGGCCAGGCGCTCGAGCACGAAGCAGGCCTCGGGCCGCCCGGCGCCGCGGTAGGCGTCGGTCGGCACCGTGTTGGTGAAGACGCCGGTCACCTCGACGTGGATCGCCGGCGTCGCGTAGACGCCGGCGAGGAGGGCGGTGTAGATCGCGCTGGGAATCGCGGCGCCGACGGTCGAGACGTACGCGCCGAGGTTCGCGACGGTCTCCACGCGCAGACCGAGAAAGCGCCCGTCGCGGTCGAGCGCGAGCGCGCAACGCGTGTCGTGGTCGCGCGCCTGGAGGTCGGAGACGAAGCTCTCGGAGCGGGTCGCCACCCAGCGCACGGGGCGGCCCAGGCGGCGCGCTGCCCACGCGACGATCGTTTCCTCCGGGTATTGCTTGCCCTTGTAGCCGAAGCCGCCGCCGACGTCCGGCGCGACGACCCGGAGCGCGAGCTCGGGAAGCCCGAGCTGCTCGGCGACGAGGCGCCGGACGAAATGGGGCACCTGCGTCGTGGCATAGAGCGTGAGCGAGTCGGTATCAGTGCCCGGCAGCGCCATGGCGGCGCGCGGCTCGAGCGCGCACCCGGCGACGCGCTGGTTGCGCAGGTGCAGCTCGACCGTGTGCGTCGCGGCGGCGAAGGCCCGCTCCACCGCCGCCGCGTCGCCGCGCCGCCAGCGAAAGCACACGTTGCCGGGCGCGTCGGCGTGGAGTCGGGGCGCGCCCTGCGCGAGCGCGTCCACCGCCGCGGTCACCGCTGGCAGCGGCTCGTAATCCACCGCGAGGCGCTCGGCCGCGTCGAGCGCCGCGTTGCGATCCTCCGCCAGCACGATCGCCACCGCCTCGCCGACGTGCCGCACCACGTCGCGGGCGAGCGCCCAGCGTGCCGGCTCGGCCATCGGCGCGCCGTCGTGCGATCGGATGGCCCAGAGCGAGCACATCGGCCCGACGCCGTCCGCCGCCATGTCCGCGCCGGTGAGCGCCGCGACGACGCCGGGCGCGGCGGCCGCGCGCACGTCGAGCGCGCGAATGCGCGCGTGCGCGTGCGGCGAGCGCACGATCGCGCAGTGCAGGGCGCCGGGAACGTCGAGGTCGGCCACGAACTCGCCGCGGCCGGTGAGGAAGCGCGCGTCCTCCCTGCGCAGGACGCGCGCGCCGATGCCTTCCTTCATTGCCGCTCGACGCGCGCGAGGTCGAGCGCTTCGTACACCGAGCGGTCGGTCACCAGGAAGAGATCGGCCGCGCCGCCCAGCGCGGTGTGCGAGACCCAGGTCCAGTGCGGCACCGTGAACACGTCGTGGCGCGACCACTCGAAGGTGCGCTCGCCCACGGTCGAGCGGCCTTCGCCGGCGACGACCAGCACGATCGCATTCCAGGTCGCGCGCGCGGCTTGCGTCGCCGCCCCGGCGGCGAGGCGCGTCGCGTAGCAGTCGAGGGTCGGCATCACCGGGCCGCCGGTCCGCGGATGCACGTAGCGGAGCCGTCGCGCGCCGTCCGCATCCGGCTCGAGCGCGGCGAGCATGCGGCGGGTTTCCTCGCCCGGGTAGCGGTACTTCGGCGAGCGCGCGCTCGGCTGCGGGTCGGCCGCGGGCGCCAGCCCCGCTGCGCGATAGAGCCGCTCGTCCCCCTCGTCGACGTCCCAGAACTTTGCGTCGTCGCGCCGGCCGGGCTCGAAGAAGCTCGCCTCGAGAGCGCAGACGAGCGGCATGTTGGCCGCGTCGAACCAGAAGGTGCGGTGATCGGATTCGTTGATGTGGCCGTGCCAGCAGAGCGGCGGCGTGAGGACGAGGTCACCGTCCTTCATCTCGCACCGCCGGCCGTTCACGATCGTCACCGCGCCCTCGGCACGGGTCGCGAAGCGGATCGCGGCGGCGGTGTGCCGGTGCGGGATGGCGTGGTCGCCCGGCTCGAGGATCGTGAACGCGCCGATGAGGTTCGACGTCGTGACCGTGTCCCCGCCGAACGCCGGGTTGGTCATGATGATCGCGCGCCGCTCGACGTCCTCGATCGGCACTTCCTTCGCGGCGCGGTTCGCGAGCGGCTCGAATTCGCGCCAGCGCCAGTGCATCGGGCGGTCGCGCTCCCGCGGCGCGATCGGCGTGATGCGCTTGTAGCGGTCCCAGAGGGGGTGATAGTGCGCAGCCTCGAGCGTGCGGATCAGGTCGGCGTCGGGGCGCGTCGGGGCGGGGCGGGGCTCGTTCATGGCCGGTGCCTTCGGCAGACGGGGCGTGCTAGTGTAGCCGCACACCCGCCACGCGCCCGGCCATGCGGCAGTTCATTCGCCATCCCGCCGACATCCCGATCGAGGTGAACCCGGTCGACGAGGGCGGCGCGCGGCCACCCCGGCTCGTCAACGTCGGCATGGGCGGGCTCGCGTTGCGCTCCCACAGCGCTTTCCGGCCCGCCCACGTCGTGAAGGTCCGCATCGACTGCGTGCGCCCGGCGTTCGAGACCACGGCGCGCGTCGCGTGGTGCCGCGCGTGCGACGGGGAATACGAGCTCGGGCTCGCGTTCACCGACCCCGACGACGCGTTCCGCGCCCGCATGGTCGAGCAGATCTGCTACATCGAGCACTACCGCAAGGAAGTCCGCGCCACGCAGGGCCGCGTGCTGAGCGCCGAGGCGGCGGCGCGGGAGTGGATCGAGCGGAACGCGGCCGGATTCCCCGCAGCCGGCCCGGACCGCTAGCGCGATTCGCGCGCCACCCGCAGCGCCGGGTCCACGATCCGGCCCCGCTCGATGATGACCTTGCCGTCGAGCGCGACGGTGCAGTCGCGCATCGGCACGTCGTAGTGCCCCTTGGTGTCGCGCTTGCCGCCGCCCTGCGTGTTCGGGCCGGTGGAGAAAAGGAAGTTGCCCGGGAACGTGCGCGCCGCGGCGCGGCTGCGCTCGGGCTCGTCGCCGTTCAGCGCGAGGCCGTACCAGCGCGCCTGCGGGTTCATTCCCCAGCCGAGATGGGAGATCGCGAAGGGGTCGCGGTCGTCGGCGTCCTTCCTGCCGTCCTCGAGCCAGTCGCGCATCAGCTTTGCGTCCAGGCCGCCCTCGATCTTCTCGATGTGGCCGCCGCGGATGTCGAGGCGCACCGGATCGACGACGTAGCGGCAGTACGGGAGGATGACGATGTCCCCCGGCTGGATCACGACCGTGCCGTTCGCGCTGCCCTCGTTCGGGAAGGTGTGGATGTGCCCGCCGCCCCAGTGGTCGAAGTGGCCCGGCTCGTCGGCGTAGCCCCACTGCGTCATGACCGGGTACTGGCCGCATTCGTAGGCGAGGTCGGTGCCCGCCTCGCTCGTCACGCGCACCTTCTTCGTGGCGCGGTAGAGCGCTTCCGCGTGCTTCATCGCTTCCTTGAGGCCCGGCGGCGACATGAGCTGCTCGAGGTCGTCGGGCGCGTCGATGATCATGAGCACGCGCGTGCCGCCGTCCATGACCTGCTTTAGCCATCGGGTGAAGAGCGGCACATGGAAGATCACCACCATGTCGGCAGCGCGCACCGCCTCGAGCGTGCCCTTGCACTTGCCGATCGTCGGCACGCCGACCTTGGTCCAGGACGGAATCGAGTTGACGCACAGCTCGTAGACGTCGGCGCCGAGCGCCTCGGCCGCGGCGAACGCCGCCTGGACGTACTCGCGCCGGGTGCCGAGGTCGCTCACCACCGCGATCGTCTCGCCCTGTCTCACTTTGCAGAGCTCGAACTGCCGGCGGTAGAGCAGCGGGAGCTTGGCCGGGTTCACTTCCTGCACGCGCAGCGCGGCTTGTCCAGTCATGGCGGTTCCTCCAGAATGCGCGGGGCCCATTCTATCCACCCGCGGAGGACCCTCCCATGCCGGCAGAGATCACGATCCTGAACCCGGAAGGCCTGGGCAAGCCGCTCGGCCAATACTCCCAGATCACGCGCGTGAAGAACGCGTCCGAGTGGCTGTTCATCGCCGGTCAGCTCTCCACCGACGTCGCGGGCAACGTGGTCGGCGCGGACGACTTCGACGCGCAGTGCGCTCAGGTGTTCCGGAACATCGAGGCGGCGCTCGAGTCGCAGGGCGCGGGATGGAAGAACGTCGTGCAGTTCACCACCTACCTCGTGCACTCGCAGGACATCCCGAAGTTCATGGCGTTCCGCAAGCGCGAATTCCCGAGGTTCTTTCCGGACGGAAAGTACCCCCCTAATACGCTGCTCATGATCGACCGGCTGGTGGGCGAACCGTTCCTCGTCGAGGTCCAGCCGGTCGCGGCGCTGTAGTTCCAACGCGGTTGACCGAAGGAGGTGGATATGGAAGGACTCATCGGGTTCCTGGTAATCGGCCTGATCGCCGGCTGGCTCGGCGGGAAGATCATGCGGGGCGGCGGGTTCGGGCTCGTCGGCAACCTGATCGTCGGGGTGATCGGCGCGCTCGTCGGCGGGTTCACCTTCGGCCTGCTCGGGCTCACCGCGGGCGGCTTCATCGGATCGCTGGTCACCGCGACGGTCGGCGCGGTGATCCTGCTCTGGCTGATCGGGCTGCTGAAGAGCAAGTGACCGGCGCGCGGCGCGCCGCACCGGCGCCTAGCGCATGCTCTGGCGCAGGTCGACCAGCACCTGGTCGAACGCATCGACGCGAATCAGACCGACGCGCGGGTACTCCATGTCCACGATGACGTAGACCGCGCCGGCGAGCGCGAAGGCGAACGTGGCCATGTGGAGCCAGTTGCGCTCCCGGGAGCCCGACATCGCATGGCCCGCCAGCAGCGCGCCGAGCAGCGCGAGCCCGGAGAGCAGCCCGAAGAGTATCAACGGCGGGTGGGTCTGGCCGGCCATGGTGCGCGTGGTCGTGATGTCGATCATCTGGTTGAGGGCCGGCAGCACGAGAACGCTCGCTTGCGATCCCGCCGAGGCAGCGACCGCCTTCGACCAGATCTCCTGTTGCAGCGCCGTGGCGCGCGCGAGCGCGGCGTCGACCGCGGCCATGTCCGGCACCGCGCGGTAGACCGCCAGCCGGGCGTCGACGTAGCGGCGGAAGCTCTCCCGCAGTTCCTCTCGGGCCGCCGCCGGCAGGAGATCGAGCCGCAGGTACGCCGTGCCGATCGCGTTCGCCTCCTCGACGATGAGCGCGCGCCGCTGATCGAACCGCGCGGCCGCGCCCGAGAAAGTGAAGGCGACCAGCAGGCCGAGCAGCGCGAACACCGCCCCTTCCACCACGCCCGCGCCGGCCCGTGCCGCCTCGCCGTCCCGGGCGGCGCGCCGGACGCCGACCCGGCGGCCGATCTCGAGGCAGGCGAGCAGCGCGAGGAAGAGGCCACCCGCCAGCAGCATCGCTCCCAGCGTGAAGTTCGAAAGAATCATTCGCCTGTGCCGCCGGGGTGCCGGAAGAAAGGCCGCGATGATAGCGCACGCGGCTTC
>CAZIXQ010000031.1:12256-13942 GCA_964543155.1 uncultured Enterobacteriaceae bacterium
CGCGGCTTCCGGAATGCCGACGCGCTCTCCCTGCGCGCTGCCGCGGCGCGGCGCATACTTGCCGTCAGGACCACGAGTGGCCAGGAGGTGGGAATGGGAGACGACCTTCCAGCGCTGAACGTCGAGTGCCCCTGGCCCGAGCGCGCGCGCGGGATCGTCACGTGAGCCGCAATCTCGCGCGCGCGAGCGCCGCGGAAGTTGCAGCCTGGCTGCGCGCGCGCGAGCTGCGCGCGCTCGACGTCCTCGAGGCCGCGCTCGAACGCATCGCTGCACGCGAGCCAGCGATCCACGCCTGGGCCTTCCTCGATCCCGATCGGGCGCGCCACCAGGCGCAGGCGCTCGACGCCGGGCCGGTGCGCGGACCCCTGCACGGACTGCCGATCGGCGTGAAGGATCTGATGGACACCGCCGACATGCCCACCGCGTACGGCTCGTCCATCTACGCAGGCCATCGCCCGGCGTGGGACGCGGCGGCGGTCGCGTCGGCGCGCGCCGCGGGCGCGATCGTCGTCGGCAAGACCGTCACCACCGAGTTCGCGACCTTCACGCCCGCGGCGACGGTCAATCCGCACGACTTCGAGCACACGCCCGGCGGCTCCTCGAGCGGCTCGGCGGCGGCGGTTGCCGACGGCATGGTGCCGCTCGCGTTCGGCACGCAGACGGTCGGCTCGATCATCCGGCCGGCGAGCTTCTGCGGCGTGGTCGGCTACAAGCCCACGTTCGGCACGTTGAGCCGTGCCGGCGTGAAGCTCCTGTCGGAGAGCCTCGACACGGTCGGCGCGATCGCGCGCACGGTCGACGACGCCGCGCTGATGGTCGGCGCGCTCTCGGGCCGCGACGAGCTGATCGACCTCGCGCGGTCCGAGCGCCCCTGGGTGGGGCTCTGCCGCACGCACGACTGGCGCGAAACCCGGCCGGAGGTCGCGCAGGCGATGGAGGCGGCTGCGCGCGGGCTCGCGGCGGCGGGCGCGCGCGTGATCCAGGTCGACCTGCCGGCCGACTTCGCGTCGCTCGGCGACGCGCACGGCGACATCCTCGGCTACGAGATCGCGCGCAACCTCGGCTTCGAGCACGCGCAGCACAACGGACGGCTGAGCTCGCGGCTGCGCGAACTGCTCGACGCGGGGGCGCAGGTCACCGCGGCGCGCTACGACCGCGCGCGCGAGGTCGCGCACCTCGCCCGCGCGTCGCTCCCCGGCGTGTTCGACGCATGCCACGTCCTGCTCGCCCCCAGCACCACCGGGGAGGCGCCCGTCGGCCTCGAGTCCACCGGCAACCCGGTGATGAACCGCGTGTGGACGCTGCTGCACGTGCCGTGCGTGACCGTGCCCGTCGCGACCGGGCCGAACGGCCTGCCGGTCGGGCTGCAGGTCGTCGGCCGGATCGGCGACGATGCGCGCACGCTGTCGGCGGCGCGCTGGATCCACGAGCGGCTGGGCGCGGGCTGAGGATGCGCTCGCGGCACCTGACGATCGCTTTCGCAGCCGTCGCAATCCTCCTGTCGAGCTGCAGCAGGCTCACGCCGGAGAACTACGCGAAGCTCAAGCCGGGCCTCACGTACGGCGAGGTGAGCGCGATCCTCGGCAGCCCTGCGCGCTGCGACGACCTGATGGGCTTCAAGAGCTGCCGCTGGGGCGACGACAGCCGCAACATCACGGTGCGGTTCGCCGCTGACCAGGTCGTGCT
>CAZIXQ010000031.1:14042-24797 GCA_964543155.1 uncultured Enterobacteriaceae bacterium
GACCAGATCCACGGCCGCGCGGCCTGGTCGCGCGCCTGGAACGCGCGGATCTCGTCGCGGCGCTTGAGCGTCAGGCCGATCGCATCGAGCCCCGCCAGCAGCATCTCGCGCTCCGGCCCGCCGACCTCGAAGCGCAACGTGCGGCCCCCGGGCGCGCTCACGGTGCACGACTCGAGATCGACGTCGAGCTCGAGCGCGCCCGCCTCGGCTTCGCGGCCGAGCGCCTCGACGTCGGCTTTCGCCAGCACGACCGGCAGGACGCCGTTCCGATAGCAGTTCGCCTGGAAGATCGCGCCGAACGACGGCGCGATCACGCAGCGGAACCCGAACTGGCGGATCGCCCACACCGCCATTTCGCGCGAGGACCCGCAGCCGAAGTTCTCGCCGGCGACGAGGATCTGCGCGCGGTCGAACGGCGCGCGGTTGAGCACGAAATCGGGATTCGGCCGGCGGTCGGGCTCGAGGTAGCGCCACGACGCGAAGAGCTTTTCCCCGAAGCCCTCGCGCGAGGGCGAGGTGATCTCGCGCGAGGGGATGATCACGTCGGTGTCGACGTTCGGGCGCAGCAGCGGTGCCGCGAGCGCCTTGAGACGGACGAACTGTTCCATCAGTGCGCCGCGAGCGCGCGCGGATCGGCGATGCGGCCGGCGACCGCGGAGGCCGCGACGGTGAGCGGGCTCGCGAGGTGCGAGCGCACCCCCGGCCCCTGCCGGCCCTCGAAGTTGCGGTTGGTGCTCGTGATGACGCGGCGCGCGCTGCCGAAGCTGTCGCCGCCGGAGTAGAAGCAAAGCGAGCAGCCGCTCTCGCGCCACTCGAACCCGGCGTCCCGGAACACGCGGTCGAGACCTTCGGCCTCCGCCGCCCTCTTCAGGGTGGTCGAACCGGGCACGACGAGCGCCTTCACGCCCGGCGCCACGCGCCGGCCGCGCAAGAGCGCTGCCGCGGCGCGCAGGTCCGAGAGCCGGCTGTTCGTGCACGAGCCGATGAACGCCGCCTCGATCGGGAGCCCCGCGAGCGGCTGCCCCGGCTTGAGGTCCATGTAGGCGAGCGCGCGCTCGAACCCGGCGCGCGCCGTCGCGTCGGGCGCGGCTGCGGGATCGGGGACGACGCCGTCGATGCCGACCGCGTGCGCCGGGCTCGTTCCCCAGGTGACCTGCGGCGCGAGCATCGCGCAGTCGAGATCGAGACGGGCGTCCCATCGCGCGTCGGGGTCAGACGCGAGTGCGCGCCAATGCGCGACCGCGGCGTCCCAGTGCGCGGCCTGCGGCGCAAACGGGCGGCCTGCGACCCACTCGATGGTCGTGTCGTCGGGCGCGACGAGGCCCGTCCACGCGCCGAACTCGACCGCCATGTTGCACAAGGTAAGGCGCGCCTCCACGCCGAGCGCGCGCACCGCCTCGCCGCCGAACTCGAGGGCGTGGTTCGCACCGCCCGCCGCGCCGTACCTGCCGATCAGTCCGAGGATCATGTCCTTTGAGGTCACCCCCGGCGCGAGTGCGCCGCGGAATTCGACGCGCATCGTCTTCGGCCGCCGCCGCACGAGCGTCTGCGTCGCGACCGCGTGCTCGCCTTCGGTCGAGCCGATGCCCCACGCGAGCGCGCCGATGCCGCCGACGGTGCAGGTGTGGCTGTCGGGGCACACGAGCGTGCAGCCGGGCAGGGCGATGCCCTGCTCGGGCGAGATCACGTGCACGATCCCCTGGCGCGGATCGTCGAGATCGAAGAGGCGGAGGCCGGCGCGGTGCGCGAGGTCCCGGAAGCTGCGAATGAACTCGTCGCCGCCCCTGAAGCGCGTGCGCTCGGTGCGCCCGGGCTCGGTGTCGACGATGTGGTCGATGACGCCGAACACGAGCGCGGGATTCGCCACCGCATGGCCCGCGGCGGCGAGGCCCGCGAGCGCCTGCGGGCCGGTGCGCTCGTGCAGGAACACGCGGTCGACGTGCACGAGCGCCTGCCCGTCGCCCAGCTCGGCGACGACGTGCGCCTCCCAGATCTTCTCGATGATCGACCGGGGCCGCATCAGCCGAAGCGCTCGCGCGCGAGCCGCGCGCCGGCGCCGAGCGCCTCGAGCTTGGCCGCCGCCACCTCGCGGTCCATCGGTGCCAGGCCGCAGTTCGTGCACGGGAGGATGCGCTCCTTCGGCACGAACTGCATCGCCTCGGCGATCACGCCGGCGACCTCCTCCGGCGTCTCGACCTCGTCGCTGGCCACGTCGATGACCCCGAGCATGACGTCCTTGCCGGCGAGCAGCCGCAGCAGGCTCGCGGGCACCTTCGAGTGGATGCACTCGACCGACACCGCGTCCATGCGGCTCGCCGCGAGCGCGGGGAAGATCGCCTCGTACTGGCGCCACTCCGTGCCGAGTGAGTCCTTCCAGTCGAGGTTCGCCTTGATGCCGTAGCCGTAACAGATGTGCACCGCGGTCCGGCACGCGAGGCCCGCGGCCGCGCGATGCAGGGCGTCGATGCCCCACCGTACCACGTCGTCCATGTAGACGTTGAACGCGGGCTCGTCGAACTGCACCAGGTCGACGCCGTCGGCCGCGAGGCCGCGGGCCTCCTCGTTCAGCGCCTCGGCGAACGCCATCGCGAGCTTGACGCGGTCGCCGTAGTGCCTGTCGGCGATCGTGTCGACGATCGTCATCGGGCCGGGCAGCGTGAACTTGAGCTTGCGCTGCGTGTGCGCGCGCGCGAGGCGCGCCTCGGCGGCGTGCACGCGGCCCTTGAGCCGCAGCGGGCCCACGACGGTCGGCACCATCGCCTTGTAGCGGTTGTTGCGGATGCCGAGCTCGACCTTGAGGTTGAAGTCGATGCCCTGGACCGACTCGAGGAAGCCGTGCACGAAGTGCTGCCGCGACTGCTCGCCGTCGGTCACGAGGTCGATCCCGGCGTCCTCCTGCGCCTTGAGCCAGAGGAGCGTCGCGTCGCGCTTCGCTTCCGCGAGCGCGGCGCCCTCGAGCTTCCAGCGCGGCCAGAGCTTGTGCGTCTCGGCGAGCCAGCCGGGCTTCGGCAGGCTGCCCGCGATGGTGGTTTCGAACATGAGGCCCGGGTCCCCACACGTGGACCGCCGCGAAGGCGGGAGGGGCCGAACATAACGCCCCGGTGCAGCCGGGGCAAGCCGCCGCGAGCGAACGCGGTCGGCCCGGCGGTCGCCTGCCGGACCGACCGGTTCACCCCCAACTCGGGCGATGCGCCGAGGTCTCAAGCCGGTACGGTAGGCGCGCCCGTGCCGCAGGGGAATCGGCTCGACGACATATGCCCTTCGTCCGACGTCGGCCGGTCCCGACACCGCCGCTGTAGACTCGCGGCCGGTCGCGTCGCGGGCGGAGGTTCGGAATGGGGAACGCGAAATTCGACTTCGGCGGGAAGGTGCTGCTCCTCACCGGCGGCGCCTCGCTGCTCGGCGCGGCGATCGCGCGGGCGTTTCACCTGGCGGGCGCGTCGGTCTCGATCGCGGATGTCGACGCGACCCGCGGCGCCGCGGTGGCTGCGGCGCTCGGCGGCCGCGCGCTCTTCACGCGCTGCGACGTCACCGACGACGCGGCGCTCGAGGCGCTGGTTGCGGCGACCTGCGAGCGCTTCGGCGGAGTCGATTTCCTGCTGAACAGCGCGGCGACTTTCCTCGACCACGGGCTCGACTCCTCGCGCGAGGACTGGCTGAAGTCACTCGACACGAACGTGGTGAGCGGCGTGCGGCTCGCGCGGCTGGTCGCGCCGGTCATGAAGGCGCGCGGCGGGGGCTCGATCGTCAACTTCTCGAGCATCGCCGGCCGCTTCGGCGCGGCCGGCCGCTTCCTCTATCCGGCGTCGAAGGCGGCGCTCAAGCAGGTGACGCGGAACGAAGCGGCCGAGCTCGCGCCGCACAGGATCCGGGTCAACGCGATCTCGCCGGCGTGGACGTGGTCCGATCCGCTGAAGGTGCTCTCCGGCGGCGATCGCGCACGCGCCGACGCGATCGGGGCGAAGACGCATCCGCTGGGGCGCATCGGCGACGCCGAGGAGGTCGCCGACGTGCTGCTCTGGCTCTGTTCGGACGCGGCGTCGTGGATCACCGGCGCCGACATCCCGGTGGACGGCGGCTACTCGATGCTCGGCCCGGACCGCGGGCTCGGGCCGAAGGGGTGGTTCGACGGCGAGGGAGGCTGAAGGCGCCCCCGAAAACGAAAAGCGGCGCGATTCCCGCCGCTTTTCGTTGAGTCGGGCCCGCGCGCGGGCCCGAGCGGGGCGGCGTTAGCGCCCGCGACACGTCGCGAGATCGTCGTCCGTCATCGCCGGTTTGATGACGCAGGCCGGCGGGGCGGACGCGTGCTGCGTCCGTCGCGCCTCGCGCTGCTTCGCTTCCGCGGCGCGACGGGCCTCTTCCTGCTGTGCGGCGCGCTTGCGCTCGGCCTCGGCCTCGGCCGCCTTGCGGCGCTTCTCCTCCGCCTGGCGCACCTTGGTCTCCTCGTCGAACTTGCGCTGGAGCGCGGCGAGCTCCTCGGCGCGTTTGCGCCGGGCCTCCTCGTCGACCGCGGGTGCCGCGGCCGCCGGCGCTGCGGCGGTCGAAACCGGGACGATCGCCGGGCCACCCGACGGCGCAGCCTGCTGCGACGACGACGACGAGCGCATGCGCGGCATGTTGATCGTGAGGCCCGAACCCGAGTCCGAATCGGCGCTGCGGTCGGCCGTCTCGGATTTCTTCGTCTTCTTGAGATTGTCCGAGCTGAACGCCGGCTGCTCGTCGCGCGCGGTCTTCTTTGCGGCGGTCGAGGTGTCGTTCGCTGCGCTCGAGCTCGAGCTGGACTTCGATCTCACCTTGACGCCCTTCGCGTCGACGTCGCTTGCGACGAGCGCGAGGCTCGCGACCGCCGCGGCGGCGATGAGGTGCTTGATGGCCATGGTTCCCCCTGCAGCCGGATGCCGGTCATGCCGGCGTCATGGCTTTTTACCCGCCCGCGCCGGGCGCGGGGCGGGCGTAGTGCCGCGCCGGCCGCCGCGCGTCCGCGCGAGCGTGAGATTTTTCCGCTCCGGCCGATTGCGGCCGGGCCGCCTCGCGGCCGCGTCGAAACGCGGACAATGTCGTCATGTGCGGCCGCTACGTCCATCCCGACTCCGCCGCGATCGAGCGCGCGTGGCACGTCGGGCGCTCGAGCACCGGCCCGTTCGATCGGCGCTACAACGTCCTGCCGACCACGAGCGTGCCCGTCCTGCGCGCGGCGCCCGGCTCGGGCGAGCTCGAGCTGGTCATGGCGCGGTGGGGCTTCATCCCGCACTGGTGGAAGGACGCGCGTCCGCCGCAATCGACGATCAACGCGCGCTCCGAGGAGGCCGCCGCGAAGCCGATGTGGCGCGAAGCGTTCCGCCGCGCGCGCTGCCTGATCCCGGCCGAGGGCTGGTACGAGTGGCGCGAGATGGAGCGGATCGACCGCGCGACCGGCGAGGTGAAGCGCTACAAGCAGCCGTACTTCATGCGCCGCCCGGACGACGCGCCGTTCTGCTTCGCCGGGCTCATGGCCGCCTGGCGCGCGCCCGACGCCGAGGCGAGCGCGCTGAGCTGCGCGATCCTCACCCGGGCGGCCGCCGGGAAGATCGCAGCGCTGCACGACCGCATGCCGGTGGTCCTGCCCGCCGCGGCCCACGACGAGTGGGTGAACGCCGCAGTGACGGATGCCGCGCGGATTGCCGCGATCGTGGCGGGCGCGGCGACCGATTTCGGCTACGTCCCGGTGAGCACCGCGATCAACGGCCGGGGTGCCGAGGGCCCGCGGCTGATCGAGCCGATCGAGCTCTGACCCATGCAGGCCAGAGACGCCGCCGTCCGGCGTCCGCCCTGGATCCTTCCCGCGATCGTCGTCTCGCAGTTCGCGGGAACGTCCCTGTGGTTCGCCGGCAACGCGGTGCTCGGCGACCTGCAGGCCGCATGGGGTCTCGCGCCGGCGGCGCTCGGGTACGCGACCTCCGCGGTGCAGCTCGGGTTCATCGCCGGGACGCTGGCGTTCGCGTTCTTCGCGCTGTCCGATGTCGTTTCCCCGCGCATCGTCTTCTTCGCCTGCTCGCTCCTCGGCGCGCTCTTCAACCTCGGCGTCTATGTGCTCGGCGAGGGGCTCGCGACGCTGCTCGTGTTCCGCTTCCTGACCGGCTTCTTCATCGCGGGCATCTATCCGGTCGGGATGAAGATCGCCTCCGGGTGGTACCAGCGCGACCTCGGCCACGCGCTCGGACTGCTCGTGGGCGCGCTCGTCGTCGGCACCGCGTTCCCGCACCTGCTGCGCGGGCTCGGCCAGTCGCTGCCGTGGGGCAGCGTGCTGGTCGCGGTTTCGGCGATCGCCGCGCTCGGCGGGTTCGTCATGCTCGCCTTCGTGCCCGACGGCCCGCATCTCGCCAAGGGTGCGAAGTTCGATCCGCGCGCGCTCGCGGTGATCTTCCGCTCGCGCGAGTTCCGCGCGTCGTGCTTCGGGTACTTCGGGCACATGTGGGAGCTCTACGCGTTCTGGGCGTTCGTGCCCGTCGTGCTCGCGGCGCGCGCGACGGCGGAGCTCAACGTCCCGTTCTGGGCGTTCGTCGTGATCGCGGCGGGATTCGCCGGGTGCGCCGTCGGCGGGCTCGTCAGCCTGCGCGCGGGCAGTGCGCGCGTCGCGTATGCACAGCTCGCCGCCTCGGGGACCTGCTGCCTGGTCTCGCCATTCGCCTTCGGCGCGCCGCTGCCGGTCTTCCTCGCGTTTCTCGTGTTCTGGGGGATCGTCGTGGTCGGCGACTCGCCGCAGTTCTCCGCGCTCAACGCCCGCTACGCGCCGCGCCAGCTCGTCGGCTCGGCGCTCACGATCGGCAACTGCATCGGCTTTTCGATAACCATCGCTTCCATCCAGCTCCTGAGCGCGCTCGCTGCGAGCGTGCATCCCGCGTGGCTCTTTCTCGCGCTCGCGCCGGGGCCGGCACTCGGCCTCGTCGCGCTGCGTCCGCTCGCGCGCGCTCATCCTTCCGGATGACCGGCCACCGCCGCGCGCGTGACTTTCGTCGCGCTGGCGCGGCCGCTCGTGAATAGATCACCGGCCGACGGTCAATAGCGCCCACTCGCGGGGCGCCTGCCGCGACACACTGCATCCCGTCGAGACGCGGTCCCCACCCCGGCTCGACGGGTTCGAAGAGAGCCCAAACCCCAACCACCGACTGAAAGGAGCTGCACCATGAAACGCAATCTGATCGGGCTGGCCGGCATCGCCCTCGCGCTCGTCGCGAACGTGTCCTTCGCGGACAACAACCACGTCTTCGACGACCCGTACTGGAAGCGCTCGGAGTCGACGTCGATCCAGGTCGCGCTGCCGATGGACGCGACCGAGTCGCGCGGCAAGTACAGCCAGGTCGACGACTACAACCCGTAATCGTGCCGGGCCCGGGAGCCGGAGCGCATGCGCTCCGGCCACCCACCCGCCGGACACTCGAATGAACACCCGAAGCAAGTGCGTCGCCCGCGGGGCGCTGATCGCCGCCGCGGCGGTCGCCTCACTCGCCGCCCCGGCGCATCCGCGCGCGGCCGAGCTGCTCTCCGACGCGCACGAGATCCCGCCCTTCGTCCTGCAGCGCGTCGATCTTGCGACCGTCGTGAGCGCGACGGCACAGGTCTCGACGCCGCGAGAATCCCGATGAAACCCGTCGAACCGTTTCTTGCGCAGCGCGAGCCGGCGCTCGCGGTCGAGGCCGATTCACCGCCCGGCGGCTCGCTCGCCGCGCGCATCGCCGCCACCGCCGTTCTCTGCGCGGCCGTCGCCTCGATCGTCTGGTACGTGATCGACGCCGTGATGGCGCTCTAGCAGCGCCATCACACCCCGGCACGCAGCCGCGCCGGCGCGAGCGCTGCCGGTTCGACACCCTCGTCGCGAAGCCCCGCGGGGATCGCCCGCTTGAGAATCAACGCCGCCGCGAGCGCGGAGAGCGCGGGCGAGGTCTTGATGCCGTAGCCGCCCTGGCCGGCGAGCCAGAAGAACGCCCCCTGCCGCGGATCGAATCCGCACACCGGCGTGCGGTCGGAGGCGAAGCTGCGCAGCCCCGCCCATTTCGCCGTCAGGCGCTTCACCTCGAAGAGCGTCTCGCGCTCCAGGCGGTCGATCAGCGTCGCGACGTCGAGCTCGTCCGGCTGGGCGTCGCACGGCGGCGTGGGGGTCTGGTCGGCCGGCGAGGCGAGGAAGCGGCCCGCGTCCGCCTTGAAGTACAGCGTCTCGTCCGCGTTGACCGCCATCGGCCACGCCTGCGGGCCGGCGAAGCGCGCGCACTCGAAGATCACCGCGGTGCGGCGCAGTGGCCGGATGCCGAGCGGGGCGACGCCGGCAATGCGCGCGATCTCGTCGGCCCATGCGCCGCTCGCGTTCACGAGGACTTGCGCGGCGAACTCGCCGGCGCTCGTCTGCAGCCGCCAGCGGCCGCCGGAGAACTCGGCGGCGCGCAGCTCGGCGTTCATCACGAAGGTCGCGCCGGCCGCCTTCGCGCCGCGCAGGAAGCCCTGGTGCAGGGCGTCGACGTCGATGTCCCGCGCGCCCGGCTCGAGAATGCCGACCTCGGCGACGCCGGGGCGCAGCGGCGGCACGAGCGCGCGCAGCTCGGCGCCCGACAGCATTCGGACCGCGGTGCCGGTTGCACGCCATTCCTCGGCGCGCGCCGCGAGCGCGTCGGCCTGCGCCGCACTGCCGTAGACGGCGCTGCCTCGCGGCGCGAGCAGCGGGGTCGCGGCGAACCCCGGCGGCGGCGACTCGAGGAATGACCGACCGGCGCGGGCCAGCGCGCGCACCGGCGCGTTGCCGTAGGTGGCGGAGAAGAGCGCCGCGGAGCGGCCGGTGGAGTGGTAGCCGGGCCGCTCCTCGCGCTCGAGCACGACGACGCGCGCGTGGGGGGCCAGCGCGTACGCGGCCGATGCGCCGGCGATGCCGGCGCCGACGATGGCGACGTCGGTCTCGGTCACGCGCGGGGGCCGGGGATGCCGCTAGTCGCGGTAGCCGATGCCCTTGCGGTCGAGCAGGCGCAGCAGCGCCGGCCAGTCCTTGTGGACCGACGGGCGGTCCGGGCGCTCGAACTGCTCGGCCGCGGTGCGCGCCGCCTGCGCGCTCATGAGCAGCGCGTTCTCCATGCCGCCCGCGAGCGCGTCGACCTGGATCTGGCACGCGCAGTCGAGGTAGTACATGAGCTCGAAGGCCTCGCGCACCGACTCGCCCGCCGTGAGCAGGCCGTGATTGCGCAGGATCATCGCCTTCGAGGTGGGCCCGAGGTCGCGCGCGAGCCGCGTGCGCTCGTCCATCTCGAGCGCGATGCCCTCGTAGTCGTGGTAGGTGACCTGCGTGATCACGCGGGTCGCGTGCTGGCTGAGCGGCAACAGCCCGCACTTCTGCGCCGACACCGCGACGCCCGCGCGCGTGTGGGTGTGGATGACGCAGCTGATCTCGGGCCGCGCCTCGTGGACGCAGCCGTGGATCACGAACCCGGCCTCGTTGTAGCCCATGCCGGTCGGGTCGTCGACGACCTTGCCCGCGTGATCGATCTTCACCAGGTTCGACGCGGTGATCTCGTCGAACATCAGCCCGTAGGGGTTGATGAGGAAGTGCCCGGACCCCGGCACGCGCGCCGAGAAGTGCGTGTAGATGAGGTCGGTCCAGCGGAACATGGCCGCGAGCTGGTAGGCCGCGGCGAGGTCGACGCGCACCGCCCACTCTTCGCCGCTCACGCGGTCGCGCACCGCGGGGGTCGCGACGGATTTCAGATTGGCCGACATGCGGGGCTCCCGGCGTGGATGGAGATGCGGATCATACGCCCGCGCTCAGACCCCGAGATACCGGTGCCAGAGACCCCGGTCGGCATCCAGCTCGGCGGAAGTGCCCTGCCACGCGACGCGCCCGCGCTCGACGATCGTGTGCCGGTCGGCCACGCGCACCAGGCGCTCGACGTACTTGTCGATGACGAGGATCGTCTGGCCGGCGGCCTTCAGGGCCGCGAGGCAGCGCCAGATCTCCTCGCGAATCAGCGGCGCGAGGCCTTCGGTGGCCTCGTCGAGGACGAGCAGGTGGGGGTTGGTCATCAGCGCCCGGCCGATCGCGAGCATCTGCTGCTCGCCGCCGGAGAGCTGGTTCCCCATGTTGTCCGCGCGCTCCGCGAGCCGGGGAAAGAGCGCGTACACGCGCTCGAGCGTCCAGGGATCGCGCGCGCCGCAGCGGTTGTCGGCGAACGCGACGAGATTCTCGCGCACGGTGAGGTTCGGGAAGATCTGCCGCCCCTCCGGCACGAGCGCGATGCCGGCGCGCGCATTGCGGTCGGCCGGCCGTCGCTCGATGCGCTCGCCGCGGAAAGTGATCGCGCCCGCGCGTGGCGGCGTGAGGCCCATGATCGAGCGCACGGTGGTGGTCTTGCCCATGCCGTTGCGCCCGAGCAGCGTCGCGACCTCGCCTGACCGGATCTCGAGCGACATCCCAAACAGCACCTGGCTGGCGCCGTAGGCGGTCTCGAGGCCCTCGACCTTGAGCAGCGCCTCCGTCATGCGTGCGATTCTTCCCCCAGATAGGCCTCCCTCACCTCGGCATTTGCGCGGATCTCCTCCGGCCGGCCGCTCGCGATGACGCGGCCGCCGACGAGCACGGAGATGCGGTCGGCGAGCCGGAACACGGCGTCCATGTCGTGCTCGATCAGCAGCACTCCGACGCGCGCCTTCAGGCCGTCGATCAGCGCGATCAGCCGCTCGGATTCCTCCGGCCCCATGCCCGCCATCGGCTCGTCGAGCAGCACGAGCTTCGGCCGGGTGGCG
>CAZIXQ010000032.1:0-24636 GCA_964543155.1 uncultured Enterobacteriaceae bacterium
CGCGCGCCGCGCTGCCGCACCGGCCACGGCTTCCAGCGGCGGTGCACCCACCACCACTGATCGGGATGGCGCACGATCATGCGCTCCAGCGCAGCGTTGTAGGCACGCGTGTTGAGCCGGATCGCCTCGTTCGTGTCGGCGTGCTCGATCGGCGCGAGTGCCTCCTCGAAGCGCAGCACGTGGCGCCCCTGCGCCTCCCGCCAGCTCGACGCGGGAACGACCGGCGCGCCGGTCGCGAGCGCGAGCACCGCGACGCTGCGAAACGTACCCGCCGGGTGCCCGAAGAAATCCACCATCACCCCGTCCTTGCGGCTCGCGTGCTGGTCGAACGGGAACACGACGAGGTCCCCGGCGTTGAGCCGGTCGAGGATCCCCTCCAGGCCGCCGCGCTTCGGCAGCACGCCGAAGCCCGCGCGCCGGAACCGGCGCGTGACGAGGTCGTCGAGCCACTTCGGCTTGAATGGCCGGCGCACGAAGTAGAAGCGACCCTGCGCGTGCGGATAGCTCGCCAGGCCGGCCGCCGTCGCGACCTCGAAATTGCCGAAGTGACCGGTGACGATGAGGACGCCCTTGCCGCGCGCAAGCGCCGCCTCCAGCAGGTCGAGGTTCTCGACACGCGCCATCGCCGCGCGCCTTGCATCCGAGACCCAAGGGAACCAGAGGAACTCCCAGGCGAGCCGGCCGAGGTGCGCGTAGTGCGCCTGCGCGAGCCGTTCGAGGTCGGCGGCCGGTGCCGACGCGCCGTACACGCGCCGGAGATTCTCGAGGATCACCCCGCGGCGCACCGGCGCCAGCCGGTAGAGCAGCCGCCCGAGAAGCGGCGCCTCCGGCTGCGCGGGCAGCGCGACCATCGACGCTAACGGACGGCGCGCAGGAGAACCGCCGCGTTGGTGCCGCCGAAGCCGCGGGAGAGCACCAGCACGACGTCGCTGCGCGGCGTTTGCGGCCCCGCGGAGACCGGCACGCCGGCGCACTCCGGATCGAGCGCGCGGAGATTCGCGATGCCGGGGACCCCGCCGGCTGCGCGCATCGCCGCGAGCGCGACGACCGCCTCGACGATCCCGGACGCAGCGAGCAGGTGCCCGAACGCCCACTTGAAGCCGGTGACCGGCGGCGCCGCCGCGCCGAACACCGCGCTCAGCGCGCGCGCTTCCGACGCGTCGGACTGGCGCGTGCCGTTTGCGTGCGCGACGACGAGGCCGACGTCGGCGGCCCGCAGCCCGGCGTCCGCGAGCGCGTCGGTGATGGCGCGCGCGAGCCCCTCGCCCTCCGCGTGAATCGGAAGCAGGCCCAGGCCGTCGCTCCCGCACCCGCTGCCGAGGAACTCGCCGAGCACCGCCGCATCCCGGCGTCCCGCGGAATCCGCGGACTCGAGCAAGAGCGCCGCCGCGCCCTCGCCCATCGTGCTGCCGCTGCGGTCCGCATCGAACGGCCGGACCGCGCCTTCGGCGAGCAGGCCGAGCCGGTGGTAGTAGAGGATCATCTGCGGCTCGATGGACGCATCGTGGCCGACCGCGACTGCGCGCTCGCACTCGCCGGTGCGGATCGCCTCGGCCGCCTCGATGACCGCGAGCAGCCCGCTCACGCTGTGGTTGGTGATGCACGCGTTCGGGCCCTTGAGGCCGTGGCGGATCCCGACGTGGCAGAGCACGTTGTTCGGCAGCGTGCGCAGCAGCCACATCGGGTTGACGGTCGCCCCGAGCTCGCGCCCGAAGCTCTCCAGGCTGCCGCCGGCGGCCGTCAGCAGCGGGAAGTACTCGTACTGGTTCTGGTAGCCGCCGCCGCCCGAACCCACGTAGACGCCGGTCGCGTCGCTGAACGCCGCGGCCGCAGCCGGGTCCAGCGCGTCGCGGTACGGGATCAATCCCGCGCTCGCGATCGCCTGCCCCGCGGCGTACAGGCCGAACACGTCGGTGCGGCGGATCAGCTTCAGGAGCTTGCGGTCGCCGGAGAGCGCGGCCGCGTTGTAGTCCGGGACCTCCGCCGCCACCTTCGCCGGCCAGCTCGAGGCGTCCCACTGCTCGATCGGCCGTATCGCGGAGCGCCCGGCCTGCAGCGCAGCGAGGATCTCGGCCGGCGACTTCCCCGCGCCGCAGATCGCGCCGGTGCCGGTGATGACGATACGGGGCGCGCGGGCCATGCTCGATCAGCCGCCGGACGGGCGGCCGTCCACCTCTTCCGGGTTGCGGAAGGCGAGGCAGCTGTTCGAGCCGCCGAAGCCGAGGGAGTTGGAGAGTGCCAAGCGCACGCGCCGCCGGCGCGGCGCGTCGCGCACGATGTCCACGTCGCAGTCGGGATCGATCTCGCGCAGGTTCGCGTTGACGGGCAGCGTGCCGTGGTGGATCGCCAGCGCGCACACCGCGGCCTCGACCGCGCCCGCCGCGGCGATGAGGTGGCCCATGACGCTCTTGGTCGAGCTCACCGCGACGCGCCGATGCTCGTCGCCGAACACCGCCCGGAGCGCCGCGCACTCGCTGCGGTCGTTCATCGGCGTGGAGGTGCCGTGGGCGTTGAGGTAGTCCACCTCCGCGAGCGGCGCGCCGGCGTCGCGCAGCGCCTGGCGCATCGCCTGGATCGGGCCGTCGCCGGAAGGATGCGAATCGGTGATGCGGTAGCTCGAGAGCGAGTTGCCGTCGCCGGCGAGCTCGGCGTAGATGCGCGCGCCGCGCGCCCGGGCGGAGGTCCACTCCTCGAGCACGAGGAACCCGGCGCCCTCGCCGAGCACGAACCCGTTGCGCGTCGCGTCGAACGGGCGGCTCGCGCGCTCGGGCGTGTCGTTGTCCGGCGAGACGGCGTTCAGCAGGCAGAACCCGGCGAGTCCCACCGGGTTGATCATGGAGTCGAACCCGCCCACGAGCGCACGGTCGACGGCGCCGCGCCGGATCGCCTTGAGCGCGGTCCCGACGGCCTGGCCGCCCGAGGCGCACGCGGTGTGCACCGAGCTCGCATAGCCGCGAATGCCGAAGCGCCGCATGAGAAGCGCGACGCCGGCGGTCGACTGGCTGCGGCAGAACACCATCGGGTCGGCGGCCGACCCGTCCGCCAAGACGAGGCGAGCCGCGTCGAGGTCACCGCTCTGCGCGGCGCGCGCGTGCACGTCGGCGAGGTCCTCGAACGGCACCCCCATCATGCCGGTGCCCACCACGCAGCCCCAGCGCGCGGCGGTCTCGGGCGTGGGCGCGATGCCCGCATCGCGCATCGCCTGCTCGGCCGCGGCGAGCGCGAACCGGTGCGAACGGTTGGCCGACTTGAGAAGCTTGCGGTCGTCGATCACGCGCTCGGGATCGAAGCCCTTCACTTCCGCCGCAATGCGCACCGGGAAGCCGCTCGCATCGAAGCTGCGGATCGGGGCCACGGCGCTGCGCCCGGCGAGGAGCGTGCGCCAGGTCGTTGCGACGTCGTTCCCGGCCGGGGTCACGAGACCCATGCCGGTGATGGCCACGCGGCGACGGGCCGCCGTCACGGCGCGCTCCGCGGCGTCACCTCGACGCGTCCCGTCGCGACCGGCTTGCCATTGGCGCGCGCCACCATGCCGATCGTCGCACCTTCGGCCGTTGCCGACTGCAGCTCGAGGCGCAGCTCCAGCACCTGGCCGGGGGAAATGAAAGCGCGCATCTTCACGTCGGTCACCCGGGACGCAGCGAGCGCCCGGGCCCCGCGCAACGGCGCGGTCTCGCGCGCGAGCGCGACGGCGAGCTCGATCTGCGTATCCAGGAGCAGGGTCCCGGGGAACACCGGCCGGCGTGGAAAGTGATCGCCGAAGAACGGGGCGCTCTGCGGGACCCGCAGCGTCGCGCACAGTCGTTCGCCCGCGGCGCGCTCGATCACGCTGACCTCGCGTGGCGCGACACCGGGGAAACGCCCTGCCGGCGCGCCGGCGCCGCGCAGCAGCTCGAAGTCGGCGCGCACCGCATCGGGCGCATCGAACTCCTCCATCGGCAGCATCGGGCCCACGCAGCGGGCGAGCGCGAGCACCTGGACGCCGGCGACTGCCGCGCTGCCCCCGTAGGCGACCGCTTCCTCGTCGCAGCGCTCGATCGCCACCTCGAGATCGAGCGCCTCGCCCGGCGCGACGTCGCGGGCGAACACGGCTTCGCCCGCAAGGCCGGCAACCGGGCGGAAGCGGAAATCGAGCTGTGCCATGGCGGCCCACGCAGCCAGCTGGCCGACGGCCTCAGCCGCCAGCGACAGCGGAAAGTGGTCGATTGTTCTCGGGATCGTGTAGCGGCCGGTCGCCCGGACCCCCGGCGCAAGGCGCGTGATCCGGTCGACGAAGGAGAAGGACTCGAAGCGCTCGGCCATCGGCCCGGCGCGAGCCGCGTTCAGGCCGCCTGCGCGGCACGCTGCGCGCGGATGACCACCTTGCAGAACGTCTCGGGCGTGAAGAGCTTGGGGATGTCCGCCGACTTCATCGGCGTCTTGAAGCGCTCCGCGGGCACTTCGCTCAGGAACTCCCGCAGCCGCCTGTTGCCGATCTCGGTCAGCACGCCCTTCTGCTCGAAGTCGGATTCAGCGAGGTCGCCGCGTGCGTCCTCCACGATCTTGCCGCGCGGGATCTTGACCCCGAATGCGCGCTCGAGGCGGAACACGAGGTCGAGGAAGTCGATCGACTCCGCGCCGAGCTCCTCGATCAGCGGCGCGGCGGGCTTGACGTCGGCCGCCTCGAGGCCGAGCGCGTCGGCGATGATCTGCGCCACCTTGGGGTAGACCGCCGCGATTTCTTCCTTGGTGATCTCTTGCTGCATCGGGTCACTCCATCTTGAAGCCGCCGTCGACGTGCAGGACCTCGCCGGTGACATAGTCCGCGAAGCGGGAGGCGAGGAACCACACGGCGTGGGCCACGTCCTGCGGCTGGCCGAACCGGCGCAGCAGGATGCGACCCTTCACCTCGTCGCCGGCCATCTCGCGCACCGCCTGCGACATCTCGGTCTCGATCACGCCCGGCGCCACGCAGTTCACGGTGATCTTGCGCGGGGCCAGCTCGACCGCGAGCGCGCGGGTGAAGGCGTTGATCGCTCCCTTGCTGGCGGCGTAGTTCGTCTGTCCCCGGCCGCCCTTCTCGCCGGCGACCGAGCTCAGGTTCACGATCTTGCCGGCGCGCCGCGCGATCATGTGCGGCACCACCGCGCGCGTCACGTTGAACACGCCGCCGATGTTCGTGTCGAGGACGACGCGAACGTCCTCGTCCTCGAGCAAGCCCAAGAGATTATCACGGATCACTCCCGCATTGTTCACGAGGACGTCGATCCGGCCCCACTCGCCCGCGAGCCGATCCACCGCTGCGGCCACGCCGACCGCGTCGCAGACGTCCACCTGCTCCGCGGCCACCCGGCCGCCCGCCGCACGCACGGCCGCGACGACCTCGTCCGCCGCGGCGGCGTTCCCGCGGTAGAAGAACGCGACTTCCGCGCCGTCCTGCGCGAAGCGCTCGACGATCGCGCGCCCGATGCCGCGGCTGCCGCCGGTCACCAGCACGCGCTTTCCTGCGAGTCCGGATTCGAGCTGCATGTGCGCCTCATCCCGAGATGGCGAAACCGCCGTCGACGAAGAGCGTGTGCCCGTTGATCATCGCCGCCTCGGGGAGGCAGAGCAGATAGACCGCGCCGGCGACGTCCTGCGGCGTCAGGACGGGGCCGGCCGGCGTGCGCTGCGCGAACGAGTCGAGCAGCGTCTCCCGGTTCGGGAAGTGCTGGAGCGCGTCGGTGTCCACCACGCCCGCGCTCACCGCGTTGACGCGCACCCCGCGCGGGCCGAGCTCCTGCGCGAGCGACCGCACGAGCGACTCGAGCGCCGCCTTCGACGCGCCGACGAACCCGTAGTGCGGCATGGCCCGGAGCGCGCCGAGGCTGGACAGCGCGACGATGCGCCCGCCGCTCGCCGGCATCATCGGCACCGCGCGCTGCGCCAGCAGGGCGAGCGCGAAGGCGTTCGTCTCCATGCACCAGCGCCAGTGCTTGAGCGTCATCTCCATCGTGGGCCGCAGCACTCCGGAGGCCGCGTTGCTCACCACGATGTCGATCCGGTCGAAGTGCTTCCTCAGCTCGGCGAAGAGCTCGTCCACGCTCTCCGGCAGCCCCACGCTCGCCTTGACCGCCACCGCCCGGCGCCCGGCGGCGCGGATCTCGGCGCAGACCGCCTCGGCCTCGTCGTGGCTGTTGTAATAGTTCGCCACCACGTCGCAGCCGGCGGCGGCGAGCTTGAGCGCCACCGCGCGCCCGATGCCGCGGGCGGCGCCGGTGACGAGCGCGACCTGGCCTGCGAGAACCTGCTCGGGCATCCGCCCTCCCCTATCGCCGTCCTGCCGCGGCGTTCTTCGCGCGCAGGAAACGCTGCGCCTCCAGCACCCAGTGCTTCTTGATGCTGTGCCAGACGTCCCCGGCCCACAGCGCGTTCGCGACCGACTTCGCATTGGCGGGAAAGCCGTCGGTCTGGCCGGGCACGTAGCTGTTCAGCCACTCCCGCATCGCCGGATCCTCCGCGAGGTCGGCCACCGCGGCCACGGTGACGTGCGAGTAGCTGGCGGGCAGCTCGACGTTGCGCACCTTCGCCGTGCCGATCGCCCGGTAGGTCCCGCCGGCGCCCGGCAGGTCCCAGGCGATGAGATCGAGGCCGAGCGAGTAGCCGGTGAAGTCCTCGACGGTGTCGGGAATCGTCCGCAGCCGGCCGGCCATGCTCCACTGGTTCGGCAGCAGGAGCGCGGCGCCGCCCGCGCCCACGGCCGATGCGTAGCCGACCTTGAGTCCGACGACCGGCCGCTCCCGCCCGGTGATCGGATCGAGGATCGTGGTCCGGTCCTCGGCGCGGTCGGTGAGCGGATTCCACACGCGCACCGCGTCGCCGTAGTCGCCGGCGAGCTCGTGCAGCACCTTGACCGCCTGGATCCCGCCCTGGCTGTGCCCGACGAGGAGCGGCCGCAGCCCGTCGCGCTCGTAGTACCAGGCGATCACGCCGGCAATCTGGGCGCTGTTCTCGTAAGGGCTGTGCGAGAGGCGCCCGTCGCCGGGATGCCGGATCTTGCTCTCCGGGTACCCCATGGCGATCAGGAACCGGGCGAACGACTCCATCACGAGGTGGACGGGGTAGATGCCGCCGTGCAGGTTGACGATGCGCGGCGTCGGGCCGGCCGCGAGCACCGTGCGCACGTCGGCGTCGCTGACGCGCTCGGGATCGAGCGCGAAGATCCTGTCCTGCAGCGCGGGGGAAACGCGGCTCTCCGCGAGCACCGAGCCCTTCTCGACGCGTTGCGCCTCGAGGCGCGCGCGTTCGGTGTCGGGCGGCGCGGTGGCGCATCCGGCGAGCAGCAGGGCAACGAGGAGCGGGAATGGGCGGCAGGCGATCAGGCGCATGGCACTTCGCGGAGGCTCTCGATGCAGCGGACGAACTCGCTCGTCACCACCTCCACGGCCGCGCGGGAGAACGCGGCCGTGCGGTACGACACGCCGACGTGCAGGTCGTCCCGGGCGGTGGTGACGGCGAACACCATCGGGCACAGCGGGCCGGTCGGCACCGCGCGCAGGTAGTCGAACGGGGCATCGCGGCGACCGCTCCGCGACCACAGGGCATCGACGTTGAGCGTGGTGACGCCCGCCCACGCGGGATAGTGCTTGGGGTAGAAGCGTGCGCGCTGGCGCGGCGTGAGAAAGCGCCACATCCACGCGGACACGCCGAGCGCGAGCAGGCTCAGGAGGTCCAGCCGGCGCGCCTTCACCCGCGCGGTTTCCGCGTGCACGGCGCGCACCAGTTCGCGCAGGCCGGTTCCGTCCGGCAGCGGATGGGCCACGCGGAAGGACGCGAGGAAGGGGCTCAGCGCAGCCCGCGCGCCCGCGCCGAAATCGTCTCGGATGTTCACGATGGATGCCACTGCCAGCTCGCGTCGCCGGGGCTCGCGCAGGCGCTCCGTGGCGAAGGGTGCGAGCGCCTGCAGGGCGCTCGCGAGCAGGAGATCGTTGAACGTGACGCCCCACGCCTTGCACGCGCCCCGCAGACCATTTAGCGCCGTCGGTCCCAGGCTGAAGTATTTGAACGCATTGTACTGGTCGTCCGCGTCCGCATACCGCGGCCGGAAGGACCGACGGGAAGCCGCCACCATCCGCGGCAGCGCCGCGAGCCCGCCCAGGACCTGCAGCGGGTGGCGCAGCAGCAGGCGGCGATAGGTGGCCGGATGAAGATCGAATCGCTGGGATGGCGCGCCCGCCGGGCCCCCCCCGGCGTAGCGCTCGGCGATCGCCTCGAGCAGCAGCGCAATCGAATCGCCGCCGGCCACAAAGTGGTCGTACGCCAGCGCGAGGTGGAACGCCGCGCCCGCGTCGACGGCGACGAAGCGAAACGGCGTGGCCTTCGCCGCGGCGGGGAACGGCTCGTTGAACTCGCGCTCGATCTCGACGGCAAGCGCCCCAAGTGCGTCGCCGGCGGCCGCCCGCACGCTCAGCGCCGCCTCGGCCGGCCCGCCCGCGTACCGGAACCGCCACCGCTTCAGGTCCACCGTCAGGCCGGTGAGGCCGGCGCCCTCGAGGTGGGCGTTGATGCACTCGCGCAGGCGCACGGGATCGAGCGGCGCGGCGATCCGGATGGCGTGCACCGGGTTGTACGGGTGCAGCTCGCGCCACCGCAGCATCATCCGCTGGAAGAGGTTCAGGCGGCCCTCCAACGCTAGCGCCTCGCCTGCAGCACGGCCCGCTGCGCGCGCACGAGGCGCTGCGCCTCGAGGCACCAGTGCTTCTTCACGCTGTACCAGATGTCGGCGGCGTGCAGGAGGTTCTGCACGTCGGCCTCGGGCAGCGCCGGAAGCGCCATGCCCGGAACATAGCGCTCGATCCACGCGCGCGTCGCGGCGTTCGCGGCGAGATGCGCGGCGGCGGGAAGCGCGACGTGCGAATACGCCGCCGGAAGCATGACGTTGCGGACCCGCGCGGACCCGGTCGGGCGATAGGGGTTGTCGCGTGCCTCGTTCGGAGAGGTTGCCGCGATCGTGTCCCACTCGATGAAATAGCCGGTGAACTCGTCGACCGAGTCGGGCACCGTGCGCAGCCGCGAGAGCATGCCCCACTGGCCGAGCAGCACGCGCATGAGGCTCCCGGTCGCGAGCGCAGCGGCGTACGGCACGCGCAGGCCGACGACCGGCCGCTCGACCCCGGTCACCGGGTCGGTGACGGCATACCGGTCCTCGGCGCTGCCAGAGACCGGGTTCCACACCGGCAAGCGCTCGCCCGAGGCGCCGGCAAGGTCCTGCAGCACTTTCACCGTCAGCATCCCGCCCTGGCTGTGGCCGATCAGGATCGGCACGCTGCCCTCGCGCTCGTAGTGCCAGGCGAGCGCGCCGGCGATCTCGCGGCTGTCGGCGAAGCTGCTGTAGGTGTAGGCGCCGTCGCGCGGGTTGCGCAGGCGCTCGGCCGGATAGCCCATCGCGACGAGGAACTCGGCGAACGGCGCCATGGTCACGATCGGCAGGCTGCCGTGCAGGCCGATGATGCGTGGCGCGGGCGCGCGCGCGAGCACGTCGCGCACGTCCTCCGGCGAGATGCGCTCGGCGTCGAGGGCGAGCAGGCGCTCCTCGGTCGGCCGGTCGAGCGCGAGGCCTGCGGGCGCGCCGACCGCCGCTCGCGCCTCGTCCCGCGCCGCTTGATCGGCCCGGACCGCGGACGCAATGCCGGTGGCGAGGGCGCCGGCGAGCACGGCGGCCAGCGCGCGCGCGTGCCTCACGGCAAGCCCTCCGACCCCGGCGTGCCGGCGCCGAACCGGGGGATGAAGCGGCCCGTCCGGCGGCAGTAGCGCGCATAGGCCTCGCCCTTCGCGGCGAGCAGGAAGCGCTCCTCGTTCCGCGCCTTCACGAGCATGAGCGCGATGTGGACGAGCGCCACGAACGCCATGGGCACCGTGGGCACGATGAGGGCCGAACAGGCCATGAGCAGGATGCTGAGCGCGTAGATCGGATGGCGGATGCGACCGTACAGCCCGCTCGTCACGAGCTCGGTCCGCTCATCCGGCGTGACGGCCATGCGCCAGTTCCTTCCCATGCGGATCCAGCACTCGATGGTGAGCGCGAGGCACGCGACCGCCGCGAGCGCCGCGATCCAGCGCAGCTGGAGAAACCCCGCCTCGCGCGCGATCCCCGGGAGCCCCCAGGGCGCCCGAGCGCCCGTCGCGGCGAGGTAAGGAAGCGCCATCCAGGCGAAGACGAGCGGCACCCAGATCAGCCACATGACCCGCTCGAGCGGCTGCTTCGGCACGACGCCGGAGAGCTTGCGGGTTCGGCGCCGGACCCGCACCACCATGACGCCGACGCAGAGCCAGTAGGTCCAGATTGTCGCCGTCAGCACCGTCGCCGGAAAGTCCCTCATCGCCCCGCCTCGCGAGCCGCTGACCACCGCCGGCCCGATTCGCCGCCGGCGCGGGGATGCGCCGCGCGTGCTGCAGTGCGGAGTCTACCGCGTAGGCGTGGCGGCGCGCGCGCCGCTCAGGACCCGCGGGCCTGGCTCGCGAGGCGCTTCCAGAGCGCCCAGGGACGGTCGGAAACGCCCCGGTTGGTTTCATCCGAGCGGGCCGCCTCGTCGGGTTCGAGGTAGGTGACGGTGCCGCCCAGGGCGATCGCCTTCTGCTGCGCAGCCGCGTTCAGCTCGGTGTAGATCGCCCGGTAGACCGCGACCGCGATGCTCTCGGCCGCGGCCACGAACCCGTGACCCCGCATGAGGGCGACGCCCTGTGTCCCGAGCTCGCGCGCGAGTGCGGCCCCCTGTTCGCGGTTGCGTACCAGCATGTCGGTGCAGCCGAAGTGGCGGCGGATGTCGAACACCGGTGCGCCGGCGCCGAGGAAGCTGCCCATGTGATAGACCGGCCGCAGCCTGACCGACGACGCCGCGAACGGAATCACCGAGGGCGAATGGCTGTGCACGACCGCGTGCACATCGGGTCGGGCGCGGTAGATCTCGCCGTGGATGAAGCGCTCGAGGTAGGGCTTGCGCGCGTCGCCGTCCAACGCGTTCGAATCGAGGTCGAACGTCATGATGTCCGCCGCGGCGACCAGGTCGGGCGCGCGCGAGCAGGAAAGCAGGAAGGCGCCGGTGCGGTCGGGATGGCGCGCGGAGACGTGTCCGAATCCGTCGAGCACCCCGTAGTGGGCGAGGATTCGGTTCGCCGTGACGAGGTCCTCGATCGTGGCGGCGAGGGAGGCGCTGGCGGCACTCAAGCGCGCGCTCCGGAGCCCAGCCAGGCCTTCACTCGCGGATGCTCGAGTGCCGCGCGATCGACGACGTTCGGCGGGACGACGCCGCGCGCGAGCGAGGCAAGACCGCCGAAGCCCTCCCGCGCGATGTTGGCGAAGCACTCGTCGGTCCAGCACAGCGCGTGCGGGGTCACGATGACGTTGTCCATGGCGAGCAGCGGATTGTCGTTCTCGACCGGCTCCCGGGTGAAGACGTCGAGGGCGGCCCCGGCGATTCGCCCTGCGCGCAGCGCCTCGATCAGGGCCGGCTCGTGCACGATCGGCCCGCGGGCGACGTTGATCAGGTAGGCGGTCGGTTTCATCAGCGCGAGCCGCCTCGCGTCGATCAGCGCGCGCGTCTCGTCGTTCAGGAGGCACGCGATCACGACGAAGTCGCTTTCGGCCATCAGCCGCTCGAGCGGCACGAGCGCGGCGCCGAGCCGCTCGATCTCCGCCGCGGGCACGTAGGGATCGGCGACCGCGACCTGGAGGTCGAATACCCGCGCGAGCGGGACCAGCGCCTTCCCGATCCCGCCGCCGCCGACGATCCCGAGCCTGCGGCCGGTGAGGCCCGTCCCCATGTGGCTCGTGCGCTCGTTCCAGCGGCCGCTGCGGGTGAGCCGGTCCTTGGCGAAGAGCCGCCCCGCGAGCGCGAGCACGAAGGTCATCGCGATCGTCGCCACCGGCCGGCGGATCGCGAAGGGCGTGTTGGTGACGATCACCCCGGCCTCGGTCATCGCCGCGACGTCGACCGAGTCGTAGCCGACGCCGTGCCGCGCGATCACCTTGAGCCGGCCCTCGCCGACGCGCGCGACCGACGCCCGGGTCACCCGCTGCTGGGTGAGGTAGAGCGCGTCGTACTCGAGCGCGAGCGCGGCCGGGATGTCGCCGTACCGCTCGGGCAGCCAGGCGCGCTCGATGCGGGCCTCGCCGTCGAGTATCGCGAGCGGCTCTTCGCCGAACGTCGGCCGCCCTGCGGTGTCGAGCAGCTCCGGGGCGAGTCCGACGCGAAAGCGTGCTTCCATGTCCTAGAGCGCCGCCTCGGTCTCGTGGTCGAAGAAATGCAGCCGGCCCGGATCGAACGCGAGGCGAACGCGCTCGTGCATCCGCACGCTCACGGCCGGATCCACACGCGCCACCAGCGCGTTCGCGCCGGCAGTGACGTTCAGCAGAATCTCCGAGCCGAGGGGCTCGACCACGTCCACGTTGGCGTCGAACGAGTACTCGACCGGGTCCGACCCGTTGGCCACGCGCAGCGCCTCCGGGCGCACCCCGAGCGTTGCGCTGCGGCCGGTATGGGGTCGTAGGGCGTCCGTGCAGGCCGCGGGGACCTTGACCCGCATCCCGGCCGCCTCGGCCCAGAGCGCCCCGGCCGACTCCACGATGCGGACCTCGGCGAAGTTCATCGCCGGGGAGCCGATGAAGCCCGCCACGAACTTGTTGGCGGGCTTGCCATACAGGGTCATCGGCTCGCCCACCTGCTGCACGACGCCGTCCTTCATCACCACGACGCGGTCGCCGAGGGTCATCGCCTCGACCTGGTCGTGCGTGACGTAGATCGCGGTGGTCTCGAGCCGTTCGTGCAGGCGCTTGAGCTCCACGCGCATCTGGACGCGCAGCTTCGCGTCCAGGTTGGACAGGGGCTCGTCGAAGAGGAAGAGCGACGGGTGGCGCACGATCGCGCGCCCGAGCGCCACGCGCTGGCGCTGGCCGCCGGAGAGCTGGCGCGGCTTGCGCTCGAGCAGCGCCTCGATGCCGAGGATCGCGGCGGCCTCGCGCACGCGCTTCTCGATCTCCTCCTTGTGGAACTTGCGCATCTGCAGCCCGAACGCCATGTTGGCGTACACCGACTTGTGCGGATAGAGCGCGTAGTTCTGGAACACCATCGCGATGTCGCGGTCCATCGGCGGCAGGTCGTTGACCACCCGGTCGCCGATGCGGATCTCGCCCGAGCTGATCTCCTCCAGGCCGGCGATCATGCGCAGGGTCGTCGTCTTGCCGCAGCCCGACGGCCCGACAAACACCATGAACTCGCGATCGTGCGCGTGCAGGTTCACGTCCTTGACCGCGTGGACGTGCGCGTCGTACCACTTGTTGACGCCGGTGAGGACGACCTCTGCCATCGGGACCCCTCGCCTACCCCTTGACCGATCCCGTCAGGCCGGCAACGTAGTACTCGACGAAGAACGAGTACACGATCGCGACCGGCACCGAGCCGAGCAGCGCGCCGGCCATGAGCTGGCCCCAGAAGAAGATGTCGCCGCGGATCAGCTCCGAGACCACCCCTACCGGCACGGTCTTGTTCTCCACCGAGGACAGGAACACGAGCGCGTAGATGAACTCGTTCCAAGAGAGCGTGAACGCAAAGATGCCGGCGGACAGGATCCCGGGAACCGCCACCGGAAAGATGATCCGGACCATCGCCCCGAACCGCGTCGCCCCGTCGATGCGGGCGCACTCCTCGAGCTCCTTCGGGATGGTCTTGAAATAGCCCATCAGGAGCCAGGTGCAGAAGGGGATCAGGATCGTCGGGTAGGTGAGCATCAGCGCCCAGGGCGTGTTCCCGAGCTGCATGTTGCGGATGATGTCCGCGAGCGGGATGAAGAGCAGCGTCTGCGGGACGAGGTAGGTGATGAAGATCGCGGTGCCGAGGAATTCCGAGCCCTTGAACTTGAGCCGCGCCAGCGCATAGCCGGCGAACATGCCGCAGATGAGCGAGATCACCGTCGACACGATGGCGATCAGCATCGTGTTCCACAGCCAGGTCGGGAACGCGGTGGTCTTCAGCAGCCCGACGAAGTGCTCGAAGGTCGGCTCGAGCGTCCAGAACGGCGTCGCATTCGGCGCGCGCCAGGAACGGTAGAGCTCCGGGTCGGGCCGCATCGCGGTCACCGTCATCCAGTAGAACGGAAAGAGCGTGAACACGATGAAGATCGCGAGCGGGATGTAGAAGTACACCACCTTCTTCCACTTGCGCTCGATGACCATGGCGCTTACGCCCCTTCCATGCGCTTGAGGTAGCGCAGCTGGAACCAGACCACCAGGCACAGCACCGGGAACATGAAGAGCGAGATCGCCGCGCCCTCGCCGAGCAGCCCGGAGGCGACCCCGATCTGGTACGCATAGGTCGCGACGAGGTGCGTGGAGTTCGCCGGCCCGCCGCCGGTCAGGACGTAGATCAGCTGGAAGTCCGAGAAGGTCTGGATCACCGAGAACACCACCACCACCAGCGTCACCGGCAGCAGCAGCGGCCAGGTGACGTGCCAGAACCGGTGCCACGCATTGGCCCCGTCGAGCGCTGCCGCCTCGTGCAGGTCGGGGTTGATCGTCTGCAGGCCGGCGAGCAGGGTGATCGCGAAGAACGGCGTGCCGCGCCAGGTGTTGACGACGATCGCGCACCACATCGCCCAGTCGCCATCCGACAGGAACGGCAGCCGGTCGCTGATCCAGCCGAAGTGGTAGAGGGTCCAGTTGATCACGCTGAACGTGGGGTCGAACATCCAGCGCCACGCGAACGTGGAGAGGACGGTCGGGATGATGAACGGCAGCAGCATCCAGGCGCGGATCGTCCGCTTGAAGCGGAAGTGACGGTTGAGGAGCAGCGCGAGCCACATGCCGAGCGCGAGCTTGAACACCGTCGCCCAGAACGTGTAGAAGCACGTGTTCCAGAACGCGCCGCGGAAGATCGTGTCGGCCCAGGCTTTCCTGAAATTGTCGGCGCCCACGAACTTGCCGACGGTGCCGACGCTGATGTCGGTGAGCGCGAACCAGATCGCCATCACGAACGGATAGGCGATGAAGACGGTGAGGATCAGCACCCCGGGGGCGAGCAGCGCCACCGCGAGCGCGCGCTGATTCTCGAGCAGCCGCGTCCAGCGCGAGACGACGAGCCGCTCGCCGGGGAGCGCCGCCGTGGCGCCCCCCGCGCCCGCTACAACCGGTTGCTTCAAGGCCGTGGAATCAGGTGTAGATCTTGCCGAGCTCGCCCGCGGCCCACTTCACCGAATCCTCGGGCTTCATCTTGCCGCTCGCGGCCTGCGCGTACATCACGGTGACGATGTACTTGTTCCAGGCCTCGGCCGCGCGCTTGTCGGGCGGCCCGGCGAAGCCCATCGCCTGCTTCTGCAGATTGGGCGCGGTCTTGAACGGCAGCATGACCGGGTCGTTCTTCCACATCGCGTGGTTTTCCCATTCGCGCGTGGTGCCGACCGCGAATCCCTTCTGCGCCACGAACCACTTCTCGTAATTCCCGCGGGCGTGCATCCAGCGCAGCAGGTCCTTCGCCGCCTTCGCGTTCTTCGAGTACTTCATGACCATGTGGTTGAAGGCGGTGTGATAGGCGTGCTGGCCCTTCGGCCCCGCCGGCAGCGGCGCGTGCAGGATGTCGGTGTGCAGCGGCGCGCCCTTCTCGGTCTTGAACTTGTCCGCGCCGTTCAGCGCGGCGACGTAGATCGACGCGCCGTTGAGCGAGGCCGAGATCTCGCCCGAGAGAAAGGCGCGGTTGTTGTTCGTGTCGTCCCAGGCGAGGCCGCCCTCGTCGTGCGCGTCCTTCCAGAACTGGGTCATGAAGCGGACCGACTCGACTGCCTCCTTGGAGTCGAGCACGACCTTGCCCTTCGCGTCGACCTCCTGGGCGCCGTAGGACCACAGCAGCGGGTAGGTGAAGGTCGGGGCGTCGCCGAAGGTGTTGCCGAGCGTCTGCCCGATCGGGTGCTTCGCGGCCTTCAGCTTCTTGCCCACCTCGTGGTACTGCTGCCAGGTCTTCGGGAACTCCTTCGCGCCTGCCTCCTCGAACCAGGACTTGCGATACGCGATCAGCGCCGGCACCACCGACCAGGGCATTGCCGCCCACATGTTGCCGACCTTGTTCAGCTGCTGGGAGGCCGGATAGACCCCGCCCTGCGCCTTGCCGATTTCCTCGGCGACGTCGCTCACGTCCACCGCGCTCGACGCGTACAGGTGCGGGTAGTTGTTGAGCAGCATGATGATGTCGGGGCCGTTGCCCGACTGGATCGCCGAGGTCGCGCGTGCCGGGATGTCGTTCGCGTTGATGGTCTCGACGTTGAGCTTGATGCCGAGCGCCTTGCCGACCTCGGGGGCGAAGACCTCCCGCAGCACCTTGTCGGCCGCCGGAACGAAGTCGTTCCAGCGCAGGATGTGGATCGTGGTGCCCTGCGCGAACGCGGGCGCCATGCGGCTGGCGAGAATGCCCTGCAGACCTGCGGCGGCGGTTGCCTTGACGAACGTCCTGCGTTTCATGTTGCCCTCCTCGGAGTAAGACGGCTCGATTGTTCTTCTTCCTGCGCGACCGGGCGGCGGCAGTGCGCAGCGACTCTGTCACGCGCTCCCCGCAAAGTCAACGGCGCTCCCCGCGCATTTCTTTTCCGCACAGCAGCAGCGCCGGGCGGATTGGTAGAATCCGCCCGACGCCATCCACGGCGACGCCAATGCAACGCGAGACCGAAGACATCGCATGCGACTGGCCTGCGGCCGCACACCGGGTGCTCAACGCCCTGGGCATCTCGCAGGTGGCCTACGTTCCTGACGCCGGGCTCCGGCGCCTCATCGAGCTGTGCCACGCCGATCCATCCATGCGGGCGATCCCGCTGACCACCGAGGAGGAAGGTGTCGGCCTCGCCGCCGGTGCGTGGCTCGGCGGGGCGCGCGCCGTCCTGCTCATGCAGTCGAGCGGCGTCGGCAACTGCCCGAACACGCTCGCGCTGATCAAGTCCTGCGGGTTTCCCTTTCTGACGCTGGTGACGATGCGCGGCGAGTGGGGCGAGTTCAATCCGTGGCAGCTGCCCATGGGGCAGACCACCGCCGCGACGCTCGACCTCGCCGGCTGCGCCGTCTACCGCGCCGAGACCCCCGCGGCCGTGGCGCCCGCGGTCGAAGCGGCGGGCCGGCTTGCGTTCGACGCCGGCGCGATGGCCGCGGTGCTGATCGCGCAGAAGCTGGTCGGCACGAAGACCTTCAAGGATTGACCGTGGCCGAGAACCCGAACCTCGATCGCCGCGATGTCGTGCGCCGGCTGCTCGCCGACCGCGGCGAGCTGCTGGTGGTCGCGGGCCTGGGCGCCCCCGCGTGGGACTGCACCGCGGCCGGCGATCATCCGCTCACCTTTCCGCTGTGGGGCGGGATGGGCGCGGCCGCGATGATCGGTCTCGGCCTCGCCACCGCCCAGCCGAGCCGGCGCGTGCTCGTCATTACCGGCGATGGCGAGCTGCTGATGGGGCTCGGCGGCCTCGCGACGATCGGCGCTCAGGCGCCCGGAAATCTCGCGCTCGTCGTCCTCGACAACGAGCGCTACGGCGAGACCGGCATGCAGGCCACCGCGACGGCGCACGGCGTGGATCTCGCGGCCGCCGCGCTCGCGTGCCGCTTCCGGGGCGCCGCCGTGGTGCGCACCGAAGGCGAGCTCGCCGCGGCGCTCGGGCCGATCCGGAGCGGGCGCGGACCGCTCCTCTTCCAGGTGAAGGTGCGCGCGGACAAGCTGCCGCTCGCGCTGCCCCCGCGCGAAGGGGCGCACCTCAAGAACCGCTTCCGCGAGGCGCTGCTCGGGCCGCGGGCCTTCGCCTGAGACGCGATCACGCCGCTGCCCGCTGCGCGGGCGCGAACGCCAGCTCCATCTCCCTGCGGAACTTCACCGCCTCGGTCGAGGCGTCGACCTGTACGTCGCTCCATCGCACCGGCTCGCCCGCCGCGACCGGATTGACCAGCTTCACGGCGTGCGCGAGGCCGAGCGGCAGCCCGCCGAGGCGCAGCGAGTCTTCCGCGGGAAGGAGCTTCCCGTACACCGTGTACCCGCCTTCGCCGTCGAGGATCTCGCCGGCCTCGAGGTCGCGCTTCGCGGTCGCGACTACGTCCGCGCGGAAGCCGGTCGCGCAGCCGGTCGGCTCCCGCCGCAGGCCCACCGACGCGACGGAGATCCCGACCTCCAGGCCGATGAGGTGCCAGCGCTTGTACAGGCAGGCGTAGCGGCCGCTGGGGTCGGTTCGCACCCCGTACTCCGTGAAGCAGCGGCGGATGTATTCGGTGTCGCCCTCGAACACCACCCACACGCCAAACCGGATGTCGTACGGGATGGCACGGCCGTCGGCCTCGAGCGAGGACACGACTTCCACCTGCCCCTTGTGATGGAGCTGCCCGCCCTCCTCCCGGGGACGCATCGCGAAGGGCAGGTCCTCGACGCTCGCCGGCGGGAACGCGAGGCCCCACGGCGCCGGCGTCAGGCCAGTCGCGTTGCACACGGCCGTGCTCTCGATCGCCGGCTTCGAGCCGTCGAGGAACGAATTGAACATCTTCGGGTTGAGGCCGCCCGTCCGCGCCTGCTCCGGCGTGAGGCCGTAGTAGCCCCAGACGGTCTCCGGCGTCGACTGGGCGAAGTGCGGCAGCCACTTGTGCCCGCGCCCCGCGGCGACCACCTCGAACCCGGCGGTGCGTGCCCAATCGACCAGATCGCAGATGAGCGCCGGCTGGTCGCCGTAGGCGAGGCTGTAGACGACGCCCGCCTCGGCGGCGCGCCGTGCGAGCAGCGGGCCGCAGAACGCGTCGGCCTCGACGGTGACGTTCACCGCGTGCTTGCCGTTGCGGAACGCCGCGAGCAGGTGCGTCACCGCGGCGATCGGGTTTCCGGTCGCCTCGATCAAGATGTCGATCGCCGGGTGCGCGACGAGCGCCTCCCAGTCCTCCCCGAGGTGCGTCGTCCCCTGCCTGACCGCGGCGTCGAGCGAGGGGGCGCCGTAGCGCTCCGGCCTCCAGCCGACGCGCTCGAGGTTGGCGCGCGCGTTGGCGGGCGAGCGGTCGGCGATCCCGATCAGCTGGACGCCGGGCGTCTTGGGGATCTGGGCAAGATACATGGCCGCGAACTTGCCGGCGCCGACGAGACCGACGCGCAGCGGCTTGCCCTGGGCTGCGCGCGCGCGCAGCATCGCATGGAGATTCACGTGTCCTCCTCGGCCGCGTGCGGCGCGGCGATCCGCCGGGTCAGCGGCGCGGCTCGGCGCGCGGCTCGACGATCTGCACGAAGACCTCGTCGTGGCGCACCATCCCCAGCTCGAACCGTGCCCGCTCCTCGAGCGCCTCCGAGCCTTCCTTGAGGTCGCGCACCTCGGCCTCGAGCGCGACGTTGCGCGCCTGCAGGCGTTCGTTGTGCGCCCTCTGCGCGGCGAGCTGGCGCTCGTTGTCCCACGCGCGCACCCAGCCGCCCCGCCCCAGCCAGAGCGGATACTGGATGAGGACGATCAGGACGGCGAGAATGATCCCGAGGATGCGCATCGGCGCTTCAGCGCAGCTGGTAGAACGCCTCGCGCCCCGGGTAGCTCGCCGCCTCGCCGAGGTCCTCCTCGATGCGCAGGAGCTGGTTGTACTTGGCCACGCGGTCGGAGCGCGAGAGCGACCCGGTCTTGATCTGCAGCGCGTTGGTGCCCACCGCGATGTCGGCGATGGTGGTGTCCTCGGTCTCGCCCGAGCGATGCGAGATCACCGAGGTGTAGCCGGAGCGCTTGGCGAGCTCGATCGCGGCGAAGGTCTCGGTGAGCGTGCCGATCTGGTTCACCTTGATCAGGACGGAGTTCGCGACCCCGAGCTTGATGCCCTCGCGCAGGATGCGCGTGTTGGTGACGAAGATGTCGTCGCCCACGAGCTGGATGCGCCTGCCGAGGCGCTGGGTGAGGAGCTGCCAGCCGTCCCAGTCCGACTCGGCCATCCCGTCCTCGATGCTCACGATCGGGAAGCGGTCGGCGAGCGTCTGCAGGTAGTCGGCGAACTCCGCCGAGGAGAGCTCGAGCTTCTCGGACGCGAGCCGGTACTTGCCGTTCTCGTAGAACTCGGTGGCGGCGCAGTCGATGCCGAGGGCGACGTCGCCGCCGGGCATGTAGCCGGCGTTCTCGATCGCCTTCATGATCAGGTCGAGCGCGGCCGCGTGCGAGGCGACGTTCGGCGCGAAGCCCCCCTCGTCGCCGACGGTGGTCGAGAGCCCGCGATCGTCGAGGAGCTTGCGCAGCGCGTGGAAGACCTCGGCGCCGCAGCGCAGGGCCTCGCGGAAGCTGAGCGCCCCGATCGGGATGATCATCAGCTCCTGGAGGTCGAGGTTGTTGTTCGCGTGCGCGCCGCCGTTGACCACGTTCATCATCGGCACCGGCATCTGCATCGCGCCGGAGCCGCCGAAGTAGCGGTACAGCGGCAGGCCCGACTCCTCGGCCGCCGCCTTCGCCACCGCCATCGACACCGCGAGCAGCGCGTTTGCGCCGAGCCGCGCCTTGTTCTCGGTGCCGTCGAGGTCGATCAGGGTGCGGTCGATGAAGCTCTGCTCCGAGGCGTCGAGCCCCATGATCGCCTCGGAGACCTCGGTATTGATGTGCTCCACCGGCTTGAGCACCCCCTTGCCGAGGTAGCGGCTGCGGTCGCCGTCGCGCAGCTCGAGCGCCTCGCGCGAGCCGGTCGACGCGCCCGAGGGCACCGCCGCGCGTCCCATGACCCCCGACTCGAGGAGCACGTCGGCCTCCACGGTGGGATTGCCCCGCGAATCGAGGATCTCACGCGCCACCACATCGACGATCGAGCTCATGTCGTTCTCGCCTCTCCCTCGTGCATTCCCTGTCCCGCGGCGCCCGCGAGCCGCGCCTGCTCCGCAAAGCCCCGGCGCTTCACCAGGGCGTCGATGTCCTTGAGCGTCTCGAGCAGCTCGCGCATCCGGCCGAGCGGCCAGGCGTTCGGCCCGTCCGAGAGCGCCTTGTCCGGGTCCGGGTGCGACTCCATGAAGAGCCCCGCGACGCCGGCCGCGACCGCGGCGCGCGCGAGCACCGGGACGAACTCGCGCTGACCGCCGCTGGAGGTGCCCTGCCCGCCGGGCAGCTGCACCGAATGCGTCGCGTCGAAGACCACCGGCCGCCCGGTCTCGCGCATGATCGCGAGCGCGCGCATGTCCGACACGAGGTTGTTGTACCCGAAGGACGCGCCCCGCTCGCACACCATGATCTGGTCGTCCGCGCCCGCAACGCCGGGCTGCGCGGCGCGCGCGGCGGCCTGCGCCTTCTCGACGACGTTCTTCATGTCGCCCGGCGCGAGGAACTGGCCCTTCTTGATGTTCACCGGCTTGCCCGCGGCGGCCACCGCGGCGATGAAGTCGGTCTGCCGGCACAGGAATGCCGGGGTCTGCAGGACGTCCACGGCAGCCGCGACCGCAGGAACGTCCGCGATCTCGTGCACGTCGGTCAGCACCGGCACCCGCAGGGTGCGGCGGACCTCGGCGAGGATCTCCAGACCCTTCTCCATGCCCAGGCCACGGAAGGACGCGCCCGAGCTGCGGTTCGCCTTGTCGTAGGACGACTTGTAGATGAAGGGCACACCGACCGCCGCGCAGATCTCCTTCAGCCGGGCGGCCGTCTCCAGCGCGAGCGCGCGCGACTCGATCACGCACGGCCCGGCGATGAGAAAGAGCGGTTGGTCGAGGCCGACTTCGAAGCCGCAGAGCTTCATCCGCCCTCCCCGCCGGGCCTACGACTGTCTCCGGGGTCGCATCCCCGCGAAGCGGGGCCCCTGCTTCGCCCTTCGACAGCCCCGGCGATCAGAAAGAGCGGTTGGTCGAGGCCGACTTCGAAGCCGCAGAGCTTCATCCGCCTAGGCCGCCGCGACCGCAGGCTTCGACAGCCCGGCCTGGTGGGCGAGCGCCGCTTCGATGAAGCTCTTGAACAGCGGATGCCCGTTGCGCGGCGTCGAGGTGAACTCGGGGTGGAACTGGCAGCCCACGAACCAGGGATGGTCGGGCAGCTCGACGAGCTCGCACAGCGCTTCGGCCTTGGTGCGTGCCGCCACCTTGAGGCCCGCCGTTTCGAGCCGCGGCAGGTAGTGATTGTTGACCTCGTAGCGGTGCCGGTGGCGCTCGTTGACGACGTCGCTCTTGTAGATCCGGTGCACGAGCGTGCCCGGTACGACGTCGGCGGGCTGCGCGCCGAGGCGCATCGTGCCGCCGAGGTCGGAGCGCTCGCTGCGCCGCTCGACCCGGCCGTCGGCGGTCTGCCATTCGGTGATCAGCGCGACCACCGGGTGCGGCGTCTCCGGGTCGAACTCGGTCGAGTTGGCCCCTTCGAGCCCGGCCTTGTGCCGCGCGAACTCGATGACCGCGAGCTGCATGCCGAGGCAGATGCCGAGGTAGGGCACCCGATGCTCGCGTGCGTACTGGATCGCGCGGATCTTGCCCTCGATGCCGCGCTTGCCGAAGCCGCCCGGCACCAGGATCGCGTCGGCGCCCTTCAGCGCCGCCACCCCGTCGCGCTCGATCGACTCGGAGTCGATGTAGCGGACCTCGACCTTGCTCCGGGTGTGGATGCCGGCATGGATCAGCGCCTCGCTCAGCGACTTGTACGACTCGGTCAGGTCGACGTACTTGCCGACCAGGGCCACGGTGACGTGGTGCTGCGGGTGCTCGAGCGCGTCGACGAGCCGGTCCCAGGGCGAGAGGTCGGCGGGCCGCGCCAGCACGTCGAGGCGGTGGCAGACGATCTCGTCGAGCATCTGGTGGTGCAGCATGCCCGGGATCTTGTAGATCGAGTCGACGTCCCACACCGAGATGACCGCCTCGACCGGGACGTTGGTGAAGAGGGCGATCTTGCGCCGCTCCTCGTCGGGCAGCGGTTTCTCGCAGCGGCACAGGAGCGCGTCGGCCTGGATGCCGATCTCGCGCAGCTCCTTCACCGAGTGCTGCGTGGGCTTGGTCTTGATCTCGCCGGCCGACTTGATGTACGGCACGAGCGTCAGGTGGATGTAGCAGGTGTTGCGCGCACCGAGCTCGAGCCGCATCTGGCGCACCGCCTCGAGGAAGGGCAGCGACTCGATGTCGCCCACGGTGCCCCCGATCTCCACGATCGCCACGTCGGCGCCCGCCGCGCCGCGCGCGATGAAGGTCTTTATCTCGTCGGTGATGTGCGGGATGACCTGGACGGTGCGGCCGAGGTAGTCGCCCCGGCGCTCCTTCTTGATCACGCTCTCGTAGATCTGGCCGGTGGTGAAGTTGTTGGACTTCCGCATCCGGGCGCTCTGGAAGCGCTCGTAGTGCCCGAGATCGAGGTCGGTCTCGGCGCCGTCCTCGGTGACGAACACCTCTCCGTGCTGGAAAGGGCTCATCGTGCCGGGATCGACGTTGATGTACGGGTCGAGCTTGAGGAGGGTGACTTTGATGCCGCGGGACTCGAGGATCGCGGCCAGGGATGCGGCGGCTATCCCCTTCCCCAGGGAGGAAACGACCCCGCCCGACACGAACACATACTTGGTCATCGAAAAACCAGGAGCCGGGATGCGGGATGATAACCCGAATCCCCCGCGGCCCTCAACGCCGCGGTGATGACGATTGAATAATCGGCGAACGAGCGGCGTCAGACGCCCATTGCGGCCGTCTTGATCGACTCGGCCCGGATCTCCTCGGTGAGGCGGGCCTTGTAGGCGGAGAACTCCGGAGTGGTCTTGACGGTGTAGTGCCGCGGGTGCGGCAGGTCGATGCGGACATCGGACTTGATGCGGCCCGGGCGGGCGGTCATGACCGCCACCCGGTTCGCCATGAAGATCGCCTCGTCGATGTCGTGGGTCACGAACAGCACCGTCTTGCGGTCGGCCTCCCAGATCCCGAGCAGCAGCTCCTGCATCAATGCGCGGGTCTGGTTGTCGAGCGCCCCGAACGGCTCGTCGAGGAGCAGGATCTTCGGATCGTTCGCGAGGGCGCGCGCGAGCGCAGTGCGCTGCTGCATGCCGCCGGACAGCATCTTCGGGTAGTGCGACTCGAAGCCGCGCAGCCCGACCCGCTCGATGAAGTGCGCCGCAATCCGGTTCTGCTCGGCCGGCGGCACGCCCTTCTCCCGCAGGCCGAAGCAGATGTTCTCCCGCACGGTCAGCCAGGGGAACAGCGTGTAGGACTGGAACACCATGCCGCGGTCCGGGCCGGGCCGCGCGACCGGCTGCCCGTCGAGGAGCACGCGCCCGGTCGACGGCTGGTCGAGCGCGGCGACGATCCGCAGCAGCGTCGACTTCCCGCAGCCCGACGGGCCGAGGATGCAGATGAAGTCGTTGTCGGCGATCTGGAGATCGGTCTCCTGCAGGGCCCGCGTCGGCGGGCCGCCCCGCACCCCCGGGAAGACCCGCGACACGCCGTCGACGACGAGCTTGCTCATTGGCTTGCCGTGGCGCTGAAGAGCGCCGAGGATCCACGCCAGACGGTGGAGCGGCCCTGTCTTCCCTCCTGGGGGCGGCCCGGCGCGCTCATCGCTCAGAAGGCCCAGGGATACAGGCGCTGGTTGACCCGCTTGAACGCGAAGTCCGAGACCAGCCCGATGACGCCGATGGTGAAGATGCCGAAGATCATCTGCCCGGTGTCGAGCAGGCGCTGGCTGTCCATGATCATGTGTCCGATGCCGCTATCCGCCCCCACGAGCTCGGCCACGATCACGTAG
>CAZIXQ010000033.1:0-23372 GCA_964543155.1 uncultured Enterobacteriaceae bacterium
GGCGGGCCGCGCAGCGCGCGGTCCAGATCATCTTCCAGGACCCCTACGCGTCGCTCAACCCGCGCATGCGGGTGGGCGACATCGTCGGCGAGGCGCCGGTGGTGCACGGGCTCGTCGCGCGCGAGGCCCAGCGCGACTACGTCGCCGGCCTGCTCGAGCGGGTGGGCCTCGACGCGTCGCTGCTGCGGCGCTTCCCGCACCAGTTCTCGGGCGGGCAGCGCGCCCGCATCGGGATCGCCCGCGCGCTCGCGGTCCAGCCCGAGTTCCTGGTGTGCGACGAGGCGGTCGCGGCGCTGGACGTGTCGATCCAGGCGCAGGTGCTGAACCTCTTCATCCGGTTGCGCGAAGAGCTGGGGCTCACCTACCTCTTCATCAGTCACGACCTCGGAGTGGTGCACCACCTTTCCGACCGTGTGGTGATCATGTACCTGGGGCGCGTCGTCGAGACCGCGCCGACCGACGAGCTGTACGACCGGCCGAACCACCCGTACACGCAGGCGCTGCTCGCCGAGGTTCCGCGGATCGACGCGCGCCACCGCCGCTTCGCCGCGATCCAGGGCGAGATCCCCTCGCCGCTCGCGCCGCCGCCCGGCTGCCACTTCCATCCGCGCTGCCCGCACGCGATGCCGCGGTGTAGGATCGAGCGGCCGCTCTTGCGCGAGATCGCGCCGGCCCGCCTTTCCGCGTGCCACCTGAATGACGCGCCGTCCGGCGCGACGCCACTTGCCACCGAGGTCGCCGATGAACCGTGAAGACCGGCTCCCGATCAAGGCCGAGACCTGGGAACTGATCCAGCGCCTGGTCGGCTTCGATACGACGAGCCGCGACTCGAACCTCGGGCTGATCGAGTGGGTGCGCGACTGGCTCGCGCGACAGGGCGTTGCCTCGCGCCTCACCTACGACCCGGACGGCACCAAGGCGAACCTCTTCGCGACGGTCGAGAGCGGCACGCGCCCCGGGATCGTGCTCTCCGGCCACACCGACGTCGTGCCGGTCGACGGCCAGCCCTGGGACACCGACCCGTTCACGGCGACGCTCAAGGACGACCGCATCTACGGCCGCGGGTCGGCCGACATGAAGAGCTACATCGCCTGCGCGCTCGCGATGACGCCGCGCTTTCTCGCTGCGGACCTCCGCTCGCCGGTGCACTTCGCGCTCTCGTACGACGAGGAAGTGGGCTGCATGGGCGTGCGCGGGCTCCTCGCGGACCTCGCCCGGGCCGGCATTCGCCCCGCCGGCTGCATCATCGGCGAGCCGACGAGCATGCAGCCGGTGGTGGCCCACAAGGGCAAGCGCGCCTACAGGTGCTGCTTCCGCGGCCGCGAGGCCCACTCGGCGCTCACGCCGGCGGGCGTGAATGCAATCGAGTATGCGGCGAAGCTCGTGGTCTACATCCGCCACCTGGCCGAGCGCATGCGCGACTGCGAGCGGCGCGACAACGGCTTCGACGTGCCGTTCACGACGCTGCAGACCGGCGTGATCCGGGGCGGAACCGCAGGGAACATCGTGCCGCGCGACTGCGAGGTGCACTTCGAGTTCCGCTACCTGCCCGGCGTCGATCCCGAGGCGCTCGAGGGCGAGATCAAGGGCTACGCGGAGCGGGTGCTGCTGCCCGAGATGCGCGCGGTCGACCCGGCGACCTACATCGCCTTCGAGACCAAGGCGGAGATCCCGGGGCTCGATCCGGCGCTCGAGCGCGCGGAGCAGGATCGCCTGACCGCGCTCGCCCGCGCGCTCGCGCGGAACGACGCCACGTCGAAGGTCGCCTACGCGACCGAGGCCGGGCTCTTCCAGCGCGCCGGCATCCCGTCGATCATCTGCGGGCCCGGCTCGATCGGCGAGGCGCACAAGCCGAACGAGTTCATCACCCTCGAGCAGGTCGCGCTCTGCGAGTCGTTCATGGAGCGGCTGCTCGACACGCTCACCGCCTGAGCGGATCGCTCTCGACCCGAGTCGGATTCTCGACGCCGTGCAAGGGGCGTCCTGCGGCTGCGCCGACGTCGGTCGCGCGTGAAATCCGTCACCGCGCGATTCGGCTCGCAACCACAAAATCCGGGGGTCGAAAGAACCAGGGCCACAAGATGTCGTGGCCCGGACTCAAGGAGGGGATGGATCCGGGAATCGCCGGAAGCCTGGGTGCGGCGCTGTGGTGCCTTGCCCGCTTCAACGTCCTCGAGCGCGAGCGGCTCGGCTCGCGCCGCGGACCCGCCGTCCGACTGCGGCGCGCGGCGATTTCCTGGGCAGGCGCCGGAGCAATTCTCGCGGGCGCCGGAACGTGCGTCGCCGTCGGGGCCGCATTCGCGGCGGCGGCGCAGCTCGGGCTGCTTGCGGCGGTGCTCTACACCGCGATCTGCGCCGGGCTGCTCGCGCTCCTGCTGACCGTCGAGGCGCTCGCGCTCGCCTATCGCATGCAGGCGGCCAAGGAGATCGCGCGGCGGCGGCGCAGAGCCTCGGTGCGCACGCTGATGCGCCTCGGTCCGCACAGCCAGGCGCCGCTCTGAAACGTGAAGGGGCGCCGCGGCGCCCCCCCGGTCAAACGGCGTCCCCGCTCACTCGGCCGCTTCGGCCTGCGCCTGCTTCGCGAGCTTCTCGCGGATGCGCGCGCCCTTGCCGGTGCGGCTGCGCAGGTAGTAGAGCTTCGCGCGCCGCACGTCGCCCTTGCGCTTCACCTCGATCGAGGCGATGAGCGGCGAGTAGGTCTGGAAGCTCCGCTCCACGCCCTCGCCCGAGGACACCTTGCGCACGGTGAACGAGGAGTTGATGCCGCGATTGCGCTTGGCGATGACCACGCCCTCGTAGGCCTGGACGCGCTTGCGGTCGCCTTCCTTCACGTTCACGTTCACCACCACCGTGTCGCCCGGCGCAAACGCGGGGATCTCCTTGCCGAGGCGCTTGAGTTCTTCCTGCTCGAGTTGCGCGATCAGGTTCATCGTCGGTTTCCTTCCCTTCTACTTGCTGCGTTCATGCTCCACGCGGAATTCCGCGAGGAGCGCTTGTTCGGTCGCGCCCAGGTCCCGCCGCGCGAGCAGGTCGGGCCGCCTGAGCCACGTCCTGCCGAGCGCCTGCTTCAACCGCCAGCGCTCGATCTGCGCATGGTGCCCCGACAGCAGCACCTCCGGCACCCGCTCGCCCTCGTACGTCTCGGGCCGCGTGTAGTGCGGGCAGTCGAGCAGCCCGCCCACGAACGACTCCTGCGCCGCGGACTGCGCGTCGTTCAGCGCGCCCGGGAGCTGCCGCACGATCGCGTCGATCACCACCATCGCCGCGAGCTCGCCGCCCGAGAGCACGTAGTCGCCGATCGACAGCTCCTCGTCGATCACGTGCCGCACCAGCCGCTCGTCGACCGCCTCGTAGCGGCCGCACACCAGCACGATCCGTTCGAGCCCGGCAAGCTCCACCACCTTCGCGTGGTCGAGCAGCGCCCCCTGCGGCGAGAGCAGGATCACCCGCGCCCGCACGCCCGGCACCCGCGCCTGCGCCGCGCGGATCGCCTTCGCGAGCGGCTCGGGCGACATCACCATTCCCGGTCCGCCGCCGTACGGCCGGTCGTCGACCGTGCGGTAGCTGTCCGTCGTGAAGTCGCGCGGATTCCACGTCGCGAGACGCCACCTCGATTCTTCCCGCGCCCGCCGCGCAATCCCGTAGTCGGTGACCGCCGCGAACATCTGCGGGAACAGCGTCACGCAGTCGAACTCGATCATGCGCGCGCCCCTACCAGTCGAGGCCCCAGTCCACCTCGATCCGCCGCGCGGCGAGGTCGACGTTGCGCACCACCGCGGGCACGAAGGGCACGAGCCGCTCGCTCGTCCCCGCGCCGACGCGCATCACGTCGTGCGCACCGTTCGAGAAGAGCGCCGTCACGGCCCCGAGCGACTCGCCCGTCCCGTTCACCACCTCCAGGCCGACCAGGTCCGCCCAGTAGTACTCGTTCTGTTCCGTCGCGGGCAGGCAATCGCGCCCCACCCCGACCTCGCGCCCGCGCAGCGTCGCGGCGCGGGCGCGGTCGCCGTAACCGGCGAGGCGTGCGATCACGTTCGCCCCGTGCACCGTCGACTCGGCGACCTCGGCCTCCGCCCACCCGTCCGGTCCGCCGATGCGCCAGTGCCGAAACCGCGTCAGCGCGTCGGGAGCGGCAGTGAAGGGCGCCACCTTGATCCAGCCCTTCACGCCATAGGGCGCCAGCACGCGCCCCATGACGATCACGTTCGCGTCGCTAGGCGGCGGCCTTCGGTTTGCCAAGGGACTTGATGAGGCGCTCGACGGTCGGCGTCAGCCGCGCGCCGTTCTGCCGCCAGAACGCGAGCCGCTCGCCGTCGACGCGAAAACTCTCGCGGCCTTCGGGCGCCTTCGGATCGTAGAACCCGACGCGTTCGATGAAGCGCCCGGTGGCGGCGAACTTGTGGTCGGCCGCGACGATGTTGTAGAACGGGCGGTGCTTGGCGCCACCGCGCGCGAGGCGAATCACAACCATGTGCCTTGGACTCCGGACGGGCCCGCGCCGCAACGCGCGGCGCCGGGGGCGAAAAAGAGCGCGATTCTAAGCGACTTAGCGACTGATTGGCAAGGGTTTTTCGGCCCCGGGCAGGTCCGCCCGGCCCCGCCAAGCCCTTGATCGGCCGGGCGGAACGGTGATCTTACCGCGGCCCGCCCGGGATCAGGTGCTTCATCGCCCGCATCATCTTCTGCAGGCCGCCCTTCTGCATCTGCTTCATCATCTTCTGCATCTCGGCGAACTGGTTGAGCAAGCGGTTTACCTCCTGCACCGGCACGCCGGCCCCGGTCGCGATGCGGCGCTTGCGCGAGGCCTTGATGAGCTCGGGCCTGGCGCGTTCCTCGCGCGTCATCGAGTTGATGATGCCCTCGACCCGGGCGAGCGAGCGGTCGTCGAGCGCCTGCGGCGACTGGGCGGCGACCTGCGCGAACTGCGCCGGCAGCTTGTCGACGAGCGAGGCGAATCCGCCCATCTTCTTCATCTGCTGGATCTGGCTCTTGAAGTCCTCGAGGTCGAAGCCCTTGCCCTTCTTGAACTTCTCGGCGAGCTTCTTCGCCTCGGCCTCGTCGACGCCTTTGCGCGCCTCCTCGACCAGCGACAGGATGTCGCCCATGCCGAGAATGCGCGCGGCCATGCGCTCGGGATGGAACGCCTCGAGCCCGTCGAGCTTTTCGCCCACGCCCGCGAACTTGATCGGCTTTCCGGTCACGTGCCGCACCGAGAGCGCGGCACCGCCGCGCGCGTCTCCGTCGAGCTTGGTGAGAATCACCCCGGTGAGCGGCAGCGCGTCGCCGAACGCCTTCGCGACGTGGACCGCGTCCTGGCCCTGCATCGCATCGACGATGAACAGCGTCTCGGCGGGCTTGAGCATCGCCTCGAGCTCGGCGATCTCCTTCATCATCGGCTCGTCGATACCCAGGCGTCCCGCGGTGTCCACGAGCAGCACGTCGTTGTAGTGCGAGCGTGCGTGCTCCAGGGCGCGGCGCGCGATGTCGACCGGCTTCTCCCCCGCCGCCGACGGGAAGAAGTCCACGCCCGCCTGCGCGGCGACGGTCTCGAGCTGCTCGATCGCCGCCGGCCGGTACACGTCGCAGGACACCACCAGCGGCTTCTTGCGCAGCTCGCTCTTCAGGTGCTTGGCGAGCTTGCCGGTGGTGGTGGTCTTGCCCGACCCCTGCAGGCCCGCCATCAGGATCACCGCCGGCGGGGCGACCGCGATCTCGAGCGCCGAGGCGGCGCCGCCCATGAGCGCGGTGAGCTCGCGGTGCACGACGCCGACCAGCGCCTGCCCCGGCGTCAGGCTCCCGACTACCTCCTCGCCGAGCGCCTTCTCCTTCACCCGCGCGATGAACTCGCGCACGACCGGCAAGGCCACGTCGGCCTCGAGCAGCGCCATGCGCACCTCGCGCAGCGCCTCCGCGATATTCGCCTCGGTGAGGCGCGCCTCGCCGCGGATCGTCTTCATCACGCGCGCGAGTCGCTGGGTCAGGTTGTCGAGCATCGTCGCCGGGAGTCGGGGCGCGGGTTGATGGGATAATCGCCGCGCGATGAACGGGATTCTACTTTACGTCGTCGCCGCACTCCTCTACGCGGCCCTCGCAGCGCACTTCTGGCGCACGCGCTGGCGCGCGACCGCGCCGCGTCCGGCCGGGCTCGCACGCTGGGAACGCGCCGCGATCCTGGTGCCGCTCGCGCTGCACACGTGGCTGCTCTACGACGGACTGTTCGCGGCGCCGACGCTGCGCTTCGGGTTCGGGCAGGCGCTCTCGGTGACTCTCTGGCTCGCGGTGCTCATCTACTGGTTCGAGTCCCTGTTCGTGAACCTCGAAGGCATGCAGGGGCTCGTGCTGCCGCTCGCCGCGGTGTGCGTGGCCATCCCGGCGGTGTTTCCCGGCCTCGAGGCGCCGCCGTACGCGCACGGCGCCGGCTTCCGCGCGCACCTGACGCTCGCCATGGTCTCCTACAGCCTGTTCACGATCGGCGCGCTGCATGCGCTCCTCATGGCGCTTCTCGAGGGCACCCTGCACGGCGATCGCCTCGGTCGCGCCCGGCGCGATGCGGTCGGGCGCTTCGAGCGCCACGCCGGCGGGCCGGGCCTGCTCGCGGGGCCGCTCGCTAGCCTGCCGCCGCTCCTCACCCTCGAGCGATTGCTGTTCCGCATCCTGGCGCTCGCCTTCGTGCTGCTGACGCTGACGCTGCTCACCGGCGCGGCGTTCTCGGAGGAGGTGTTCGGACGCGCGTTCCGGTTCAACCACAAGACGCTGTTCGCGGTCATCTCGTGGGTGATCTTCGGGCTGCTGCTCGCCGGCCGGTGGCGCTACGGCTGGCGCGGGCGCAAGGCGTTGCGCTGGACGCTTGCGGGGTTCGTGGCGCTGCTCCTCGCATACGTCGGCAGCCGCTTCGTGCTGGAAGTCGTGCTCACGCGCAGCGCGGGCTAGCGCCGCGCCCGCGCGCCGGCGGGGCTATACTGCGCCGGTCGTCGTTCCCGCCGCCCGCCCTTGATCGAAATCTCACTGACGGCGCAGCTCGTCGCGCTCGCGGTGCTGCTCGTCGTCTCGGCGTTCTTCTCGATCGCCGAGACCAGCATGATGGCGCTCAACCGCTATCGGCTGCGCGCGATGGTGCGCCTCGGGAACCGCGCCGCCGCCCACGTCACCGATCTGCTCGCGCGCACCGACCGTCTCCTCGGCGTGATTCTGGTCGGCAACAACCTCGTGAACAGCGCCGCGTCGGTGCTGAGCGGCGTGATCGCGATCAGGCTGCTCGGCCAGAGCGAAGTCGCGCTCGCGGTCGCCACCGGCGCGATCACGTTCCTGATCGTCGTGTTCTCCGAGATCACCCCGAAGGTGATCGGCGCGACGTTCCCCGAGCGGATCGCGCTGCCGCTTGCCTATGTCCTCGGACCGCTGCTCAAGGCGCTGTACCCGTTGGTCTGGTTCGTCAACCTGTTCCCGTCGGTCATCCTGCGCCTGTTCGGCATCCGGCCGGGCGCCGCCGGCGAGCCACAGCGCCTGAACCCCGAGGAGCTGCGCTCGCTCGTGCTCGAGCACAGCCACTTCATCCCCAAGAAGCACGCGTCGATCCTCGTGAACCTGTTCGACCTCGAGCGCATCTCCGTCGAGGACGTCATGACCCCGCGCGCCCAGCTCGAGGCGATCGACCTCGACGCTCCGGGCGAGGACCTCGCACACCAGATCGCGACGAGCTACCACACGCGGCTCCCCGCCTATCGCGGCGAGCTCGGCAACGTCGTCGGGGTGCTGCACATTCGCCGCGCGCTGGCGCTCCTGCGCGCACCCGAGCTCGACAAGGCCGCGCTCGAGGCCCTGCTCGCCGAGCCCTACTTCATCCCGACCGACACCTCCGCCATCGCCCAGCTCCAGTATTTCCAGGAGAACCGGCAGCGGCTCGCGCTCGTAGTGGACGAGTACGGCGAGCTGCAGGGGCTCGTCACGCTCGAGGACATCATCGAGGAGATCATCGGCGAGTTCACCACCGCCGCGCCGGTGAAGGCCTCGGCATTTGCGTGGGACGACGCGGGCAGCGCGCTCGTCGAGGGGGGAAGCCCGCTTCGCGAGCTCAATCGCAAGCTCGGGCTCGCGCTTCCGGTCGACGGCCCGAAGACGCTGAACGGCCTCATCCTGGAGCACTTCCAGGACATCCCCGAAGGCGGGGTCAGCCTGAAGATTGCCGGAGTACCGATGGAGATCGTGCAGACCCAGGACCGGGTGGTGAAGACGGTCCGTCTCTTCCGTCCCCAGAGCGTGGCCGACGCGGCCGCAACGCTCTGATCCGGGCCGCCTCAGGGTGCGCCGGGGCTGTCGCCTCCTGGTCCCAAAAAAGGCCTTTCTTCATGGTCTTAGGTGTGAAACTTTAGGCTTTACAAAGCCTCGGACCGCATCCATGATGCGTCTTCCTTGGGGCAGCAGATCCCGGCGGGGAGGATGGCGGTCAATCCGAGCTTCGGCAGTGCGTTGAGCGGTCTTGCGCGGGCCATGGTCCAGCACGGCCGGCTTCCCGAGGCCGTCGCCGAGGAAGTCTCCGTCCAGGCGCGAAACGCGGGTGTCCCGTTCATCGAGCAGCTCGTCCAGAGCCGCCGGCTGACCCCCCTCGACATCGCCGAGTTCGCCTCGCACGTCTTCGGCCTGCCGCTCGCCGACCTCGAGGCGCTGGACGCCTCCGCCTTCCCCCTGGACGCGATCGACCGCAAGCTGATGCGCGAGCGGCGGGTGCTCCCGCTGCGCAAGCGCGGCAACCGCCTCGCGGTCGCGGTCTCCGACCCCTCGAACAGCCAGGTGCTCGACGAGGTCAAGTTCCAGACCTCGATGTCGATCGACCCGATCGTGGTCGAGGACGACAAGCTGCGCACCGTCCTGAACCGGGTGCTCGAACGCAGCGACGTCTCGCTCAAGCAGCTCGTCGACGAGGATCTCTCGGTCGAGTTCACCGACGACGAGCAGCAGTCGGCCGCCGCCGAGGCCGCGGCCCAGGAGGTCGACGACGCGCCGGTCGTCAAGTTCATCCAGAAGGTGATGCTCGAGGCGATCGCCGACGGCGCCTCCGACATCCACTTCGAGCCCTACGAGCGTTTCTACCGGATCCGCTATCGCATCGACGGCGACCTGCGCGAGATCACCCAGCCGCCGCTGATGCTGCGGGAGAAGATCGCCTCGCGCATCAAGGTGATCTCCAAGCTCGACATCTCGGAGAAGCGCGTCCCCCAGGACGGGCGCATGAAGCTCGTGCTCTCGCGCGACCGCCACATCGATTTCCGCGTGAGCACGCTCCCGACGCTGCACGGCGAGAAGCTCGTGCTGCGCATCCTCGACCCTTCCTCGGCGATGCTCGGCATCGACGCGCTCGGCTACGACCCCGACCAGAAGGAGTCGCTGCTCGAGGCGGTCAACCGCCCCTACGGGATGATTCTCGTCACCGGCCCCACCGGCAGCGGCAAGACCGTCTCGCTCTATACCTGCCTGAACATCCTCAACAAGCCCGGCCTGAACATCTCGACCGCCGAGGATCCGGCCGAGATCAACCTTCCGGGCGTGAACCAGGTCAACGTGAACGAAAAAGCCGGGCTCACGTTCGCCGCCGCGCTGCGCGCGTTCCTGCGCCAGGACCCGGACATCATCATGGTGGGCGAGATCCGCGACCTCGAGACCGCGGAGATCGCGATCAAGGCCGCGCAGACCGGTCACCTGGTCCTCTCGACGCTGCACACGAACGACGCGCCGACGACGCTCACGCGGCTGGTGAACATGGGCGTCCCGGCGTTCAACGTCGCCTCGAGCGTGATCCTCATCACGGCGCAGCGGCTGGCGCGGCGACTGTGCAGCTGCAAGAAGCCTGCCGACATCCCGATCGAGGCGCTGCTCGACGCCGGCTTCGCCGAGGACGAGATCGACGGCACCTGGCGCCCTTTCGGCGCGGTGGGGTGCGAGCGCTGCAAGGGATCGGGGTACAAGGGCCGCGTCGGCATCTACCAGGTGATGCCGATCACCGACGAGATGCGGCGCCTGATCATGCGCGGCGGAAACGCGATGGAGATTGCCGACCAGGCACGGCTCGAGGGGGTGCGCGACCTGCGCCAGTCCGGGCTGCTGAAGGTCAAGCAGGGCCTGACCTCGCTCGAGGAGGTCATGGCGGTAACGAACGAATAACCGGTAGAGGCAACGCACATGGCGACTGCAGCGGGAGCACTCAAGCGCGACGCGATGAAGGTCAAGGAAACGGTCTTCCTGTGGGAGGGCCGCGACCGCACCGGCAAGGTGATCAAGGGCGAGATGCGCGCGGGCGGCAAGAACGTCGTGCACGCGATGCTGCGCCGGCAGGGCATCAACGTCACCAAGGTGCGCAAGCAGCGCCTCGGCGGTGGCAAGCGGATCACCGACAAGGACATCACGCTGTTCACGCGCCAGCTGGCGACGATGATGAAGGCGGGCGTGCCGCTGCTCCAGTCCTTCGACATCGTGGGCAAGGGCCACTCGAATCCGCGCGTCACCAAGCTGCTGATGGACATCCGCTCGGACGTCGAGACCGGGTCGAGCCTCGCGGCCGCGTTCCGCAAGCACCCGCTCTACTTCGACAACCTCTTCTGCAACCTCATCCAGGCCGGCGAGCAGGCCGGTATCCTGGAGACGCTGCTCGACCGCCTCGCGAGCTACAAGGAGAAGATGCTCGCGATCAAGTCCAAGATCAAGTCGGCGCTGTTCTACCCCACCGCAATCATCGTGGTCGCATTCATCATCACCGCGGTGATCATGATCTTCGTGATCCCGGCCTTCAAGCAGGTGTTCACCAACTTCGGCGCCGACCTGCCCGCCCCGACCCTGCTGGTGATGAGCATCTCGGACTTCTTCGTCCAGTACTGGTACCTCATCTTCGGCATCGTGATCGGCGGGGTGTACGGCTTCTTCGAGCTCTGGAAGCGCTCGCTCGCGGTGCAGATCGCAGTCGACCGCTTCATGCTGCGCCTGCCGGTGTTCGGCGACCTGATCCGCAAGTCGGTGATCGCGCGCTGGACGCGCACGCTCTCGACGATGTTTGCCGCCGGCGTGCCCCTGGTGGAGGCGCTCGACTCGGTCGGCGGCGCCTCGGGCAACTACGTCTACATGCACGCCACCAAACAGATCCAGCAGGAGGTGAGCACCGGGACCAGCCTCACCGCGGCGATGCAGAACTCCGGCGTGTTTCCGAACATGGTCGTGCAGATGACCTCGATTGGGGAGGAGTCGGGCTCGCTCGACGCGATGCTCGGCAAGGTCGCCGATTTCTTCGAGCAGGAGGTCGACGACGCGGTGGAGGCGCTCTCCTCCCTCATGGAGCCGATGATCATGGTCGTACTCGGCACGCTGATCGGCGGCATGGTCGTCGCGATGTACCTGCCGATCTTCAAGCTCGGCCAGGCGATCTAGCGCGCGCCACCCGCGCGCGAAGGGGCGCTCCCGTGCCGCGCGCGCAGCCCCGCGCACGGCCGCGCCGGTACGCGCCGCCGCAGGCCCGACCGTGACTTTCATCGAGTACATCGCGAGCCCGGCCGTCTTCACCGCGATTGCAGCGGTGCTCGGGCTCGCCATCGGTTCGTTCCTCAACGTCGTGATCCACCGGCTGCCGAAGATGATGGAGCGCGACTGGCAGACCCAGTGCGCCGAGCTGCGCGGCGAAGCGCCCGCCCAGCACCCGCGCTACAACCTCGCCTCGCCGCGCTCGGCGTGCCCGGCCTGCGGGCATGCGATCACGGCGCTCGAGAACGTCCCGGTCGTGTCCTACCTGTGGCTGCGCGGCAAGTGCTCCGCTTGCGGCGCGCGCATCGGCGCCCGCTATCCGGTGGTCGAGGCGCTCACCGCGGTGTTGACCGGGTACGCCGCGTCGCGGTTCGGATTCGGCTGGCAGGCCTTCGGCGCGATGCTTTTCGTCTGGTGCATGATCGCGCTCACGTTCATCGACGTGGACACGCAGCTCCTGCCCGACGCGATCACGCTGCCGCTGCTTTGGGCGGGGCTCCTCCTCAACCTGCGCGGCACGTATGTCGAGCTGCCCGCAGCCGTGATCGGAGCGGCGGCGGGCTACCTCGTCCTGTGGTCGGTCTACTGGGCTTTCAAGCTCGCGACCGGCAAGGAAGGAATGGGGTTCGGCGACTTCAAGCTGCTCGGGGCGATCGGCGCGTGGCTCGGCTGGAAGATGCTGCCGCTCGTGATCCTCGCTTCGTCGCTGGTCGGTGCGGTGGTCGGGATCGCGCTGATGGTGCTCGCGCGCCACGGCCGCGACGTCCCGATTCCCTTCGGGCCATACCTCGCCGGGGCCGGACTGATCGCCCTTTTCTGGGGCCCGGCCCTCGTGGACCGCTATCTCGCCACGCTGCTGTGAAGCGCCGCCTCACGATCGGGCTCACCGGCGGCATCGGCAGCGGCAAATCGACCGTCGCGCGCGCGTTCGAGGCCCGTGGCATCACGGTCGTGGACGCCGACGCGCTGGCGCACCGCCTCACCGCGTCCGGCGGCGCCGCGATCCCTGCGATCCGTTCGGCCTTCGGCGACGCGGTCGTCGATCCGTCCGGCGCGCTGGACCGCGCCCGCATGCGCGCGATCGCTTTCGGGGACGCGGGTGCGCGCATGCGGCTGGAAGCGATCCTGCATCCCATGATCCGCGCCGAAAGCGAGCGGATCGCGCGGGAGGCGTCGGGCCGCTACGTGGTCCTCATGATTCCGCTCCTGGTCGAGTCCGGCGATCCGCGCGCGCGCTGCGATCGCATCCTGGTGGTCGACTGCCCCGAGGAGGAACAGATCCGCCGCGTGATCGCGCGCAGCGGTCTCGCCCGCGCGGAGGTGGAGGCGATCATGGCGAGCCAGGCGAGCCGCGCCGCGCGACTCGCGGTCGCCGACGACGTGGTCGACAACGCAGGCGATCCGGCGGGGATCGACGCCCAGGTCGACGCGCTGCATCGCAAGTACCTCGGCCTCGCCGACGCCGGAGGCGAGCAATAGGCCCCGCATTGGCCGCGCCGCGTGTTGTCAGGCTGGGTGGGATCGGCGAGAATCCAACGACTTACGCACGGCGCGCACGGGGAGCGACCAACCGGGTCGAGCGGGATTCCGCCGACGCGGGCGGCCTACCAAAGTGATCACCTACGAATATCCGCTGGTCGAGCGCATCCGGACGATGCTGCGCCTCGAGGATCTCTTCGAGCGCGCCGGCTTCTTCCTGCAGCGCAGCGAGCCGGTGGAGCACCACGCCGCCCTCCTCACCCTGTTCGAGATCCTCGACGTGGCCGGGCGCGCGGACCTGAAGTCCGACCTCCTGCAGGAGCTCGACCGGCAGAAGCAGATCATGGTCTCGTTCCGCAACAATCCCGAGATCGATCAGCAGGTGCTGGTCGAGGTGCTGCGCGACATCGAGCACACGCATGCGGGCCTCTACGCGATGGTGGGAAAGATCGGCCAGCACCTGCGCGAGAACGAATGGCTGATGGGCATCAAGCAGCGCACCGGGATCCCGGGCGGCGCATGCGAGTTCGACCTGCCCTCGTACCACTACTGGCTGCACCGGGACACGGCGGCGCGCCTGCACGACATCACCGGCTGGATCGCGCCCCTGTACCCGATTCGCGACGGCGCAAGCCTGGTACTACGGCTCCTGCGCGAGAGCGGGAAGCCCGCGCGCCTCACGGCGCCGGGCGGCACGTTCCAGCAGATGCTCGGCGGGCGGGCGGCACAGATGGTGCGCGTGCGGCTCGCGGTCGAGGCCGACTGCGTGCCGGAGATCAGCGCCAACAAGTACGCGCTCAACATCCGCTTCGTCACCGCGGGCGCCGATCCGCGCCCGCGCACGTGCGAGCGCGACGTGGACTTCGAGCTGACGTTCTGCTCGCTCTGAGGGCTGGGTGACCGGACGGGTCCGCTACGTGCCCTGCCCGCGCTGCGGCGCCCAGGTGCCCTGGCTCCCGGCGAGTCGTCATCGCCCCTTCTGCTCGGAACGCTGCCGCACGATCGACTTGGGCGCCTGGGCGACCGAGCGCTATCGCGTGGCTTCCGAAGACAACGACGAACCCGCCGAGGGCGCCTCCGCCGACGACGCAGCGCGGTAGCCGTCGCGCGCACGCCGGGTCAGTCCCACGCACCGCGGATCATCGCGACGCCGTGCGCCCCGCACGACCACGCGCGCTCGAGGTCGGTACGCCGCATGCCGCCGAGCGCGAACACCGGGATCGCCGCGTCGCGCGCGTTCGCCTCGAAGCCGCTCCAGCCGAGCGTCGGCGCGCCCGGGTGCGTCGGGGTCGCGGCGACCGGGCCGAGCACGGCGAAGTCGATCCCCAAGGCCTCCGCCCTGCGCAGATCGGCGGCGCTGTGGCACGAGGCCGCGACCCACTCCAGATCGGGCCGCACCGTAGCCGCGGTGATCTGCTGCGCCGTGAGGTGGACGCCTTGCGCGCCGGCGTCGCGTGCGAGTGCGGCATCGCTGTTCACGAGCACGCGCGCGCCGTACGGCGCCGCCGTGGCGACGACGCGTCCGACGAGCGCCGCGAGCCGGGCGCGCGCCATCGCCTTCTCGCGCACCTGCAGCAGCCGCAGCCCGGCCGCGAGGCGCGCTTCGAGCCTCGCGAGAAACCGGGCCTCCCCGACCTCGGCGGCGTTGGAGATCGCATACTCGACCGGCAGCGCGAGCGATCTGAGCACCGGGCCGTTGGCGGGCAGGACGGGGCCGACGGTCAGCGCCGCAAGGTCCTGCCAGGCGAACGCCTGGCCCTCCCGCCCGTGCGGTTCGCCGCGCCACGCCCGCACCCGGAAGAAGTGCAAGCGGACGGTGGCATGCGGGTAGGAGAAGCCGCGGGTGATCCACGGATATGCGCGCTCGACCTCCACGCCGAGCTCCTCGTGCACCTCGCGCGCGAGCGCGCGTGCCGGCGCCTCGCCTGGCTCGATCTTGCCGCCGGGAAACTCCCACCAGCCGCCGTACGCCTTGCCGGCCGGCCGCTGCGCGAGCAGCACCCGGCCGTCCGCGCGGATGAGGATCGCGACCGCGACGTCGATCGTCGCGGTCACCGCTTCGGGCGGCGGGCGGCCGGTGCGCCGTCCACGCGGCCGGCGTAGTCGCGCGCGAACTGCCACGCGACGCGCCCGCTGCGCGAGCCGCGGCTGAGCGCCCACTGCAGCGCCTCGTTCTGCGCACGCTCGGCCGCGCGCGCGTCGCAGCCCATCTCGGCGAGCCAGTGCGCGACGATTGCGAGGTAGGCGTCCTGGTCGAACGGGTAGAACGACACCCAGAGGCCGAAGCGCTCCGAGAGCGAGATCTTCTCCTCGGAGGTCTCGCCGGGATGGATCTCCTCGCCGACGTGCTTGTACTCGAGGTTCTCCTGCATGTACTCGGGCATCAGGTGACGGCGGTTCGAGGTCGCGTAGATGAGGACGTTCTCGGACGTGGCCGCGATCGAGCCGTCCAGGACGACCTTGAGCGCCTTGTAGCCGGCCTCGGACGCCTCGAACGACAGGTCGTCGCAGAAGATCACGAACCGCTCCGGGCGACCGGCCACGAGATCGACGATGTCCGGCAGGTCGATCAGGTCCTGCTTGTCGACCTCGATCAGCCGCAGCCCCTCGCGGTGGAAGCGGTTGAGGAGCGCCTTCACGAGCGAGCTCTTGCCGGTGCCGCGCGCGCCGGTGAGCAGCACGTTGTTCGCCGGGCGGCCCGCGACGAACTGCCGCGTGTTGCGCTCGACGAGCGATTTCTGGTGCTCGATGCCGCGCAGGTCGGAGAGGCGGATGCGGTGCGGGTGCGCCACCGCCTCGATGCGGCCGCGCCCGCCGCGCTTGCGCCAGCGGAAGGCGATGCCGGCGTCCCACGCTACCGGCGGCGGCGCCGGCGGCAGCATCGTCTCGAGCCGGTCCACGAGGCCGTCCACGCGCTCGAGCAGGCGGCCGAGAGCGGCTGCGTCGGCTCCGTTGCCCCTACGTCCGGTATTCCGCATTGATCTTCACGTAGTCATAGGAAAGATCGCAGGTCCACACGGTCGCGCGCGCCTCGCCCCGGCCGAGGACTGCGCGCACGGTGATCTCCGGCTGCTGCATGACGCGCTGCCCGTCGGCCTCGCGATACGCGGGGTGACGTCCGCCTTCCGCCGCCACGAGGACATCGTCGAGGTAGAGCCTGACCCTTTCCACGTCCAGGTCGTCCACGCCCGCGTAGCCGATCGCGGCGAGGAGGCGCCCGAGGTTGGGGTCGGAGGCAAAGAACGCGGTCTTTACGAGCGGCGAGTGCGCGATCGCATAGGCCACGCGCCGGCCCTCGTCCACCGAGCGCGCGCCCTCGACGCGCACGGTGATGAACTTGGTCGCGCCTTCGCCGTCGCGGACGATCGCCTGCGCGAGCCAGGCGGCAACCTCGGTGAGCGCGTCGCGCAGCGCGTCGAACGCTGGGCTTGCCGCCTCCAGCGCGGGCCCGCCCGCGGCGCCGGTGGCCATCAGGATGAGCGCGTCGTTCGTCGAGGTGTCCCCGTCGACGGTGATGCAGTTGAACGAGCGCTCGGTCGCGTGCGCGAGGATCGCCCGGGCGTCGGCGGGCGTGAGCGGCGCGTCGGTCGCGAGAAAACCGAGCATCGTCGCCATGTCGGGACGGATCATGCCCGCGCCCTTCGCGATCCCGGTGACGGTGAGCGTGCGCCCGCCGGCCTGGACGCGCGCTGAGCGCGCCTTCGGCACGGTGTCGGTGGTCATGATGCCCTCGGCGGCGTCGAGCCAGGCGTCGGGCCGGAGCGCGGCTGCCGCCTGCGGCAGGCCCGCGACGATGCGCTCGACCGGGAGCGGCTCCATGATGACCCCGGTCGAGAACGGCAGCACGTCGGCGGGCCGGCAGCCGAGCTGCGCGGCGACCGCATCGCAGACCCTTCGCGCCCGCGCGATGCCGTCGCTGCCGGTGCCGGCGTTGGCGTTCCCGGTGTTGACGACGAGCGCGCGCGCGCCGGGGCCGGCCGCGAGATGCTCCTTCGCAACCAGGACCGGCGCGGCGCAGAATCGGTTGCGCGTGAAGACGCCGGCCACGACCGTGCCGGGATCGAGCGCGACGATCAGGAGATCCTTCCGGCCGGGCTTCTTGATTCCGGCTTGCGCGACGCCGAGGCGCACGCCGGCGACGGGATGGAGGCTAGCGGCCTCCGGCCGCGCGAGGTTCACCGCCATGCGGGGCGCCGCGCGTCAGCTCAACCGCCCGTGGCAGTGCTTGTACTTCTTGCCCGAGCCGCACGGGCACGGCTCGTTGCGGCCGACCTTGCCGATCGCGCGCTGGAACGGCTGCGCCTTCGGCCGCTCGGCCACCGCAACGTCGCCGGCGTCCGCCTCGGACTCCGCCGCCGCGGCCGCGACGCTCGAATAGGACGCGTGCTGGAACTGCGCGCGCGCGAGCGCCTCCTGCTCCTGCCGCCGCGCCTCGGCCTCGGCCGCGGCCACCTCCTCCGGCGAGCGGATGCGGATCGACATCAGCATCCGGGACACCTCCAGCTTGACCGTGTCGAGGAAGTGAGAGAAGAGCTCGAACGCCTCACGCTTGTACTCCTGCTTCGGGTTCTTCTGCGCATAGCCGCGCAGATGGATGCCCTGGCGCAGGTGGTCGAGCGCCGAGAGGTGCTCGCGCCAGTGGGTGTCGAGGGTCTGGAGCAGGATCCAGCGCTCGGCCTGCTGCCGGAGCTCTTCCGGCGTGTCGGCCATCTTGACCGTGTACGCCTTGTCGGCCGCCGCGATCATGGAGGCGAGCAGCTTCTCCTCGTCCATGTCCGGCGCCGCCTCGAGCAGCCCCTTGATGTCCACCTGCACGCCGAGCTCGGCCGCGAGAGCGGTCTGCAGCCCCTCGAGGTCCCACTGCTCCTCGACGCTCTCGGGCGGGACGTGGGCGCGGAAGAGGTCGGTCACGACGCCCTCGCGCAGGCTGCGCACCATGTCGGTCGCGTTCGCCTCGTCGAGGATCTGATTGCGCAGCTCGTAGACGGTCTTGCGCTGGTCGTTCGCGACGTTGTCGTACTCGAGCAGCTGCTTGCGGATGTCGAAGTTGTGCGCCTCGACCTTGCGCTGCGCCGACTCGATCGAGCGCGTGACGATCGAGTGCTCGATCGGCTCGCCCTCGGGCATCTTGAGCCGCTCCATGATCGCCTTGATGCGCTCGCCGGCGAAGATCCTGAGCAGCGGGTCCTCGAGCGAAAGGTAGAAGCGCGACGAGCCCGGGTCGCCCTGCCGGCCCGAACGGCCGCGCAGCTGGTTGTCGATCCGCCGCGACTCGTGGCGCTCGGTCCCGATGATGTGCAGCCCGCCCGCCTCCACCACCCGCTGGTGGACGTGCTTCCAGTCCTCGCGCATCTTGGCGATCCGCGCCGCCTTGTCGGCCTCCGGAACGGCCGGATCGGCCTTGACCGCGTCGATCTGCTTCTCGACGTTGCCGCCGAGCACGATGTCGGTCCCGCGACCGGCCATGTTGGTGGCGATGGTGATCACGCCGGGCGCACCCGCCTGGGCGACGATCTGCGCCTCGTACGCGTGCTGCTTCGCGTTGAGCACCTGGTGCGGCAGCCCTTCCTTCTTCAGGAGGCCCGCGAGCTTTTCCGAGTTCTCGATCGAGGTCGTGCCCACGAGCACCGGCTGGCCGCGCTTGTGGCAGTCGCGGATGTCGGCGAGCACCGCCTGGTACTTCTCGGCCTCGGTCTTGTACACCTGGTCGAGGCGATCCTCGCGGACCATCGGCATGTGGGTCGGGATCACCACCGTCTCCAGGCCGTAGATCTCCTGGAACTCGTAGGCCTCGGTGTCCGCGGTGCCGGTCATGCCGGCGAGCTTGCCGTACATGCGGAAGTAGTTCTGGAACGTGATCGACGCGAGCGTCTGGTTCTCGTTCTGGATCTCCGCGTGCTCCTTCGCCTCGATCGCCTGGTGCAGCCCGTCCGACCAGCGCCGGCCCGGCATGAGCCGGCCGGTGAACTCGTCGACGATGATCACCTCGCCCGCCTGCACGACGTAGTGCCGATCGAGGAAGAAGAGGTTGTGCGCACGCAGGGCGCAATTGAGGTGGTGCATCAGGTTGATGTTGGCGGGGTCGTACAGGCTCCCGCCCTCGGGCAGCAGCCCCGCGCGCAGGAGCAGCGCCTCTGCGTGCTCGTGCCCCTGCTCGGAGAGGAGCACCGTGTGATTCTTCTCGTCGACGAAGAAATCCCCGGGCGCGTCGGCGGCGGCCTGGCGCGTGAGCATCGGGGCCACCTCGTTCATCCGGTTGTAGAGGTCGGTGCGATCCTCGGCCGGCCCGGAGATGATGAGCGGCGTGCGCGCCTCGTCGATCAGGATCGAGTCGACCTCGTCGACGATCGCGTAGTTGAGGCCGCGCTGGAAGCGCTCGTCCACGCGCATCGCCATGTTGTCGCGCAGGTAGTCGAACCCGAATTCATTGTTGGTGCCGTAAGTGATGTCGGCCGCGTACGCGCCGTGCTTCTGGTCGTGCGGCATCTGCGACAGGATCACGCCCACCGACAGCCCGAGGAAGCGGTAGATCTTGCCCATCCACTCGGCGTCGCGGCTGGCGAGATAGTCGTTCACCGTGACGATGTGGACGCCCTTGCCGGTGAGGGAGTTGAGGTATGCGGGAAGCGTCGCGACGAGGGTCTTGCCCTCGCCGGTACGCATCTCGGCGATCTTGCCGTTGTGCAGCACCATCCCGCCGATCAGCTGGACGTCGAAGTGCCGCATCTCGAGGGTGCGCTTCGCGGCCTCGCGCACCACCGCGAACGCCTCCGGCAGGAGCGCCTCGAGCGCCTCGGCTTCGGCGGCCTTCAGGTCCTCCGCCGGAACGTCCTTCAGCCGCTCCGCGAGACGCTGCCGGAACTCCGGCGTCTTTGCCGCGAGCGCCTCGTCGGAGAGGGCGGCGGTCGCGGGCTCGAGCGCGTTGATCTGCGCGACGGTCTTTGCGTACTGCTTGAGCAGCCGGTCGTTGCGGCTGCCGAAGACCGCCCGAAGGAGTCGCTGGATCATCGCGAAGAAGCGCGGGGAGAAGCGGAAAAACGCTAGTCTATCATGCGCCTAGCGCGATTCCGGGACGCGCGGTAGCGCGGCCGTGAGCCATGCCGCGCGCGACTGCCCGCGGGCAGTCTACCTGGCGGCGGACTTGACCCCGCCGCGGGCCAACAGGAAGCGTGCGGGATTCTGGGCTACGCCGTTCTGACGCACCTCGAAGTGGAGGTGCGACCCGGTCGAGCGCCCGGTGCTGCCGACCTCGGCGATCTTCTCGCCGCGTTTCACGAGTTGCCCCGGCTTGACGAGCAGCTTTGATGCGTGGGCATAGCGGGTCATGAGGCCGCCGCCATGGTCGAGCTCCACCATCTTGCCGTACGCGGGATGATGCTCGGCAGTCGCGACGACTCCCGCCGCAGCCGCGTGGATCGGCGTCCCGGCCTCCGCGATGAAGTCGATCCCCTCGTGCAGCGCGACCTGGCCCGTGATCGGGTCGATCCGCCAGCCGAAACCGGAGGCGTTCCACGCACCGTCGACCGGGAGGGCGGTGGGCGTCAGGGTCCGCTTGACCCGGGCGTCGAGAAGCTGGGAATCGAGCGCGCCCAGGAGGTCGCTCCGCAGCTCCATCTGCCGTGCCATGAAGTCGAGCTGGCGCCCGAGATCGCCGAGCGACAGATCCTGAGGCGGCAGCGCGGTGGCCACCGCCCCGCCTCGACCCGGAATCTCCCCGAAGCGGAAATCGCCCGGCCGGATTCCCGCCGCCGACGACAGGCGCTCGCCGAGGGCGTCCAGACGCACGAGCTGCGCCTGCATCTCGCCCAGTTTGATGGCCATCGCGTTGAGGTTCTCGCGGAGGTACGCCTCGGTTCGCTGCGAATCCTCGATCTGGGTGGCGCGGATGAGGGACTGGAGCAGCGGCAGCTTCAGGTCGGAGGCGTGGCGCACGCCCAAGTACGACACCAGCGTGGACAACATCAGGAAGCCCACCCCGGCCGCGGCTGCGGCGATGGCGAGCTGTCGCACGGACACCTGAATCGACCTGGCCTTGGCCAGTCGGTCAGATACCAGAATAATATGCATGCGTCCCCCAGTTCCTCGCGCCATGCATGCCAAACGAATCGGCCAGTACTTGGAGACCAGTCCCGGCGTCGACCGGCTGGCGTCCCATGCCACCCGCCTGCTGGCGCTCCGGCGCCTGATTACCGAAGCGCTACCCGAGCCCCTGCGGCAATCGAGCACAATCGCCAACTACAAGCAGGGGAAGGTTATTGTTCTTGCCGAGAACAGCGCCGCTGCGGCGCGGCTCCGGCTCCTGGCGCCCAGTCTAGTCGAGCTTCTGGGCCAACGCGGGTGGCAAGTTACCGGATTGAAGGTGGAAGTGCAACCCGACGCGCGCCGGCACACGCAACCGGTTGAGGAAAAACGCCTTCTTCTCTCCTCATCGGCACGCGATGCGCTCGCTCGCAAGGGCGCCGAGCTGCCCGAGAGCCGGTTGCGGCGGGCAGTCGAGGCGCTCGCGGCCCGCGGACCTCGCGTGAAATAAGTCACGCTGCCCCTGGCGGGCGATCGGAGCGGCGACGCCCCGCGGGCGCGTCAGGCGGCCTGGGCGAACAGGCGGGCGAGCCCGGCGGGCGCGTCCTCGGCCTTGTGGAAGCTGGCGAGCTCCCAGGCGTTGGGGTCGGCGAGGGTCGCCCGCAGAAGCTGGTTGTTGAGCGCGTGGCCCGACTTGTGCGCCGAGAAGGCGCCGAGCAGGGGGTGGCCGACCAGGTAGAGGTCGCCGATCGCGTCCAGGACCTTGTGCTTCACGAACTCGTCGGCATAGCGCAGCCCGTCCGTGTTCAGCACGCGGTACTCGTCGAGCACCACCGCGTTGTCCAGGCTGCCGCCGAGGGCGAGGCCGGCGTCGCGCAGGGCTTCAACCTCCTGCACGAACCCGAAGGTGCGCGCCCGCGCCACTTCCCTCGCGTAGGAGGTCGCCGCGAAGTCGAGCGTGAGTGATTGCCCGGAGCGTTCGAAGACCGGGTGGTCGAAGACGATCGAGAAGGAGACCTTGAAGCCGTCGAACGGCTCGAAGCGCGCCCACTTGTCGCCGTCGCGCACCTCGACCGGCCGGCGGATCCGGAAGAAGCGCTTCGGCGCCCGCTGCTCCTCGATTCCCGCCGTCTGCAAGAGGTAAACGAACGGGCTCGCGCTTCCGTCGAGGATCGGCACCTCGGGCCCGTCCACGTCCACGTATAGATTGTCGATGCCGAGCCCGGCGAGGGCGGACATCAGGTGCTCGACGGTCGCGACCTTTGCGCCGTTCGCCTCGAGTGCGCTGCAGAGCCGGGTGTCGGTCACCGAGCGCGCGTCGGCGGGAATGTCGACCGGGTGCGGGAGGTCGACGCGACGGAACACGATGCCGGTGTCGACGTGGGCCGGGCGCAGCGTCATCGTGACCTTGCGTCCCATGTGCAGCCCGACGCCGGACGCCTTGGTCACCGACTTGATCGTTCGCTGTCTAATCATGTGGCTCTTCTTGTTCCCCTGCGCCAGCCGACTGCGTACTGCCGCGCTGCCGCACCTGGCTCCCGAGCGCGAAAATTTGTCCTTTCCCGCCAAGGGATTGGAGTCTAGCACGCGCGCTCGCGCGCGCGCGGCCCGCGAAGCGCTTGGGCTCACCCCGCGCCGGGGCGCGGGCGCCCGCTCGGCCCCGCCGCGCGGCCCGCGTCGGTGCCGCCCTAGTCCGCCTGCTTGCGCAGGAACGCCGGAATGTCGTAGCGGTCCACCCCGCTCGCGGTCAGCGCCTCCACGGTCGAGTTGCGGTTCTTGCGGAAAACCGCCGGCGCGCTGTCGAGCGCAGCGTAATCCACCGACGCGACCGGCTGGTTGTCGGTGCCGGTGCGCTGCACGACGAGCTGCGGCTTCGCGCTCCGCGCCATCTCGCGCGCGCCGAGCCCGGTCGCGACCACGGTCACGCGCAGGTTGTCGCCCATCTCCTCGTCGTAGACCGCGCCGAAGATGATGTGCGCGTCCTCCGCCGCGAAGCTCTGCACGGTGCGCATCACCTCGTGCACCTCGCGCATCTTCAGCCCGTCGCTCGCGGTGATGTTGACGACGACCCCGCGCGCCCCCGACAGGTTGACGCCCTCGAGCAGCGGGCTCGCGACCGCCTGCTCCGCGGCCACGCGCGCGCGGTCGATGCCGGCGGCGTACGCCGAGCCCATCATCGCCATGCCCATCTCGGCCATCACGGTGCGCACGTCCTCGAAGTCGACGTTGACCAGGCCGGGGCAGTTGATGATCTCGGAGATGCCGGCCACCGCGTTGTGCAGGACGTCGTCCGCCGCGCGGAACGCGTCCTTCATCGACACGTCCTCGCCGAGCACGTCGATCAGCTTCTCGTTGAGGATCACGATCAGCGAGTC
>CAZIXQ010000034.1:0-23146 GCA_964543155.1 uncultured Enterobacteriaceae bacterium
CCGCTTCGGCGGCCTCCGCAGCGGCGCGGCGCTCGGCTGCCGCGGTCGCGGCCGCGAGCGCGGCGGCGCGGGCCTGCGCCGCCGCCGCCGCGCGCCGATCCGCTTCCCGGCCGGCCAGAGCCGCTTCGGCCAACGCCGCTTCGATGCGGCGGCGTTCGTCCGCGGCGCGCGCCGCCGTGGCTTCGGCGGCAAGGCGCGCGTTCGCCGCCTCGGTCGCACGTTCGTCCGCCTCGCGGCTCACGTGCGCGGCTTCGGCAAGCGCGGCTTCGGTGCGCCGGCGCTCCTCTGCCGCGTTGATCGCGGCAGCCGCGGCGGCATGGCGTGCGGCCGCGGCCTCGGCGGCACGCCGGTCGGCATCCCGGCTGGCGATCACCGCTGCCGCGAGCGCGGCCTCGGCGCGGCGGCGCTCCTCCTCGGCGAGCGCTGCCGCGGCGGCGAGCGCCGCATGTTCGCTTGCCTGCGCCGCAGCGTCGCGCTCGGCCCGCGCGCGCGCCTCTGCGGCGATCCGCGCGCGCTCGTCGGCTTCGGCGCGCGCCTGCGCGGCCTCGGTGGCCCGCATCTCGGCCTGCGCACGCGCCGTCGCCTCGGCGCGCGCCCGCGCGGCCAGCGCCGCGCGGGCCTCGGCCGCCTCGAGCGCTTCCTGCTCCGCGCGCAGCCGCGCGCTGGCGGCGGCCGCGGCCTGCGCTTCGGCTTCGGCCCGGTCGCGCGCCCGGTCGCGCGCCTCGGCTTCGGCGAGGGCCTTGCGGTGCGCGGACTCCGCCGCGCGCGATTCGAGCGTCAGGCGCGCCTTCGCGGCCGCGGCTTCGTCGGCCTCGGCCCGCGCCCGCAGCTCCGCCGCGCGGCGCGCCTTGAGCTCGGCATCGCTGCGCACCGCCGCCTCGTGCGCGGCCATCGATTCGGCTTCCAGCCGCGCGCGCGCCTCGAGGGCCAGGCGCTCCTCGGCCTCTGCGCGCACCACCTGCGCGCGGCTGAGCCCCTGCTCGAGCCGCGTGCGCTCCTCCTGCACCAGGCGCGTCGCGACCTCGAGCGCCTGGCGGATGCGCAGCGCTTCGACCGCGCCGGCCTGGGCCGCGGCGCGCGACTCGGCTTCCTGCGCCGCGGCCTGTTCGGCGCGGGCAAGCGACTCGGTGAGCTCGCGCGCGTGGGCCTCGGCCTCGGCCCGCGTCTGCGCCGCGATGCGCGCGGCCGCCTCCGCGGCGGCGCGCGCCGCGATCACCTGCTCCGCGCGCAGCTCGGCGCGCACGCGCGCCTCGGTCTCGCGCAGCAGCTGCCCCTCGGCGCGCTCGAGCGCGGGTCCCGCCTCTGCGGTCTCCTGCAGCGGCAGCTCCGGGAGCGCGTGCGCTTCGGGCGCAGGCGAATCGCGCAGGTTCTGCTCGTAGCTGAGGATCGCCTGCCGGATCGCGTCGAACGCGGCGTGCATCGACGCGCTGCGCGCATCGGCGTCCGCTTCGGCGCTGTCGCGCCCGCGTTCCGCGTCGGCGTTGAACGCCAGGCGCAGGCTGGACGGTTCGGGAATGGCCATGGCCGCCTCCTTCTCGCGGGTCCGCTGCCGGCTCGATGGGGTCGGCTGGCGGACGAGGGACGACAAGTGTAGCCCCGGATCCCCAGGTTCTGCACCAGGAAATTGAAGGAACCGTCTGATATCTGACGGTTTTCGAGTCTCCAGGCGGGCGGCGCTGGCGCGCGGGGGCGGGGCCCGCCCATTCCGCGGCCCGCGCGCCGTTGTACGCTCGCGACCTCGCGCCACCGCGAGAGAGGGACGAACTCCATGCGCACCCAGGTTGCGATCATCGGCGCCGGGCCCTCCGGCCTGCTCCTCGGGCAACTCCTGACGCGCGCCGGAATCGACAACGTGATCCTCGAGAGCCGCTCGCCGGAGTACGTCCTCGGACGCATCCGCGCCGGCGTGCTCGAGCAGGGCGCGGTCGATCTGCTCGACGAGGCCGGCGTCGGGGCGCGGCTGCACGCCGAGGGACTGGTGCACGGCGGGATCGAGATCAGCTGGGCCGGCGGCCGCCACCGGATCGACCTCAACGGCCTGACCGGCGGCAGGAACGTGATCGTGTACGGGCAGACCGAGGTCACGCGCGACCTGATGGACGCGCGCGCCGCGGGCGGGGCGCCGTCCGTGTACGAGGCCGAGGAAGTCAGCGTGTACGGCATCGACGGCGACCGGCCGAGCGTGCGCTATCGCCACCGGGGCGAGGCGCGCACGCTCGAGTGCGAGTTCGTCGCCGGCTGCGACGGCTTCCACGGCGTCTGCCGCCAGAGCGTCCCGCCGTCGGCGCTGCGCACCTACGAGCGCGTCTACCCGTTCGGCTGGCTCGGCGTGCTCGCCGACGTGCCCCCGGTGTCCGAGGAGCTGATCTACGTGAGCCACGAGCGCGGGTTCGCGCTCTGCAGCATGCGCAGCCGCACGCGCAGCCGCTACTACCTGCAGTGCACGCTCGCCGAGCGGGTCGAGGAGTGGCCCGACGAGCGCTTCTGGGCGGAGCTGTGGCGGCGGCTCGACTCGCGCGCGGCCGCGGCGCTGGTCACCGGAGCGTCGATCGAGAAGAGCATCGCGCCGCTGCGCAGCTTCGTCGCCGAGCCGATGCGCTTCGGGCGCCTGTTCCTCGCCGGCGACGCCGCGCACATCGTGCCGCCGACCGGGGCGAAGGGGCTGAACCTCGCCGCGAGCGACGTGCGCTACCTCTTCGACGGCCTGCGCGAGCACTACCGGCACGGGCGCGACGACGGCCTCGACGCGTACTCGGACCGCGCGCTCGCCCGCATCTGGAAGGCCGAGCGCTTCTCGTGGTGGATGACGATGCTGCTCCACCGCTTTCCCGACCACGGGCCGTTCGGCGACAAGATCCAGCACGCCGAGCTCGCCTACCTCTTCGACTCGCGCGCGGCGCAGGCGGCGCTCGCCGAGAACTACGTCGGCCTGCCTTACTGAGTACCATCCGCTCCCCCACCCCGCCCCGGAGCCTTCGCATGCCCGAGACGCTTCTGCCGACCACGGTCGTCGGCAGCTATCCCCAGCCCGACTGGCTCGTCGACCGCGCGCTGCTCGCACAGGGCGTGCCGCGCACCCGGCTGCGCGAGCTGTGGCGCGTCGCGGAGCCGCACCTCGAGCAGGCGCAGGACGACGCGACCCTGCTCGCGATCCGTGACATGGAGCGCGCCGGCATCGACATCGTGACCGACGGCGAGATGCGGCGCGAGAGCTACTCGAACCGCTTCGCCACCGCGCTCGAAGGCATCGACAACGAGCGCCCCGCGACGATCGTGAACCGCTCCGGCCGGTCGGTGCAGGTGCCGCGCGTGGTCGGGGCGATCCGCCGCACGCGCGCGGTGGAGGTGCGCGACATGCAGTTCCTGCGCGCGAACACCGACCGGCGCGCGAAGATCACGCTGCCCGGTCCCTTCACGATGTCGCAGCAGGTGAAGAACGAGTTCTACCGCGAGGACGAGGAGATGGCGCTCGCCTTCGCCGCCGCGGTGAACGCGGAGGCGCGCGACCTCGTGGCAGCCGGCGCGGACGTCATCCAGTTCGACGAGCCGTGGGTGCGCAACGACCCGGCGGCGGCGAAGCGCTACGCGGTGCGCGCGATCAACCGGGCGCTGGAGGGGATCACCGTGCCGACGGTCGTGCACGTGTGCTTCGGCTACGCCGCGGTCGTGAGCGAGAAGCCGACCGGCTACGCGTTTCTGCCCGAGCTCGCCGGCACCGTCGCGCAGCAGATCTCGATCGAGGCGGCGCAGCCGAAGCTCGACCTCGGCGTGCTGAAGGACCTCGCCGGCAAGACGATCATGCTCGGCGTGATCGATCTCGGCGACCGGTCGGTCGAGACGCCGGAGACCGTCGCTGCGCGGATCCGAGCCGGACTGCGCCACGTGGCGCCCGACCGGCTGGTGCCGGCGCCCGACTGCGGCATGAAGTACCTGCCGCGCGCGGTTGCGTTCGGCAAGCTGAAGGCGCTCGCCGACGGCGCGGCGATCGTGCGGCGGGAACTCGCGTAGGCCGCCGCGCGATGTCGCCGGGCGGGCCGCGGATCATCGTTGCGATCGCGACGCTTGCGGCGGGCGCAGCGCTCGCGCAGACGCCCCCGGCGCGTCTCAAGGTCGAGCGTCCCGTGCAGGAGATGCCCGCAGCCGAGACCGGCATCGCGTCGGTGTATTCCGACGACCTCGAGGGCAGGCTCACCGCGAGCGGGCAGCGCTACGACGGCGACCGGCTGACCGCGGCGCACCGCACGCTGCCGCTCGGCACGCGGCTCCGGGTGACCGACCCGGCGAGCGGAACGAGCGTGCGCGTCGTCGTCAACGATCGCTGGGGCGGCGGGCCGGGTCGCGTGGTCAATCTCTCGCGGCGGGCCGCCGTCGAGATCGGGCTCGGAAGCTACGGGCAGCTCACCGTGCGGGTCGAGGTCGAGCGGCTCGGCGACGGGTCGGTCGATCCGCCCGAGGACGAGCCGGTGTTCCGCGAGCCACTGGTGCCGCGGATCGAGTCGACCTCGAACGACCCCACCGGCCGCACGCAGCGCTGCGAGAACGAGGCCGAGATCCTCGGCCTGCGCGACCAGTGGCGCGACAACCACATCCGCACCTGCCTCCTGCGGAAGCCGGCGCCGCCCAAGCGCTAGGAATCGCGGCTAAGCGAGCCGCATCGCCGCCGCGCCCGCGGCGATGAGCGCGACGCCCGTCCAGCGCGGCAGCGAGACGCGCTCGCGCAGCCACGCCGCCGCGATCAGCGTGCCGAACACGATCGAGGTTTCGCGCAGGGCCGCGACGAGGCCGATCGGCGCGTGCGTCATCGCCCAGAGCACGAGGCCGTACGAGCCGAGCGTGCACACCGCGCCCGCCCCGAGGAGCCCCCAGGCCCCGTGCGACTGCGGCAGGCCGCGAGCGCCGAGCCACCGCCGCGCGAGCACCAGCACGAGGCCGCTCAGCGCGAACAGCCACGCGATGTAGCTCGGGGCATGGCCCGACGCGCGCACGCCGGCGCCGTCGATCAGCGTGTAGGCCACGATGACGAGAACATTTGCCCCGATGATCGCGAGCGATCGGGCGGCTGCGCGGCGCGCGCGCAGCCCGTCGATGGCGAGCACCGCCGCGCCTGCGACCACGAGCCCGACCGCGGTCCACCCGCCGGCCGAAAGGGGCTCGGCGAGGAGCCACCAGGCGCCGAGCGCGGTGACGAGCGGCGGCGCACCGCGCATCAGCGGATAGGCGACGCTGAGATCGCCCGCGCGATAGGCAGCCGCGAGCAGCCTGAAATAGGCGAGGTGGATGACCGCCGAGGCCGCGAGCTGCGGCCAGCTCGCGCGCGCGGGAAGCGGCAGGAACGGCAGCGCGACCGCCGCGAGCGCGCCGGCCGCCACGCCGACCGCGACGACGTCGCCGGCGTTGCCGCTCGCCGCCTTGCCGATCGCGTTCCAGCTCGCGTGCAGCAGCGCACCGGCGAGCACCGCCGCGAGGACCGTCAGCGACATGCGGGCGGGCTCGCGCGTGGGCCGCCGTCAGGGTCCACGCGTGCCCTTGCGCTTGAGCAAGGCCTCGAGGCCGGCGAACGGCTTGTGCGTCGCCGGCGCCTCTGGCGCGGCGGCCGGCGCCGGCCCGCCGCGCTGCGCGTCGTGCTCGAGCTGGCGCGAATGCTCGTTGTCGTGGCAGTAGACGCACAGCAGCTCCCAGTTCGAGCCGTCGCGCGGGTTGTTGTCGTGGTTGCCGTCCTTGTGGTGCACCGTGAGCTCGCGGACCGTCGCGTGGGTGAATTCGCGCGCGCAGCGCCCGCAGACCCACGGGAAGAGCTTGAGCGCCTGCTCCCGATAGCCCCGCTCGCGCTCGTCCCGGTTGCGCCGTGCTGCGGCGACGAGCCGGTTCAGCCGGTCGTTGTCCGGCCCGGTCTTGCCCGAGGGCATGTCGATCTCCTCCAGCGCATCGCGGCATGATAATGGCGCGGGCGACGAACGCAGGGAGATCCCAATGGATTACGAAAGCATCGAGGTCTCGGTCGAGGCGAAAGTCGCGCACATCCGCCTCGCGCGCCCCGAGCGCATGAACGCGCTGGCGGCGACGTTCTGGCGGGAGTTGCCTGCGACCGTCCGCGCGCTGGATGCGGGCGGCGGCGTGCGCGCGACGGTGATCTCCTCGACCGGCAAGCACTTCTGCGCCGGGATCGATCTCGCGATGTTCGAGAACGAGCCGTCGCTGGACACCGCCACGGTCGCGGGCCGCGAGCGCTTCCGGGCCAAGCTGGTGGAGCTCCAGGATGCGTTCCACGCGCTCGCGGCGGCGCGCTTCCCGGTGATCGCGGCGGTGCAGGGCGGGTGCATCGGCGGCGGCGTGGACTTCGTCGCCGCCTGTTGTCTGCGCTACGCGACGCGCGACGCGTGGTTCGTCATCCAGGAGATCAACCTGGGCATGATGGCCGACGTCGGCACGCTGAACCGGATGCCGAAGCAGATCCCCGAGGCGGTGATGCGCGAGCTCGCCTACACCGGCGACCGGTTGGGCGCCGAGCGGGCCGAGCGGATCGGGTTCGTCAACGGCCTCTTCGACACGCACGACGCCCTGGTCGCCGGGGCGCTCGACGTCGCCCGCCGCATCGCGGCCAAGTCCCCGGTCGCCGTGTCGGCGACGAAGGCGATGATCGCCCAGGCCCGGGACCACGCCGTTGCGGACAGCTTTGCCTACCTGAACGCGGTTCAGCCCGGCATCTTCAGTATCGGGGACATCCGGAGATCGGTCGCCGCGATGAAGGCCCGGACGCCAGTCGAGTTCGAGGACCTCCCGCCCCTTCGGGCTTAAGACAGGTCACGCCGGACGCAAATAGCGGTTGCATTCGCGGGCCGGCTCCCCTACGCTTTGAACGATGGTTCAAATTTTGAATTCTCGTTCGAAACAGGCGTCCGACCGCGTGTTGCGCCGCAGCGAGGCTCGGCGCCTGGAGATCCTCCGTGCCGCGGCCAGGGTGTTTCGCCGCCGCGGCGTTGCCGCGACCGGTATGCGCGAGATCGCCCAGGAAGCGGACCTCTCGCCCGGCAACCTCTACTACTACTTCTCCGGCAAGGACGAGCTGCTCCTCTTCTGCCAGGAGCGCACCCTCGAGCACATGCTCGCCGCCGTCTCGGCCGCCCGCGCGACGCCCGCGTCGAGCGCCGAGCAGCTGCGCGGCGTGCTGCGCGCGCACGTGCACGCGATGCTCGACGAGCTGGAAGGGGCCACCGCCCACCTCGAGGTCGACGCGCTGCCCGAAGGCCTGCGCGCCCCGATCATCGAGAAGCGCGACCGCTACGAGCGCGCGGTGCGGCAGCTGGTGATGGAGGGCGTCGCGCGCGACGAGTTCGCCCACTGCGACGCGGCGCTGGTCACCCGCGCGATGCTCGGCGCGGTGAACTGGACCGCGCGCTGGTACCGGCCCGACGGCGCGCGGACGGTGGCCGAGATCGCGCAGACGCTCGCCGACTATCTGGTCAAAGGAGTCCTGAAATGAGTGCAGTTCCCGACCGGGTACACATGCGGCTGACCGTGAACGGCGAGGACACGCCGGTCTCGTTCGCCCCTTACAAGACGCTGCTCGAGGTGCTGCGCGAGGACCTCGGCCTCACCGGCACCAAGCACGGCTGCGAGCTCGGCGAGTGCGGCGCCTGCGCGGTGCTCCTCGACGGCGAGCCGGTGCTCGCCTGCCTCGAGCTCGCGGTGCAGTGCGAGGGGCGCGCGATCCAGACGATCGAGGGCGTCGCCAGAGGCACCGAGCTGCACCCCCTGCAGGCGGCGTTCGCCGATCTCGGCGGCTCGCAGTGCGGCTATTGCACGTCGGGCATGGTGATGACCGCCAAGGCGCTGCTCGACAAGGACCCGGCGCCGAGCCGCGACCGCATCAAGGAGGCGATGTCCGGAAACCTGTGCCGCTGCACCGGCTACCAGCAGATCTGGGAATCCGTGGAGCAGGCGGCGCGCGTCATGCGGGAGGCCAAGCCGTGAACGCACCCGAAAAGCCGCTCCCGAAAACCCGCGTCGACAGCCGCTCGTTCGAAACCATCGGCAAGCCGCGCCGCCGCGTGGATGGGCGGGCCAAGGCGATCGGCCAGCAGCTCTTCGCCGACGACCTCGTCCTGCCGCGCATGCTGCACGCGAAGCTGCTGCGCTCGCCCCATCCGCACGCGATCGTCGAGTCGATCGACGTCTCCCGGGCGCAGGCACACCGCGGCGTGCACCTCGTGCTCACCGGCGCCGAGTTCCCGATTCCCTACGGCATCATGCCGGTGTCGCAGGACGAGCATCCGCTCGCGCGCGAGCGGGTGCGCCACGTCGGCGATCCGGTCGCCGCGGTGATCGCGGTGGACGAGCAGACGGCGACCGAGGCGCTCGACCTGATCGACGTGAGGTACCGGAGGCTCCCGACGATCGCCTCGCCCGAGGAAGGCCTCGCCAACCCCGAGCCGCGCATCCACGACTACGGCGAGCGGGGCAACATCCACCGCAACCAGGCCTACGAGTTCGGCGACGTGGAGGAGGCGCTCGCGAAGTCCGACCACGTCTTCGAGGACGTGTTCTTCTACGAGGGCAACACGCACCTGCCGATGGAGCAGCAGGCCTCGCTCGCGTCGGTGGAGGGTGACGGGAAGCTGCTGCTCTCCACGAGCACGCAGAATCCCCACTACCTGCACCGCCAGCTCGCGCGCGTGCTGCAGATGCCCGCCGCGCACATCCGCGTCATCGCGACCGCGAACGGCGGCGGCTTCGGCGGCAAGTGCGACCCGGGCAACCACGAGTTCGTCGTGTCCAAGGCCGCGCTGATGCTCGGGCGCCCGGTGAAGATCTGCCTCACGCGCGAGGAGGTCTTCTACCAGCACCGCGGCCGTCATCCGGTGCTCATGAAGTTCCGCACCGGCGTCACCCAGGACGGCCGGCTCACCGCGCTCCACCTGCAGACGCTGCTCGACGGCGGCGCCTACGGCTCGCACGGTCCGGCGAGCACCTTCTACACCGGCGTGCTGACGCCGGTGACTTACGAGCTGCCGCGCTTCAAGTTCGAGGCCTGCCGGGTGTTCACGAACAAGCCCGCCTGCGGTCCCAAGCGCGGGCACGGCACGCCGCAGCCGCGCTTCGGCCAGGAGGTGCAGCTCGACAAGATCGCCACGCGGCTCGGCCTCGATCCCGCCGAGATGCGCCTGAAGATGGTCACCAAGCCCGACTCGCTCACCGCGAGCTGGCTCCGCATCGGCTCGACCGGCCTCGCGGAGTGCATCCGCAAGGTGGTGGAGATGTCCGGCTGGAAGGAACGGCGCGGCAGGCTCGGGCCCGGGCGCGGCCTCGGCCTCGCCTGCTCGAGCTACATGTGCGGCGCGGGCGTGTCGATCTACTGGAACAAGATGCCGCACTCGGCGGTGCAGCTGCTGCTCGATCGCAGCGGCCAGGTGACGGTGTACTGCGGCGCGACCGAGATCGGGCAGGGCTCGGACGACGTGCTCGCCTCGATCACCGCGGAAGCGCTCGGCATCAGCCCGATCAACGTGCGCGTGGTCACCGGCGACACCGGCATCACGCCGATCGACCTCGGCTCGTACTCGAGCCGCGTGACCATCATGATGGGCAATGCGGCGCTGCAGGCCGCGGGCCGCGTGCGCGAGCTGCTCGCCGCCGCCGCCGCCGAGGCGCTCGACACGCTGCCCGACCGCCTCGTGTTCTCGCAGGACCGCGTGTTCGCCGCCGACGACGGCGCGAAGTCGATGAGCTTCATCGAGGCGGTCGCGGCCGCGGAGACGAAGTTCGGCACGATCGCGTCGGTCGGCTCCTACGCGCCCCCGAAACCGCCCGGCAAGTACAAGGGCGCGGGCGTCGGGCCGTCGCCGGCCTACAGCTTCTCCGCCTGCGTGCTGGAGACCGAGGTCGATCCGCACACCGGCTGGGTCACGGTGCCGAAGATCTGGATCGCGCACGACATCGGGCGGGCGCTCAACCCGGTGCTCGCGCGCGGGCAGGTGATCGGCGGCGTGTACATGGGCCTCGGCGAGGCGCTGATGGAGGAGCAGGCGTTCCGGCGGCTTCCGCCCAAGCTCTCCAGCGCGCTCGTGCACCGCAACCCGTCGATGCTCGACTACAAGAGCCTCACCTCGCTCGACATGCCCGAGATCGAGGTCGCCCTCATCGAGGAGCCCGACCCGAACTGCCCGTACGGCGCGAAGGAAGTCGGGCAGGGGCCGCTCCTCCCGGTGATGCCGGCGCTCGCGAACGCGATCCACGACGCGGTCGGCGTGCGCATCGACGAGGTGCCGATCACGGCCGAGAAGGTGCTGCGCGCGCTGGAGAAGAAGGCGAAGGGCGAGGCGCCGCGCGTGGGCCCGGAGAGCTTCCCCGCGGTGCCGTACCCCGACCCGACCTTCGTTCTGCCCCCGTGGGAAGGCGGCGACGGCAACGAGCTGAAAGGGAGGAAAGCCGCATGATGCGCCTGCCGTGGTTCCGCTGGCACGCACCGAAGAGCGTGCCCGAAGCGGCGAAGATCCTCGCGGGGGAGGGCCCGCAGGCGATGCTGATCGCCGGCGGCACCGACCTCGTGCCGAACATGAAGCGCCGCCACCAGACGCCGCAGACGCTGGTGTCCGTGCGCGGCATCGCCGACCTGAAGGGGCGTGCGAATGGCGCGGGCCTGCGGCTCGGCGCCGCGCGCACCCTGACCCAGATCGTCGAGGACGCCGACCTGCGCGCGAACTACCGCGGCCTCTGGCAGGCCGCGGCGCAGGTGGCGACCGCGCACCTGCGCAACACCGGCACGCTCGGCGGCAACGTCTGCCTCGACACGCGCTGCACGTACTACAACCAGAGCTACGAGTGGCGCAAGGCGATCGACTTCTGCCTGAAGAAGGACGGCGAGACCTGCTGGGTCGCCACCGCGAGCAAGCGCTGCGTGGCGGTGTCGTCGACGGACACCGCGCCGGCGCTCATCGCGCTCGGGGCGAAAGTGAAGCTCGTGTCGGCGCAGGGCGAGCGCGAGCTCGCGCTCGCCGATCTCTACCGGAACGACGGCGTCGACTACCTCGCGCGCCGGCCGGACGAGGTCCTGACCGAGATCGCCCTGCCGGATGCGACCGGCTGGCGCTCGACCTACTGGAAGCTGCGCCGGCGCGGCTCGTTCGACTTCCCGGTGCTCGGCGTCGCGGCCGCGGTGAAGCTCGCGCCCGACGGCGTCGTGGAGGATGCGCGCATCGTGCTCGGCGCGGCAGCGTCGCGGCCGTTCCTCGTCGAGAAGGCGGGCAACCTGCTGCGCGGGCGGAAGCTCGACGACGAGGCGATCGCCGCGGCGGCGGCGGCCACCGCCTCGCGCGCGAAGCCGATGGACAACACCGACCTCGACCTCTACTGGAGGAAGGAAGTGGTCGACGACTTCGTCGGGTATGCGCTGCGCGAGGTGCGCGGGGACGACGTTTCCGCGACGCGGCTGAGGATCGCGCGGCAGGCGCTCTGAGGGCGCGCCCGGCCCCGAAGCGGCCGACGCGGACCTGGCGCCTTGCGCCTAGGACCGCCGCCCCGCCGGCGGGAGCTTCGGGGGCTTGGCCGGCTTGTCCGGGCCCCACACCCGGCTGTAGTAGGTGTCGGCGAGGTGGAGCGCCATCACCGGGTTGTGCCCGAGCACGCGGTCCTTGGCGACCAGCACGGTCGTGAGGCCGTTGGCGTGCCTGAAGAACAGGCTGTCGTGGCCGACGCACAGCCCCATCACGACGTTGAGCTCGCAGCCGTGCGCGTTGAGAAGCTCGGCCTGCGACACCGGGTTGCAGAGCGCCTCGAACTGGCCGGGGCGGATCTTCTCGTGGTCGGCGATGCCGAGATCCTCCTTCGGGATGTTGCCGTTCTTGCACGCGACCGACACCACCTCGAAGCCGTGGCTCTCGAGGATGCCCGAGAGCACGTAGGCATGGTCGACGAAGCTGATGCAGTTGGCGATGCCGATCTTCCGGAACCCCATGCGCTTGGCGAACTGCACGATCTCCTCGACGCGCGTCCACTTGCAGTAGCCCTCGGACTCGACCAGCGCCGACTCGTGCGAGATGCGGCGCGTCTCGGGGTCGTCGTAGGCGGCGCGCGCGTGCGCCTGGGTCTCGGGGTCCACGTTGGACGGGCAGAACCCGGGACCCCGTTCCGCGGCTTCGCCCTGGCGGCAGGCGCGGACCGTCGGCGGGCAGTAGGCGCATTCGGGGTCGTCGTATTTCATGGCGGGCGGTCCCTCCGGGCAGCGACGGGTCCACGGTACCCGGCCTCCGGGTAGGGGAGGCTGATCGAGGTCAAGCGTCCCGCACCGGACGGGGGGCCGGTCGCCCCGGTCCCGCCTTGCTATCCTGCGCCTTCGCGGCAAGCGCCAAGGAGGGGGCATGCACGATCTCGTCATCGACAACGCGCTGATCATCGACGGGACGGGCGCACCCCCACGCCGCGGCGGCCTCGGCGTCAAGGACGGGCGGATCGCCGCCGTGGGCGACGCGGTGGGCGCGGGTCGCGAGCGGGTCGACGCGCAGGGGCTGGCGCTCGCCCCGGGCATCATCGATCTCCACACCCACTTCGACGCCCAGCTCCTCTGGGACCCGTTCGCGACGCCGTCCGTGGCGCTCGGCGTCACCAGCGTGGTGATCGGCAACTGCGGCTTCACGATCGCGCCCTGCCGCGCACCGGACCGCGACCTCACGCTGCGCAACCTGACGCACGTGGAGGGGATGTCGCTCGACGCCCTGCGCGCGGGTGTCGATTGGGCGTTCGAGAGCTACCCCGAGTACCTGCGGACGCTGGAGGGGCGCGGCCTGGTGCCGAACGTCGCCTCCTTCATCGGCCATTCGTCGGTGCGGACCTACGTGCTGCGCGAAGACGCGTCGAAGCGCGCGGCGACCGCCGCCGAGGTCGCCGCGATGAAGCGGCTGGTCCTGGACGGACTGCGCGCGGGCGCGGTGGGCTTCTCGACCTCGACGCTCGAGCAGCACAACGGCGAGAACGGCATCCCGATGCCCTCGCGGCTCGCCGACGAGCACGAGATGCTCGAGCTGACCGGCGCGCTCGGCGAGGCCGGCAGGGGCGTCTTCATGGTGACGAAGGGCATGACCACGACGGTGCCCTGGCTCGAGCGGATCGCCGAGCGCAACGGCCGGCCGGTCAACATCGCGGCGCTCTTCGTCGATCCGAACGATCCGGAGCGCGTGTTCGGCGAGTTCGGCGAGATCGACGCGGCGCGCAGGCGCGGGCGCGAGCTGTGGGGCCACGTCGGCTGCTTCCCGCTCGGCATGGAGTTCACGCTGAGCCACCCGTATCCGCTCGAGGCGCTGCTCGCGTGGAAGCCGGCGATCAAGGCGGAGGGGTCGGACGAGTACCGTCGCGTCCTCGCCGACCCGGCGTTTCGCGCCGCAATCAAGGCGGAAGCGGGAAGCAGGGGCGGCGTCCCCAACCGCTTCTCGTATCACACCCTCGAGCACATGACGGTCAAGGAAGTGCAGCGGCCGGAGCATGTGGCGCTCGTCGGCCAGAACGTCGCGGCGCTCGCGCGCGCAGCCGGCAAGGATCCGCTCGACTGGCTGCTCGACTTCGCGCTCGACGGCGAGCTCGACGCGCTGTTCGACTGCAAGCTCTTCAACACCAACGAGGACCAGGTGCGCGAGCTGCTGCGCCACCCGAGCGCGCAGATCACGCTGTCGGACGCCGGCGCGCACCTGTCGTTCCTGTGCGACGCGGGCTTCGGGCTGCACCTCTTCGGCCACTGGGTGCGCGAGCGGGGCGACCTCACGCTCGAGCAGGCGGTGCAGAAGGTGACGAGCCGACCGGCGTCGCTCTACCGCATCCGCGATCGCGGGCGGCTCGCGCCCGGCGCGTGGGCCGATCTCATCCTCTTCGATCCCGCGACGGTCGGCCGCGGGCCCAGGCGGCGCGTTGCCGACCTGCCGGCCGGCGCGAGCCGGGTCGATACGCCGGCGGTCGGCCTGCACGGCGTGTGGGTGAACGGCACCCGCGTGGTCGACGAGAAGGGTCCGATCCGCGATTGCGGGCGCCCCGGCAAGCTGATGCGCGAGTTCGACGCGTGACGGCCGCACTCTTTGCCGGCGTGTACCCGATCGCCCCGACGCCGTTCACCGACCGCTTCGACCTCGATCTCGACGGGCAGCGCCGCGTGCTCGACTGCATGGTCGACCAGGGCGTGGACGGCATCTGCATCCTCGCGAACTACTCGGAGCAGTTCCTGCTCACCGATGCGGAGCGCGACACGCTGCTGCGGGTGTGCCTCGAGCACGTCGCCGGCCGCGTGCCGGTCATCGTCACCTGCAGTCACTTCAGCACGCGGATCGCCGTCGAGCGCGCGCGGCGCGCCGCCGAGGCGGGCGCCGCGATGCTGATGCTCATGCCGCCGTACCACGGCGCGACGCTGCGCTCGGACGAGCAGGGCGTATTCGAGCACTTCGCGCGCGTCGCGGAGAGCGTGTCGATTCCGCTCATGGTGCAGGATGCGCCGCTGAGCGGGGTGACGCTGTCGGTGCCGTTCCTCGCGCGGCTCGCGCGCGAGGTGCCGCAGGTGCGCTACTTCAAGATCGAGGTGCCGGGCACCGCGGCGAAGCTCCGCGCACTGATCGAGCAGGGCGGGCCGGCGATCGCCGGCCCGTTCGACGGCGAGGAGTCGATCACGCTGATGGCCGACCTCGAGGCCGGCGCGACCGGGACGATGCCGAGCGCCCTGCTTCCCGACCTGATCAGGCCGGTCGTCGAGCATTTCCGCGCGGGCCGCCCGGCCGAGGCTGCCGCCGCGTACGCGCGCATCCTGCCGCTCGTCAACTACGAGAACCGGCAGTGCGGGCTGCGCGCGACGAAGACGGTGATGAAGGAAGGCGGGGTGATCCGGAGCGATGCGGTGCGCCATCCGCTCGCGCCGCTCGATGCGCCGACGCGTGCGGGGCTGCTGGCGCTCGCGCGCGAGGCGAATCCGCTCGCGCTGCGGTGGGCAAAGGCCTGATCGCGCTCAGCGGATGCCGAACGCGCGGTCGAGCGACACCGGCCCGGCCCCGCGGCCGGCGAGATAGAGCAGCAGCCCGGCCCACGCGAGGTGGGTCGGCCAGGCATCCGGATAGACGAAGACCTGGATCACCGCGGTCATCCCGAGCAGCGCGAGCGCCGAGAGGCGCGTGAAGAGCCCGAGCACGAGCAGGACCGGGAACAGGTGCTCGGCCCAGGTCGCGAGGTGCGCCGCGACGGCCGGCGGGAGGAGCGGCACCTTGTACTCGTCGGCGAAGAGCGCGATCGCGTTGTCGCTCACGGCGAGCCAGCCCTCGACCTTGGTGCGCCCGGATAGAAAGAAGATGCCGGCGATCGAGAGCCGGGCGGCGAGGGCGAGCAGCGGATGCCCGATCCAGCGCTCGAGCGCATCGGCGATGCGGTTCCACGCGGCACGCAGTCCGCCCGGACCGGCCGGGGCGGAAGTGGTTGCGGTCGTCATCGGTCCTCCGGTGAGTGATCGAGAAAGTCCATTCGCCCGAAGGCGCCGGCTTCCAGGAGCTGCGACATGAGCTGCGCCAGGTCCGCTCGCGCGTCCACCGCCAGCGCGGCCGCCGCGGCCTCGGCCAGCGCTTCGCCGGCCGCGCACGCATCGAGGAACGCGCAGCCCGCGGCGTCGAGCGCGGCGTTCTCGACGCGGCCGCGCGGGCGCACGAGCAGCACGCCTTCGCCGCGCCAGACGAGCTCCGCCTCGTCCTCGTCGCCCGGGTACCGGTTGCGGCGCCAGATCGTCGCGATGGGCTGCGACGCGAACCACGCCCAGCGCGCGCTCGCGTGCGGCCGCAGCACCGCGCGCGCGAGCGCGTCGGGCGCGAGCCGCGCGACCGCAGCGGGCTCGACGGCCGCCTCGTCGGCCGCGGTGTGCGCTTCGGTCCAGAACCGGTCGACCCGCGCCACGTCCGGCAGGTAAGTCAGCTCGGCCGCAGGCGCGAAGGCGGCGAGGAAGTCCGCGAAGCCTTCGCCGTACAGCGCGAGGGTGGGATGCCGCGGCAGGTGCGCACGCGCGAACACCGCCGCGGCGGCGCGGAACCACTCTTCGCCCACCAGGCGCGCGATCGCCGGATAGTTGGCCTGCAGCGCGTCGATGCAGCCCTTCATCACGGTATTGCGGTAGACGGCGAACGCCGGCTGTGCGACGAGGCGCGCAACCTCGGGTGCGCACGACGCGGCGTGCTCGGCGGGCGCGAGCAGCGCGTGCGCGAACGCATCCTGGAACCGTCCCAACGACACGCCGGTCATGCGGCCCGCCGCAGCGGCGCGCGCAGGACGGCCTCCGCCCGCGCGCGCTCGCCCATCAGGAGGTCGAATGCCGGGAGGTTGCCGTCGCGCTCGATCAGCGTCGGCCGCGGGCCGATGCGCGCGATCAGCCGCGCGTAGAGCGCCCACACGGCGGGATCGACCGGCGCATCGTGCGAATCGACGAGCAGATCCGCGCCCAGCGCCGGGTCCGCGGTGTGCCCCGCGAGATGGATCTCCGCGACGAGCGCGCCCGGGAACGCGTCGACATAGGCCTCCGCGGACAGCCCGAGATTGCGCGCCGACACGTACACGTTGTTGACGTCGAGGAGCAGGGCGCACCCGGTGCGCCGCGCGAGCGCCTCGAGGAAGTCGATCTCGTCCCACTCGTGGCCGTCGATCGCGAGGTAGTGCGACGGGTTCTCGAGTGCGATCCGGCGGCCGAGCGCCGCCTGCGCGCGTTCCACGTTCTCCGCGATGCGCGCGAGCGCCGCATTCGTGCGCGGAAACGGCAGCAGGTCGGGCCGGTACGCGCCCTGCCACGTCGACCAGGCCAGGTGCTCGGAGACGAGCGCGGGCTCGAAGCGCCCGACCAGCGCCGCGAGACGCTCGAGGTGCGCCGCGTCCGGCGGCGCGTCCGCGGCGAGCGAGAGCGCCACCCCGTGCAGCGAGAGCGGGTGCCGTGCGCGGATCGCCTCGAGCCAGGCGAGGCGCGGGCCGCCGGCGACCATGTAGTTTTCCGGGTGGACCTCGAACCACAACCCGTCCGCGGGCGCGGCGAGCGCGTCCTCGAAGTACTCGGGCTTCAGGCCGAGCCCTGCGGACGGGACGGGGGACATTGGTGCGGGAATCAGCCCTTGACCGGGGCGAGCGAGCCCATGCCCTTCGGCGTCTTCATCGTCGTGCAGGTCCCCTTGGCGACGTACTTCCAGGCGTTGCCCTGGTAGTCGGTCTTCGACGTGCCGGCGCAGGTGGTGCCGGGGCCGGCCTGGCAGTCGTTCTTGCCGGCGAGCGAGACGCCGTAGCACTTCTCCTTCTCGCCCTTGATCGAAGCGCCCTTGTCCTGGGCCTGGGCGGCGCCGGCGGCGAGCGCGGCGAGGGCGAGCGCGGTGGCGGCAAACGTGGTGCGATTCATCGCGGTGACTCCTTGGTGAGGGTGGGTACGACCGCGCCGACGCGGCGCGGTCTGTGAGCTAGTTCGCGCCCGCCGGGCGTCCGGTTACAGTCCCGGGCACAATCCGCGGCCGGCCCGCGCGTCGGCCTGTAACCGAATCGACTGCTGCGACGAACTAGCGATGAGGACCCATTGACCGCGAGCGAGGATCGGCTCAAGGACCTCCTCGTGCGCGGGCTCGACGGCGACGCCGCGGCCTATCATCGATTCCTGGTCGAGCTGAGCGCGCGCCTGCGCGCGTTCCTGCGCCGACGCCTCGCGCGCGCGCCCGACGAGGTCGAGGACCTGGTGCAGGAGACGCTTCTCGCCGTGCACAACCAGCGTCACACCTTCGATGCCGCCCAGCCGCTGACGGCGTGGGCGCACGCGATCGCGCGCTACAAGCTCGTCGATTTCCTCCGGCGCCGGTCGCGCGCCGACCTCGTGCTCGAGCCGCTCGACGACGAGCTCGAGAGCCTCTCGACCGCGGACGCAGACGCCGCCGAGGCGCGGCGCGACCTCGCGAAGCTGCTCGAAGCGCTGCCCGAGCGCCAGCGCCTGCCGATCGTCTACGTGAAGGTGCAGGGGCTCTCGGTCCTCGAGGCCGCTCGCCTCACCGGCATGTCGGAGTCGGGCGTCAAGGTCGCCGTGCACCGCGGTCTCAAGGCGCTCGCAGCCCTGATTCGGGACGCGACATGAATACGGACGATCTCGCCAGGCTGCTCGCGACCGGCGCCGAAGCGGTCGACCGTCGCGCCCCGCTGCGCCGCGCGGGCGTCGCGGTTGCCATCGGCGCGCTGGTCGCCGGCGCCCTGATGGCGCTCTGGCTCGGCGTTCGTCCGGCGCTCGTTCGGGACGCGGCGGCGCCGATGTTGTGGCTCAAGTTCGCGTTCGTGGCGTGGCTCGCCGCTGCGGGCGCGATCGTGGCGCTGCGACTCGCGCGGCCGGGCGTGCGGCTCGCGCACGCGCCGACGGCGCTCGCCGCGCCGGTGCTGGCGATGTGGGTGCTCGCCGGGATCGCCCTCGCCGGCGCGGATGCGCCGCAGCGTACGACGCTCCTCCTCGGTCAGACGTGGTCCGCGTGCCCGCTCAACATCGCGGCGCTGTCGCTGCCGGTGTTCGCCGCCGCGCTGTGGGGCATGCGGGGCTTCGCGCCGACGCGCCTTGCCCGGGCGGGCGCCGCGGCGGGACTCTTCGCCGGTGCCGTCGGAGCGTTCGTGTATGCGTTCCACTGCCCCGAGCTCGCCGCGCCGTTCCTCGGCCTCTGGTACGTCCTCGGCATGCTGATTCCCGCGGCGCTCGGCGCGCTCGTCGGGCCGCGCGTGCTGCGCTGGTAGATCGCCGCCCCGGGCGCCCCGGCGCGCGCGGCGGTAGCATCGCGTCCTCCAAGGAGGAGGTCGCGACCGTGATCATCGAGACCCAGGAAGACGTCACGAAGGCCGTGCTGGCGGAGATGCACCGCACGCCGGACCCGCGCACGAAGGAGATCCTCGAATCGCTGGTGCGCCACCTGCACGGGTTCGTCCGCGAGGTGCGGCTCACCGAGCGCGAGTTCCAGGCCGCGATCGCCCTCGTCAACGCGATCGGGCAGCGCACCACGCCGAGCCACAACGAGGCGATGCTGGTGGCCGGCGCGCTCGGCGTGTCGAATCTGGTGTGCCTGCTGAACAACGGTGCGGGCGGCACGCGCCCGACGCAGGCGAACAATCTCGGGCCGTTCTGGCGCACCGGCTCGCCGCGGGTCGAGAACGGCGGCACGCTGCTGCGCTCCCCGACCCCGGGCGAGGCGCTCTTCTTCAAGGGCTGGGTGCGCGACGGCGACGGGCGTCCCGTCGCCGGGGCCGAGGTGGACGTGTGGCACTCGTCCCCGGTCGGGCTGTACGAGAACCAGGATCCGGCGCAGGCGGAGATGAACCTGCGCGGCACGTTCATCACCGAGGCCGACGGCTCGTTCGCGTTCCGCAGCATCAAGCCGGGCGCCTACCCGGTGCCGATCGAGGGGCCGAACGGCGTGCTGCTCGGCGCGCAGAAGCGCCACAACTGGCGCCCGGCGCACCTGCACTTCCTGATCTACAAGCCGGGCTTCAAGACGATCGCCTCGCAGGTGTACACCAACGACGACCCGTACCTCGAGACCGACTCGCAGTTCGGGGTGACGAAGGCGCTGATCGGCCATTACGTGAAGCACGAACGCGAGCCGGCGCCCGCCCCGGGCGTCGAGGGCACCTGGTGGTCGCTCGCGCACACGTTCGTGATCGAGCCGGGGGAGGCGCGGCGGCCGCAGCCGCCGATCTCGAAGAAGGTCGAGGCGCCCGCGAGCTCGAATCAGGGATAGGCTCAGTTCGGCCGTGATTCCGGCGGCGGCACGGTCCACAGGTAGAGCGTGGAGGTCCCGATCGTGATCACGCGCTCGGGCTTCCAGTCGCCCATGTCGAAACCGTGCGAGACGACGCGCGTGCCCGGGCGCAGCTCGTCGAGCAGCTTGGGCCGGAGCTGCAGGTTGATCCGCGGCAGCAGGTAGAGCGTGACGACGCTCGCCTCGCGCAGGTCGACCTTGAACAGGTCCTCGTTGACGAAGCGCACGAGCTTGGCGACGCCTGCCTTGGCTGCGTTCGCGTTCGCCTCGCGGATGCGGTCGGGGTCGATGTCGACGCCGGTGCCGCGCACGCCGTAGCGCTTCGCCGCCGTGATCACGATGCGGCCGTCGCCCGAGCCGAGGTCGTAGAGCACGTCGCCGCGCTTCACCTCGGCGAGCCGCAGCATCGCGTCGACGACCGGCTGCGGCGTGGGCACGTAGGGCACGTCGAGCGCGGGCGGCGCGGTCTGCGCGCTCGCGGTGATCGCCAGGGACGCCAGGCACAGGCCGAGGGCGCGCGTGGTACGCCGACGCAGTCCGGCGCGGAGCGAGCGGCGCTGCGGGCAGTCGGGAAGGGCGTGCATCGCCGGTTAGAATAACTGCAAAGCGCGAGCGATGTCCGGTCCCGTTCTCGATCTCTTCCACCCCGCCGTCCGCGCGTGGTTCGCCGCGGCGTTCGCCGCGCCGACGGCGCCGCAGATCGCGGCGTGGCCGGCGATCAAGTCCGGGCGCCACGCGCTCGTCGCCGCGCCCACCGGCTCGGGCAAGACGCTCGCCGCGTTCCTCGCCGCGATCGACGCGCTGGTGCGCGAAGGCGTCGCGCGCGGCGGGCTCGCCGACGAGACGCACGTCGTCTACGTCTCGCCGCTCAAGGCGCTCTCGAACGACATCCAGCGCAACCTCGAGGCGCCGCTCGCCGGCATCCGCGCCGAGCTCGAGGCGCGCGGCCTGCCGGACGTCGAGATCCGCACCCTCGTGCGCACCGGCGACACGCCGCAGGCCGACCGCGCGAGCATGCGCAAGCGGCCGCCGCACATCGTCGTGACGACGCCGGAGTCGCTGTACATCCTCCTCACGAGCGAGTCCGGCCGGAAGATGCTCGCGACGGCCCGCACCGTGATCGTCGACGAGATCCACGCGCTCGCGCCGAACAAGCGCGGCGCGCACCTTGCGCTCTCGCTCGAGCGCCTCGCTGCGCTGGCTGCGCCCGGCCTCGTGCGGATCGGGCTCTCGGCGACGCAGAAGCCGATCGAGGAGATCGCCCGCTTCCTCGTCGGCGTCGGGCGGGAGTGCGCGATCGTCGACAGCGGCCACGCGCGCAGCCGCGACTTGGCGATCGAGCTGCCCGGATCGCCGCTCGAGGCGGTGATGTCGGGCGAGGTGTGGGGCCAGGTCTACGACCGACTGGCGGCGCTCGCCGCCGAGCACCGCACGACGCTCGTCTTCGTGAACACGCGCCGGCTCGCCGAGCGCGCGGCGCGGCAACTCTCCGAGCGCCTCGGCGCGGACCGGGTCGCCGCGCATCACGGGAGCCTCGCGCGCGAGCTCCGGCTCGACGCCGAGCAGCGGCTCAAGCGCGGCGAGCTGAAGGTGCTCGTCGCCACCGCCTCGCTCGAGCTCGGCATCGACATCGGCGACGTGGACCTCGTCTGCCAGATCGGCGCCACGCGCACGATCGCCGCCTTCCTGCAGCGCGTCGGGCGCTCGGGCCACGCGGTCGGCGGGCTGCCGAAGGGGCGGCTCTTCCCGCTCTCGCGCGACGACCTGTGCGATTGCGCGGCGCTGCTCGACGCCGTGCGCCGCGGCGAGCTCGACCGGATCGCGGTGCCGGACAAGCCGCTCGATGTCCTGGCGCAGCAGATCGTCGCCGAGGTGGCGCACCGGGAATGGCGCGAGGACGAGCTGTTCGAGCGCTTCCGGCGCGCACATCCGTTCCGCGCGCTCGCGCGCGAGGAGTTCGTCGCGGTGACCCGGATGCTCGCCGAAGGGTTCCACACGCGCCGCGGCCGCAGGAGCGCGCACGTGCATCGCGACGCGGTCAACGGCGTCCTGCGCGCCCGGCGGGGCGCGGCCCTCACCGCGGTGACTTCCGGCGGCACGATCCCGGACACCGCCGACTACACGGTCGTGCTCGAGCCGCAGGCGCAGGTGATCGGCTCGGTCAACGAGGACTTCGCGGTCGAGAGCCTGGCCGGCGACGTGTTCCAGCTCGGCAACACGTCCTACCGGATCCTGCGCATCGAGCGCGGCACGGTGCGCGTCGAGGACGCGAAAGGCGCGCCGCCCGGCATCCCGTTCTGGTTCGGCGAGGCGCCGGCGCGCAGCGCCGAGCTGTCGCAGTCGGTGTCCCGGCTGCGCGAGTCGATCGAGGCGGGGCTCGACCGCGGCGGCGCACCGGCGGCACTCGACTGGCTGACGGACGAGGTCGGCCTGGACCGGACGGCGGCCGAGCAGGTCGTCGAGTACCTCGCCGCCGCCCGCGCTGCCCTCGGCGCGCTGCCGACGCTGCGCACGGTGGCCCTCGAGCGCTTCTTCGACGAATCCGGCGGCATGCAGCTCGTCGTGCACGCGCCGTTCGGCAGCCGGATCAACCGCGCGTGGGGCCTCGCCCTGCGCAAGCGCTTCTGCCGCACCTTCAATTTCGAGCTGCAGGCCGCGGCGACCGAGGACGCGATCGTCCTGTCGCTCTCCACGAGCCACAGCTTCCCGCTCGAGGAAGTCGCGCGCTACCTGAACGCCAGGACGGTGCGTCCGCTGCTCGTGCAGGCGCTGCTCGATGCGCCGATGTTCACCGCGCGCTGGCGCTGGAACGCGACGGTCGCGCTCGCGCTGCCGCGGTTCCGCGGCGCTCGCAAGCTCGCGCCGCAGATCCAGCGGATGGAGGCCGAGGATCTGCTCGCCACCGTGTTTCCGGACCAGGTCGCCTGCGGCGAGAACATCGTCGGCGACCGCGAGATTCCCTCGCATCCCCTCGTCGACCAGACGATCGCCGACTGCCTGCACGAGGCGATGGACGTCGAGGGACTGGAACGTCTGCTCGCCGGCATCGAGCGCGGGACGATCCGGGTCCTCGCCCGCGACCTGACCGAGCCCTCGCCGCTCGCGCTCGAGATCCTGGGGGCGCGGCCGTACGCCTTCCTCGACGATGCGCCGCTCGAGGAGCGCCGCACGCAGGCGGTCATGGCCCGTCGCTGGCTCGACGAGGCGAGCCGCGTGATCCTCTCGCCGGGTCTGGCGTACGACCTGCCGCTCGCGAGCGCAGCGCGCCGGCGCGGCTTGGCCGTGATCGGCGACATCGAGCTGTTCGCATTGGCGGCGCGTGCGCCGGTGATCGCCGTCACCGGCAGCAACGGCAAGAGCACGGTGACGACCTTGGCGTCGAAGCTGCTCGAGGCGCAGGG
>CAZIXQ010000035.1:0-22528 GCA_964543155.1 uncultured Enterobacteriaceae bacterium
TCCGCTCCGTACGCCGCGAGGAAGCCAATGCGAATCGAAGACCAGCGCCGCAGCCAGAACATCGAAGACCGCCGTGGCATGCGCATTCCCGGCGGTCGCGGCATGGTCGGCGGCGGGATTGGTGTCCTGGTCATCGCGCTCATCGCGATGTTTCTCGGCATCGATCCGTTCGTCGCGACGCAGGTGGCCCAGCAGACGGGCGGCGCGACCGCTCCACAGCAGCGCGTCGAGACCAAGGCACCCTCGCGCGATGACCAGATGGCCGACCGCGTCGCCGCCGTCCTCGGCAGCACCGAGGACACCTGGACGGAGATCTTCTCTCGGGGCGGGAAGCAGTACCGGAAGCCGGTGCTCGTCCTCTTCAGTGGCGCGGTTCAGTCCGCCTGCGGGTTCGCGCAGGCCGCGGTAGGGCCGTTCTACTGCCCGGCAGACAACAAGCTCTACATCGACCTCGAGTTCTTCCGCGATCTTCAGGACAAGTTCCGTGCGCCGGGCGACTTCGCGCAGGCGTACGTGATCGCGCACGAGGTCGGCCATCACGTCCAGAACCAGCTCGGGATCGCGGAGCAGGTGCGCAGACTGCAAGCGCGTGCGGGCGAGCGCGAAGGAAATGCCCTCCAGGTGCGCATGGAACTCCAAGCCGACTGCTTCGCCGGGATCTGGGCCGCGACTGCGAACCGGAACAGGCGGCTGCTCGAGCCCGGGGATGTCGAGGAAGGGCTGCGGGCCGCGGCCGCGGTCGGGGACGACCTCATCCAGAAACGCTCGCGCGGCTACGTTTCCCCCGAGTCCTTCACGCACGGCTCGAGCGAGCAGCGCATGCGCTGGTTCCGGCGCGGGCTCGAAAGCGGCGACATCAGGGTTTGCGACACCTTCGCGGCGCGCGAGCTGTAACGCGCCGCGCCGGGCGGCCGCCCTGCTTCCGACGGATGCGCCGCTGAGATCGAAGGACGTCGCGCGCGCGGGAGCGCGTGCCACGCCGACTATAATGCGGGGCGCTCGCGCCTGCTCCCGTTCCCCGAATGAGTTTTCTGTCGCTCCTGATCGCGCTCGCCCTCGAACAATGGCGCCCGCTCGTCGACCGCCGCGCGCTCTTCACGCCGATGGCCAGCTACGCCGGGCTGCTCGAGCGCAGCTTCGACGCGGGCGAGGCGCAGCAGGGCGCGATCGCGTGGGTCCTCGCCGTGGTGCCGGCCGCGCTGCTCGCCTGGGGCGTCTACGCCGCGCTCTTCGCGGTCAATCCGTTTCTCGGGCTCGCGTTCAACGTGCTGGTGCTCTACTTCACGCTCGGTTTTCGCGAGCATAGCCACTACTTCACCGATATCCACAAGGCGCTCAAGGACGGCGATCCGACCACTGCGCGGCGACTCCTGGCGGAATGGCGCGGGCACTCGTGCGACACGCTGTCGAGCGCCGAGGTCGCCCGTCTGACGATCGAGGGTGCCCTGACGGTCTCGCACCGGCACGTGTTCGGGCCGATGTTCTGGTTCGTGCTCCTTCCCGGCCCGAGCGGCGCGGTGCTCTATCGCTTTGGGCTGTTCCTCGATCGCCGCTGGGGCGGCACCGGGCGTGCAGGGGACGCCGGACCGTTCGTGGACCTTCCGGGCGTCGGCGAGGCGACGGTCGACGTGGCGGGACCGGAAGCGCGCGCCGCGCTGGAGCACCCCGAAACGCCGGAGGCGAGCCGTTTCGGCGAGTTCGCGCGTGCAGCGTTTGGCGTGATCGACTGGCTGCCGGCGCGCATCACGGCCACGGCGTTCGCGGTCGTCGGCGATTTCGAGGATGCGATCTACTGCTGGCGAACGCAGGCTGCGCGCTGGCCGGACAGGATACTCGGCATCGTTCTCGCGGCGGGCGCCGGCGCGCTCGGCGTGCGTCTGGGGATGCCGGTGCCGCATGGCGCAACGCTGGAGGATCGCCCCGAGCTCGGCCTGGGCGAGGACGCGGACACGCCGTTCCTCGACAGCGCGGTCGGCTTGATCTGGCGCGCGCTCGTGCTCTGGCTCGCGGCCCTGCTCGCGCTCAGCCTGGCCCGGGCATTTGGCTGAGCTAGCCTTGCCGGACGGCGCCGCAGTTCCAGCACGCGCCGAACTGGCCCTCGATCGCCTCGCCACAGGCCGCGCACGTCCATGCGCTCGCCGGCGGCGGCGGCCTGCGCCACACCGCCAGCAGCGCCTCCGCGCGTGGCCGGTCGTCCTCGCGCACGAGGTGCAGCTCCAGCGCGCACTCCGTGAAGGGGACTTCGCCCGCCAGACGCGACAGAAGCTCGTTCTTGATCCAGCAACGGATGCCGTCCGCCTCGAGCACGTTCTTGAGGTGGTGGACCTCCAGCAGGTTCAGTGAGACGAGGAGCGGCTTCATCGGCGCGCAGCCGCTTCGGCGTCCAGGATGCGGTGGAGCTGTTCGATTCGCCGAGGATGAATCTGGCCACGGTCGACCGCGGCGCGCACCCCGCAACCGGGCTCGGTGCGATGCCGGCAATCGGCAAAGCGACAATGCCCGGCCAGCGGGCGCAGCTCGGGGAAGCCGCACTCGATCTCGGCGGGCCCTAGATGCGCGAGGCCGAATTCCTGCACACCGGGCGAGTCGACGATGGCGCTGGCCGCATCGAGCCGGTACAGGCGCGTTGCGGTCGTCGTGTGGCGCCCCGAGTCGAGGAAGCGCGAGATCTCGCGCGTCGCCGCGTCGGCCTCGGGGACGAGCGCGTTGATGATCGTGGACTTGCCCATGCCCGATTGGCCGATCAGTGCAGTCACCTCGCCGCAGAGGCGGGCGCGGAGCGGTGCCACGTCGCGCTTGGCGCTCAGCTCGATGACCGGATAGCCCGCCTGCGCGAACGGGGCCAGGCGCGATCGGGCCGCCATCGCTGGCGCGGCGAGGTCGGTCTTGTTGAGGACCAGGAGAGCGCGCAGCGACTGGCACTCCGCGGCAACGAGGACGCGCGCGACCAGGTCGTCCGCGAGGCTCGGCTCGCCGGCGCAGACGATCGCGACCTGGGTGAGATTGGCGGCGATCAACTTCCGCCGGTGCGGTGCTGCTCGCAGGAAGAGCGCCGTGCGCGGGCCGATCTCCTCGATCACCCCCTCTCCGAGCGCAGTTTGCCCGATCTGCACGCGATCGCCGCACGCAATGAGGCTCTGCTTGCCGCGTGGCACGCAGCGAAGGAACGCCCCGCCCTCGGCCTCGACGAGGTAGTGGCGACCGTAAGCCGCGACGACCTCCCCCGAGGTGCATCCCGCGCGCGGCGCGTGCGGCTTCAAGCGGGCGCGGGCGGCGCGGTCGCCTTCAGGCGGGCGATGCGCAGCGCGGCCGGCGGGTGGGAGTCGTAGAACGCGGAGTGCACCGGGTCCGGCGTGAGCGTCGCGGCGTTGTCCTGATAGAGCTTCACGAGCGCGCGCGCGAGATCGCCGGCCTCGGCGTGCCGCGCCGCATAGGCATCGGCTTCGTACTCGTGCTTGCGCGAGTAGAGGCTGCCGATCGGGTGCAGCAGGAAGGTGAAGACCGGGATAACCAGGAAGAAGAGGATCAGCGCCATCGCCGTGCTCCGGCCCTCGACGCCGAGCGCCGAATAGAACCACGGCCGCTCGATCAGCCAGCCGAGCGCGGCAAGGAACGCGAGGCTCGCGAGGAACAGCCAGGCGACGCGCTTCCACACGTGCCGGAGCCGGAAGTGACCGAGCTCGTGCGCGAGGACGGCCTCGACCTCGGCAGGCGCGAGCCGCGAAAGGAGCGTGTCGAAGAAGACGATGCGCTTCGCGGCGCCGAACCCGGTGAAGTACGCGTTGCCATGGCTCGAGCGCCGGGAGCCGTCCATCACGAACAGCCCTCTGGACCGGAAGCCGCACTTTGCGAGCAGTTGCTCGATGCGCGCCTTAAGCGTCGCGTCCTCGAGCGGGGAGAACTTGTTGAAGAGCGGCGCGATGAACGTCGGGTAGATGAGGAGGATCAGCAGGTTGAACGCCATCCACGTCAGCCACACGTAGAGCCACCAGTAGGTCCCCATTCGCGCCATCAGCCACAGGACGCAGAAGAGCAGCGGTACCGCGAGCGCGAGGCCGAGCAGGATCTGCTTGGCGAGGTCGGCGACGAACAGCGCCGGGGTCATCCGGTTGAAGCCGAAGCGCGCCTCGATGCCGAACGTGCGTGCGATCGAGAAGGGCAAGTCGACCGCGCCGCTGACGAAACCCACGCTCAAGACGAGGGCAATGCCGTGCGCATAGCCGCCCGGTTCGAATGCGCCTGACCACAGGTCGTACAGGGCCTGCAGCCCCCCGCCGAGCGTGAACGCGAGGACTAGGCCGGCCGAGACCAGCGTTTCGACGGCACCGAGGTGCGTCTTTGCCGCGGTGTAGTCCGCCGCCTTCTGATGCGCGGCGAGCGTCACCGCCGGGGCGAACTCGGGCGGCACCGCACCACGATGCGCGCGCACGTGTCGTACGTGGCGCGCCGCAAGCCACAGGCGCATCGCGGTGGCGGTCGCAAGCGCGGCGAGAAAGGCGATCGTGAAGGCGTGCATGCGTGGGCTGCGGGAGCGTGTGCGAGAATGCAATTCTACTCAACGCGCCAGGCGCCGACGAAGGACGCGATGCCGCAGGACCAGAACAACCTCGCGTGGCTCGACATGGAGATGACGGGGCTCGACCCCGACCGCGACCGCATTATCGAGGTCGCGATCGTGATCACGAACGCGCAGCTCGAGACGCTCGCCGAGGCGCCGGTCCTGGTCGTGCACCAGGACGAGAGCGTGCTCGCGGCGATGGACGACTGGAACAAGAGCACGCACGGCAAGAGCGGTCTGCTCGAGCGCGTGCGTGGCTCGCGGCTGGCGGAGTCCGACGTGGAGGAGCAGATGATCGCATTCCTCGCCGCGCACGTGCCGGCGCGGACCTCACCGATGTGCGGGAACTCGATCTGCCAGGACCGGCGGTTCCTCGCGCGCTGGATGCCCCGGCTCGAGGCCTATTTCCACTACCGGAACCTGGACGTCTCCACCCTGAAGGAGCTCGCGCGCCGCTGGCGACCCGAGCTCGCGAAGGGGGTGACGAAGCAGGGCAAGCACGAGGCGCTCGCCGACATCCACGAGTCGATCGACGAGATGAAGTACTACCGGGAGCACTTCATCCGGCTCTAGCCCTGCGGCGCGCTTCAGAGCGGCACGACCTTACCCGGGTTCATGAGATTTTCCGGATCGAACGTGCGCTTGATTGCGACCATGAGGTCGACCGCCTCGCCGTGCTCCTTCCGCAGCGATCCGATCTTGCCCGAGCCGATGCCGTGCTCGCCGGTGCAGGTGCCTTCCAGGGCGAGCGCCCGGTCGACGAGGCGCGCATTGAACGCCTTCGCTTCCTCCAGGTCGGCCTCGCTGTCCGGACGGATGAGCACCATGCAGTGGAAATTCCCGTCGCCGACGTGCCCGAAGAGCGGGATCGGCATCGACGCGCGCTCGATGTCGCGGGTGGTCTCGACGATGCACTCGGTGAGCCGCGAGATCGGCACGCAGACGTCGGTGGAGACCGCGCGCGTCCCGGGCCGCAGCTGCAGCCCGGCGAAATAGGCCTGGTGCCGGGCGGACCAGAGCCGGTTGCGATCCTCGGGCTTCGTTGCCCACTCGAAGCCCTCGCCGCCGTTTTCCGTCGCGATCGCCTGGACGAGACGCGCCTGCTCGGCGACGCCGGCCTCGGTGCCGTGGAACTCGATCCAGAGGGTCGGTTGCTCCTTGTAGGCGGTCTTGTTGTAGGCGTTGATCGCCTTCATCGTCGTGGCGCACAGCGCCTCGCTGCGCGCGATCGGGATGCCGTGCTGGAGGGTCGCGATGACCGTGTCGACCGCGCCCTTCATGTCCTTGAACGAGCAGACGGCCGCCGACATCGCCTCGGGCACGGCGTACAGGCGGACCGTGACCTCGGTGATGATGCCGAGCGTGCCCTCGGAGCCGACGAAGAGGCGCGTGAGGTCGTAGCCTGCTGCGGACTTGCGGGGCCGGCGCGAGGTGCGAACGATCCGGCCGTCCGCCGTGACGACGGTCAGGGACAGGACGTTCTCGCGCATCGTGCCATAGCGCACCGCATTGGTCCCCGACGCGCGCGTGGCGGCCATGCCGCCGAGCGTCGCGTCCGCCCCGGGATCGACCGGAAACATCAGGCCGGCGTGGCGGATCTCCTCGTTCAGCTGTTTCCGGGTCACGCCGGCCTGGACGGTGGCGTCCATGTCCTCGGCGTGCACGGCGATCACGCGGTTCATCTGGCTCGTGTCGATGCAGACGCCCCCCGCGGTGGCGAGGATGTGCCCTTCGAGCGAGGTGCCGACGCCGTACGGGATCATCGGCGTGTGGTAGCGCCGGCAGACGTCGACGATGTCGCGTACCTCCTCGGTCGAGCGGGGGAACGCCACCGCGTCGGGAGCGGCGTAGGGGTAGTACGACTCGTCCTTGCCATGGTGCTCGCGCACCCCGCGCGAGGTCGAGACCCGGTCGCCGAGGATTGCGCGCAGGTCGGCGAGCAGCGCTGCGTCGAGTTCGCGTGCCTTGTTCATTGCGTGGATCTCCTGGACGGTCTCATTCGAGTTCGATCTTCCCGTCGAACTTCACGTTCAGCTTCAGTCCCGGGACCTCGAGGGTCATCGTCGCGGGGAACGCCTCGGTGCCGTGCGCCGCGCCGGACTCGAGCGCGCGACTGACCGCATGCTCGATCTCGCGCTGCGAGCTGACCCCGACGAGTTTCAGGAACTTGCGGATCGACTGGTTAAGCGTGTCCTCGTTCATCTCGGCGTCTCGCGGCAGGAGGGTCGATCGAGCGTAGACCGCGGGGGCGGGGCAAGTCAATCGAGCGCGCCCGCCGGGGTTCAGGGACGGGCGTAGAGCCGGAACCGGTCGCGATCCCGTGGACGCCCGCCCTCCCAGACCCGGCGCCACTTGCCTGCGGGCTCGATATCCGGATCCCGCGTGCTCGACTGCACGAGCAGGTAGGGGCAATCGGTCGGGCCGTGCACCTCCGCGCGGCGCGTCACCAGGCCCGCGTGGTAGTGCAGGACCGCGCGCTGCGTCTCCCCGAGTCCCCGGCTCTCGACGCAGCGAGCCCTGGCGGGAAGCGCCTTGCGCAGGCTCTCGGCGACCGGACGGTAACTCTTGGAGTAGTCGATCCAGTCGAGCCAGAGGGTGGTGGCGAGGCCCCACAGCAGCGTCACCCCGGCGGCCCAGAACGTCAGGCTGCGCAGGGTCGTGCGCTCGGCGCGATTCACGAGCACGATCCACGCCGCGGTCAGGGCGATCGCGACGGCGAGCGGGGCCCATTCCACGCGCATGACGAAGCCGGGGGCGAGTCGCATCGCGTGGCCCGCGATCGGCTGCGGGAACCCGAGCAATGTCGCGAGCCACATGAACCACATGTAGCCCGCGGCGAGCGATACGGTCATCACCGCGAACCACGCGAGGGCGCTGGCCGCGCCCCGGCGCGCCCCGATCGCGGCGCTGCCGGCCGGGATGGCGAGCGGAACGAGCAGCGCGAGCATGTCCATCTCCCGCGGCCGCGCCATGAACAGCAGCAGCACGAGCGACACGATCGTGGCCACGAACGGCACGGCGAACCCGGGCTCGCGCAGGTTGCGCCGGTATTCCCAGGTGGCCCAGACGGTCAGCGGCCACACCGGCCATGCGGCCCAGACGAGCGTCTTTGCGATCTCGAGCGCCGCTTCGAATCGCGGCGGATGGGTGACCTGCATCAGCTGCCAGGCGAGCCAGCCCTCGAAATACGCGGGCGCGCGCGCCGCGAGGATCCACGGCCAGACGAGGACGAGCGGGACGAGGAGGGCAAGGCCGAGCGCCACCGCGAACGCGAAATTGCGCTGGCGGAACGACGCGCACAGCGGCAGCACGAGCACGGCGGCGGCGAGCGGCTGCAGCAGCGCCGCGAGCCCCTTGGCGAGGAACGCGACGGCGGCGCCGAGCCCGAAGCAGACGCCGCTCTTGATCGGCTTGCGGTGCGAGATGGCCACGCCGTAGTACGCCGCCGCAAGCCCCGCCAGCATCGCGGTCTCCGGGGCGGTCTCGTGCGCGTGCCAGAGCAGGCCGACGCAGCCCATGAGCGCGAGGACCGAGAGGTCGCCTTCGCGCTTCCCGTAGAGCTCGCGCGCCGCGAGGCGCACGAACCAGAGTGCCGCGAGGACGAAGAGCGCGCTCGCGAGCCGCGCGGCGTCGTGGGGCGGAAGGAGGCTGCCGAGGGCGAGAACGAGGCCGCCCGCGACCCAGAAGTAGAGCGGTCCGTCCTCGTAGAAGGGCTCGCCTGCCAGATAGGGCGCGAGCCAGTTGCCGCTCGAGACCATCTGGTGGACGACGCCGAAGCCGACTGCATCCTCCGTCTTCCACGGGTCGTGGCCGACGAGCCCGGGCAGGAGGAACGCGGCAACGAACACCGCGAGCGGCCACCCCGCAAGCGGCAGCCGGATCGGGGCCCGGAGCCAGGCGGGAAGCCGTGCACGGAGCATGCGCGCGATTCTACCCGCGGGGTTCGGGCCCACTGACCCGCCAGAAGCGGCAAAGGCAGCCGAAGCTGCCTTTGCGCGGTGGCTGCTGGGTCGGGCGTCAGCCGGCGGCGGGCGCCTTGGTGGACTTGGCGCCGGTCTTGGCAGTGCCGCGGCTGTACTTCTGGCGGAACTTCTCGACGCGCCCCGCGGTGTCCACGATCTTCTGCTTGCCCGTGTAGAACGGGTGGCACGCGGCGCAGACCTCGACGTGCAGCTCCTTCGCCAGCGTGGAGCGGGTGGTGAAGGTGTTGCCGCAGGAGCAGATGACCTTGATTTCCTTGTACTGCGGGTGAATGCCGGATTTCACGGGGGAGTCCTTTCGGTCTGGGCTCGGTATCGCGGGGTGCGGCGGGCGCAGCAGGGGCCGCGTTTCGAGCCGATGGAACGGGCGCGAATTATGTCAGAGAACGCGAATCGAATCAACGACTCAGGACGCCGTCACGCGCGGCGCGGCAGAGTGTCTGGGGCGCCGTGCGCTGCGATCTCGAGGTCGCGGCCGAACGTGCGCCTAGCCGCGGCGCATCGAGTCGAAGAAGTCCGCGTTCGACTTCGTGGCCTTGATCTTGTCGACCAGGAACTCGGCCGCTTCCAGGTCGTCCATCGGGTAGAGCAGCTTCCGCAGGACCCACACCTTCTGCAGGATCGGCTGCTCGATCAGCAGTTCCTCGCGGCGCGTGCCCGAGCGGTTGACGTTGATCGCGGGGAAGATCCGCTTCTCGTACATGCGCCGGTCGAGGTGGATCTCCATGTTGCCGGTGCCCTTGAATTCCTCGTAGATCACGTCGTCCATCCGGCTGCCGGTGTCGATCAGCGCGGTCGCCAGGATCGTGAGGCTCCCGCCTTCCTCGATGTTGCGCGCCGCGCCGAAGAAGCGCTTGGGGCGCTGCAGCGCGTTCGCGTCGACGCCGCCGGTCAGCACCTTGCCCGAAGCGGGCACGACGGTGTTGTAGGCGCGCGCGAGGCGCGTGATCGAGTCGAGCAGGATCACGACGTCCTTCTTGTGCTCGACCAGACGCTTCGCCTTCTCGATCACCATCTCGGCGACCTGCACGTGGCGCTGCGCCGGCTCGTCAAAGGTGGACGAGACGACCTCGCCGCGCACCGAGCGCTGCATCTCGGTGACTTCCTCGGGGCGCTCGTCGATGAGCAGCACGATCAGGACGATATCGGGGTAGTTCGAGGTGACCGCATGCGCGATCTGCTGCATCAGCACCGTCTTGCCGGCCTTGGGCGGCGAGACGATCAGTCCCCGCTGGCCCTTCCCGATCGGGGCGATGATGTCGATGATGCGGCTGGTGACGTTCTCCTCGGCCTTGATCTCGCGCTCGAGCTTGAGGTGCTCGTCGGGATGGAGCGGGGTCAGGTTCTCGAACAGGATCTTGTGCTTGGAGGCCTCGGGCGGCTCCGAGTTGACCTTGTCGACCTTGACGAGCGCAAAGTAGCGCTCGCCGTCCTTGGGGGTGCGGATCTCGCCCTCGATCGTGTCCCCGGTATGCAGGTTGAAGCGCCGGATCTGCGACGGCGAGACGTAGATGTCGTCGGTCGAGGCGAGGTACGAGGTGTCGGGCGAGCGCAGGAACCCGAAGCCGTCCGGCAGCACCTCGAGCGTGCCGTCGCCGTAGATCGCCTCGCCCTTCTTTGCGCGGTTCTTGAGCAGCGCGAAGATCAGCTCCTGCTTGCGCATGCGGTTCGCGCCGTCGATTTCGTGCTGCGTCGCCATGTCGATCAGCTGGCTGACGTGGAGCTGCTTGAGTTCGGAAAGGTGCATGGTGGGGGTCGGGGCCTGGGTCGATGGAGCCCGCTGCTGGGGCTCGCCGGGGGAGGAGGACGCGGCCGGAACCGGCGCGTCGGTACGCGCGTTGGATGTTAGCTCGGATCTCCGGGGCGCGCCAGAGGGGCGGGGCGGGGCGGACACTAGTGCCGGTGGTCGGGGTGACGTCTAGATGTTGCTGTCGAGGAAGGCCGTGAGCTGCGACTTCGAGCGCGCCCCGACGATGCTCTCCTCGACGTTCCCGTTCTTGAACAGCATCAGCGTCGGGATCCCGCGGATGTTGTACTTCTTGGGCACCTCCACGTTCGCGTCGACGTCGAGCTTCGCGACCTTGAGCTTGCCGCCGTAGTCGCGCGCGATCTCCTCGAGGATCGGCGCGATCGCCTTGCAGGGGCCGCACCACTCGGCCCAGTAGTCGACCAGCACCGGCAGGTCGGACTTCAGGACCTCCGGCTCGAACGTCTCGTCGGTGACGTGCACGATGTGCTCGGTCATTCGCTTCCTTTCGGGGGTGTTTCGCGGGGGCTCGCAGCGGGCGCCGCGGAGGAACGTTTCTTATCGCCCGTATGCTAGCAAAAAATCGCGCATTCGAGCGTGTCCGCCGAGGGCTCGGCGGCAGGGGGCCCACGCGACGCTTGCCGTTGATTGGAAAGGGATATTCCTCGCCGTTCGCCTGGACCCGCGTGCTACCATGCGGCGTGCTCCGGGCCCACCGCCGGGGCGCGTCCGATGGACTTGCCGCCCCTGCCATGACCTACGTCGTCACCGAGAGCTGCATCAAATGCAAGTACACCGACTGCGTCGATGTGTGCCCGGTGGACTGCTTCCGCGAGGGGCCAAACATGCTCGTCATCGACCCCGACGAGTGCATCGACTGCACCCTGTGCGTCGCCGAGTGCCCGGTGGAGGCGATCTACGCCGAGGACGACGTGCCTCCGGCGCAGCGCCACTTCACTGCGCTGAACGCCGAGCTCGCGAAGCGCTGGAAGCCGATCGTCGAACGCAAGGCCGCACCCGCGGACGCGGACGAATGGGCGAAGGTCCGGGACAAGGCCCAGCTGCTCGAACGCTGATGCGCCAGCGCGGGTGGCCGGTTGGCCCGGGCGGGCCTTGCGCACCCCGCTGGCTGGTCTAAGATGCTGGCGCGGCGCCCGCCGCCGCCGCCGAAAGGAGGGACGCCATGCTCACCAAGGAAATCCTCCGGATCAAGGGCACGGTGCTCTACACGATTGCGCCCGAGGGGCCGCTCACGGACGCGGTCACCACGATGGTGGAGAACGACATCGGCTCGCTCGTGGTGATGGACCACGGGCGCCTGGTCGGGATGCTCACCTTCCGCGAGGTGCTTGCCGCGATGCACCGGTTCCAGTCGCGGTTCCAGGACCTCGCGGTCCAGGACGTCATGCTCAAGGAGCCGCGCGCCGTCGGCCCGGACATGGAAGTCGACGACCTGCGCCGGACGATGCTCGAGACGCACGCCCGCTACATGCCCGTGATGGACGGCTCCACGCTGATCGGCGTGCTCTCGTTTCACGACGTCGCCAAGGCGGTCCTCGAGGAGCAGAGCTTCGAGAACCGCATGCTCAAGGGCTACATCAAGAACTGGCCCGACTGACGGGCCGCCGCACCGTCGCACCGCCGTATCGGTCCGGCCGGTGCCGCGCGTGCCCTATCGAGCGCGTCGAAGGCCGCGATGCCGCGAGTCGCGGCTCGCGCTGCGCGTGGCAGGGGTCACGCGCCGCGCGGCGACCGCGTGACAGAATCCGGTCCGCATCGGGGAGAGGCACGGCGTGGCGGACCGCAACCAGTTCAGGCTGCTCGGCGAGCGGCGCTTCGCGCCGTTCTTCGTCACGCAGTTCCTCGGGGTCCTGAACGACAACGTCTACAAGAACGCGCTCGTGATCCTGGTCGCGTTCCACGCGACCTCGCTGACGACGCTCTCGCCCGACGTGCTGGTGAACCTCGCGGGCGCGCTCTTCATCCTCCCGTTCTTCCTGTTTTCGGCGACCGCCGGCCAGCTCGCCGACAAGTACGACAAGGCGGCGATCATGCGCCTGGTCAAGCTCTTCGAGATCGCGATCATGGTGATCGGCGCGATCGGGTTCGTTCGCGGCAATCTCGCGCTGCTGCTCGTTGCGCTCTTTCTCATGGGCCTGCACTCAACCGTGTTCGGGCCGGTGAAGTACGCGATTCTTCCCCAGACCCTGAAGGAGGAGGAACTGGTCGGCGGCAACGCGCTCGTCGAGACCGGAACGTCGCTCGCAATCCTCACCGGCACCATCGCAGGTGGTCTTCTCGTCGCGGCGGCCTCGGGCCCGACGCTGCTGGTGCCCGCCGCGACGATCGGGATCGCGATCGCCGGCTACGCGGCGAGCCGGTTCGTGCCGAGCGTCCGGCCGCCGACGCCGGCGCTGCGCGTCAACTGGAATCCGTTCACCGAGACGTGGGCGAACTTCCAGTTCACGCGCCGCAACCGCACCGTGTTCCTCTCGATCCTCGGGGTGTCGTGGTTCTGGTTCTACGGCGCGATGTTTCTTACGCAGTTCCCGGTGTACGCGCGCACCTGGCTCGGCGGCGGCGAGAGCGTCGTGACGCTCCTCCTCACCGTCTTCTCCGTGGGCATCGGCATCGGGTCGCTGCTGTGCGAGCGCATGTCCGGGCACAAGGTCGAAATCGGGCTGGTGCCTTTCGGCGCGATCGGGCTCTCGCTCTTCGCTTTCGACCTCTTCTTCGCCACCCCCGAGGCGGCGGCGAAGCAGGGTCTGACCGCGTTCGAGTTCCTGGGTACCCCCGCTGCGCCGCGGATCCTCATCGATCTCTTCCTCGTCTCGATGTTCGGGGGCTTCTTCATCGTGCCGCTCTACGCGCTCATCCAGAGCCGTTCGGACCGCTCGCACCAGTCGCGCGTCATCGCGGGCAACAACATCCTCAACTCGGCGTTCATCGTCGCCGCCGCGCTGATCGCGGCCGGGTTCCTTCATCTTGGCGCGACCGTCCCGCAGCTCTTCCTGCTGACGGGGCTCTTGAACGTCGCAGTGGCGGTGTTCATCTTCACGCTGGTCCCCGAGTTCCTGATGCGGTTCCTGGCGTGGCTGCTCATTCACGCGGTGTACCGCATCGAGAAATCCGGGCTCGAGCACATTCCGGACGAGGGGCCGGCGGTGATCGTCTGCAACCACGTCAGCTTCGTCGACGCGGTAGTGATCATGGGCGCATGTCGTCGTCCGATCCGCTTCGTGATGGACCACAACATCTTCAAGGTGCCAGTGCTCAACTTCATCTTCCGCACCGCGGGCGCGATTCCGATCGCCTCGCGCAAGGACGACCCGGAGATGATGGAGCGCGCGTTCGCCACGGTCGCGCAAGCGCTGCGCGACGGCCAGCTCGTCGGCATCTTCCCGGAGGGCCGCATCACCGATTCGGGCGAGATCCAGCCGTTTCGTCCGGGCATCACCCGCATTCTCAAGGCGAACCCCGTGCCCGTCGTGCCGATGGCGCTGCGCGGGCTCTGGGGAAGTTTCTTCAGCCGCAAGGACGGGCCTGCGATGACGCGCCCGTTCCGGCGCGGCGTATGGAGCAAGATCGGCCTGGCGGTGGCGCCGACGGTCGCGGCCGAGAGCGCGACGCCCGAAGCGCTCCAGGCGCAGGTGAGCGCGCTGCGCGGCGACCGGCGCTAGCACGCCACCGACTTCGCCTTCAGCGCCTGCCGCTCCGCCCCCATGCGTAGCGGATGAAACGCTGCCAGCGGTTCTGCTGCTGCGCGAGCGGGTTGCCGGGCTTCTGCGCGGCGCGGTCGCGCTCGGCGCTCTTCTTCACCTGCTCGTGGATCTGGCGGATGGTGAGGCCGCCCGGTCCCTTGAGCGTGTCCGGATCGTCGTTTGGCATGGCGCGCGCGTGGAAGTCGCTCGAGATCGCTATGCTAAACTCGATCGCACCTTTGCGCGGGCCACGGTGCGATGTCCGGCAACACCCTCGGCAGGCTCTTCTGCGTGACCTCGTTCGGCGAGAGCCACGGCCCCGCGTACGGCGGCGTCGTCGACGGCTGCCCGCCCGGCCTCGCTCTCGACACGCAGGACATTCAGAGGGAGCTCGACCGCCGCAAGCCCGGCACGTCGCGCCACGTGACGCAGCGCCGCGAATCGGACACGATCGAGATCCTCTCGGGCGTGTTCGAGGGAAAGACGACGGGGACACCGATCGGCTTCCTGATCCGCAACGAGGATCAGCGCAGCAAGGACTACTCGGCAATTGCCGAGACCTTTCGGCCCGGGCACGCCGACTACACCTACTGGCAGAAGTACGGTGTCCGCGACCCGCGCGGCGGCGGGCGCGCGTCTGCGCGCGAGACCACCGTCCGCGTCGCCGCCGGCGCGATCGCGAGGAAGTGGCTGCGCGAGAACCACGGTGTCGTGATCCGCGGCCACATGACCCAGCTCGGCCCGATCGAGATCCCGTTCCGCGCCTGGGACGAGGTGGGCCAGAACGCATTCTTTGCCGCCAACCTCGAGGTCGTGCCGCAGCTCGAGGCCTTCATGGACGAGCTGCGGACGGCAGGCGACTCGGTGGGTGCGCGCATCACCGTGGTCGCCGAGGGCGTGCCGCCGGGCTGGGGCGAACCGGTGTACGACCGGCTCGATGCCGACATCGCCTACGCGATGATGGGGATCAACGCCGTCAAGGGCGTCGAGATCGGCGCGGGCTTCGCGTCGATCACGCAGCGCGGCAGCGAGCACGGCGACGAGCTGACGCCCGACGGTTTTCTCACCAACAACGCGGGCGGCACGCTCGGCGGCATCTCGAGCGGACAGGACGTCGTGGTCAGCATCGCCCTCAAGCCGACCTCGAGCATCCGCATTCCGCGCCGATCGATCGACAAGCAGGGCAGGGCGGTAACGGTGCAGACCACCGGCCGCCATGACCCGTGCGTCGGCATCCGCGCGACGCCGATCGCCGAGGCGATGCTCGCGCTCGTGCTGATGGATCATGCGTTGCGCCATCGCGCACAGTGCGCCGGCGTCGTCACGCCGACGCCGCGGCTGCGCGACAGGCAGCGCTGAAGCCCTACGAGCCGCCCGGCGCGGTCGCTCTGGCCACGGCGAGGTAGGCGCGCAACAGCCGCAGATCGAGGTCCAATCCGACCCGCAGTGCATCCGGAGAGTGGCGGTCCCACGCGGCCTGCGCCCGGTCGAGCTCGCCGCGCACGATGTTGCCGGCGAGCGAGGCGCGCAGCAGAAACTGCTTGTGCGTGGAGGAGAGCTCGCGTCCCTGCGCGAGGAGGCCGTCGGCGTGCGTCGCCATCGCCGCCGCGTCGCGCCGCCCGACCGCGCGGAACAACGCGACCCAGGTACGGTCGTCCTGCGTGAGCCGCTTGAAGCAGGGCGCGTTCTCGAAGCGCGACCAGATCGCCTCTGCCTCCGTCGGGTCGAGGATTGCGTTCACCGTGCGCGCCACCTGGAACAGCGCCTGGACCCAGACGTCGAAGCTCTTGGCGTCGATGCAATCCAGGCCGCGCATCTTCGACAGTTCGAGGTTCTTCTCGAGGTCGGTCGGGATTCCGACCGGCAGCGGCCGCTCGGCCGCGAGATAGAAGTCGCGCGCGTAGCGTGCCCGCCGCGCGAGCTCGATCCGGTCGAGGAACTCGTCGCCGTCGTACGAGAGCGGCCGTACCGCGTGCTTGCGGCTCTCGAGCATGGCGACGAGCGGCACCCCGCCCGAGCCGATGCGCGTGATCTCGCCCGAGCCGGTCTGCAGGAAGCGGTGCTTCGCCGCGTGGAGGTCGAGGTAGGGGAAGTAGTCCGAGTTGGCCGGCACCCCGTACGAGAGGAACAGCGGATGCAGGGAGGCGCGGCCGCCGATGCGGCGCACGTCGAGGTCGCCGATGCGCTGCACGTGCACCTTGCGCAGCTCGGCGGCGACACCGGGCATCTGGAAGACGTCGTGGAGCGGTCGCGCCAGGGTCGCGGCGTCGCCCGCGACGATCAGGAGATCGGAGTCGGTCGCCGCGTAGATCGCGTAGTCGGGAAAGTTCTCGGCAAGCGCGCGCAGCACCGAGGCGATCAGGCTGACGTCGATCTCGTAGAGCTGGAACCACTGCACCATCACTCCGCCGGGGTTCAGGTAGCGGCGCACGTGGCGGTAGAACTCGGTGGTGAACAGGCTCGAGACGCCGCTCACCCACGGGTTGGACGGCTCGCTCACGATGATGTCGTAGCGCTCGTTGTGGGTGGAGAAGTAGGTCTTGGCATCGTCGAATACGATGCGGCTGCGCGGGTCGGCGAATGCGGCTGCGTTGCGCGCGGCGAACGACCGCGACGCCTCCGCCATCGCCGGCTCGATCTCGATCGTGTCCACGCGCTCGAGCGTCGAGGCGCCGAGCATCGTGTGCGTCGTCAGGCCAGTGCCGATACCGATGATTGCGGCGCGCTTCGCGTCGGGCTTGATCGCGAGCGGCAGCGCCGCCGTGAGCACCATCGTGACCTCGTCCGAGATGCGCGCGCCGTCCTCGAGGTTGATGGCGCCGTCGGACTTTCCGTTGGTCCGCAGGCTCAGTCCCTCGCTGAACTGCATCAGGCTCACCGAGGTCGTCTTGCCGTCGCGGTAGTACTTGAGCTCTGCGTCCTCGGCGGTGTAGAGGTCGCCGCGGCGGAACACGCCGGAGGCCATGCGGTAGGGATCGAGCGTGACCGCGAAGGCGACCAGGGCGAACGCCACGACCGAGACGATTGTCGCGCCGAGGGTGAGGCCTGCGGGCAGGCCGGTGCCGCTGCCGTGCGCGGCCGCGCCGCGCTGCATGACCCCCGCTATGGCGAGCCGCCACAGCAGGACGAGTCCCAGCCCGACGTCGACGAGCGCGCCGGCCACGATCAGTCCCTTGAGCCCGAGCAGCGGCATGCCGACGTGCGCGGCCGCCACCACGCCGGTGATCGAGCCGAGGGTGTTCGCGGCGTACACCGCACCGATCGAGCGCTCGCCGTGCCCGGCGCCGAGCAGCGCGAAGGTGATGAGCGGCAGCGTCATGCCGGCGCAGAACGTGACCGGCAGCATCACTGCGAGCGCGATGCCGTGGCTCGCGATCAGGAAGATGCCGTAGCCCGCGTCGGTCTTTGCCGTGCCGCGGATCACGAGCTGCATCAGATCGAACATGCTGGAGTAGAGCGGAAGCGTCGCGAGCGCGAGCAGGCCCATCGCCACCTGGATGATCCCGAGGAAGCGCAGCGGCTCTGCCGTCCGATCGATGCGGCTCCGGATCCACAGACCGCCGAGGGCGAGGCCGAGGATGAAGGCCGACAGCATCAACTCGAACGAGTGCGTCGCCGCGCCGAGCACCAGCGTCAGCATGCGGATCCAGCCGATCTCGTAGATGAACGACGCGGTGCCGGTGAGGAACGCGACTGCGAGCATCAACCGCCATGGGGCCTCGCCCCCGCTGCGGGTCTCGACGCGGCGCGCGAGGGTCGCGGCCGCCGCGCGCTCCGGCGCCGGGTCCCGCCCGGGCGCGAGCACCCACACGAGCGCGGCAAGCGCGAGGTTGATGACCCCCGCTGCCCGGATCGTGCCCGGAAGTCCGAGGGCGTCGATCAGGACGAAGCCGCTGACGAGCACGCCGAGTGCCGCGCCCAGGCTGTTGGTGAAGTAGAGGAGCGCGAGCGCCTCGCCTGGCCGCTCCGGGTGACGGCGCAGCAGGCCCGCGCTCATCAGCGGGAACGTCATGCCGAGCGCAACCGACTGCGGCAGGATGATCAGGCTCGCGAGCGCCCACTTGAACGCCGCCGCGGCGAGGTCGCTGCCGAGCGCGGGCAGGATCGCCTCGTACGATGCATCCGTCGCTGCGACAAAGAGCGGGTGGAACGCGAGTGCGGCGAGCCCGATCAGCGCCTCGACGATCGCGTAGCCCCGCAGCAGGTTGCCCCAGCGGCGCGACAGGCGGCTCGCCGCCCAGCTGCCGAGCGCCATGCCGCCCATGAAGAGCCCGAGGACGAGGGTCTGCGCGTATGCGGCGTGCCCGAGGAAGAGCTTGAGGTAGTGGCTCCAGATCGACTCGTAGATGAGCCCGGCGAACCCGGAGACGGTGAAGAGCAGGAACAGCAGCCCGCGGCGGTACGACGGGAGGACGGCCGGCGGGGCAGGCGTGGCGGACAAGTGATTCGTAAGCGGCTCGTGTCGGTACGCGCGGGTGGGCGGCGCTCGCGCGGCGATTCTACGGGAGGCGCCCCGGCGCGCAAAGCCGCGCGACCCGGATTGCGGCACAATCCCCGCGAGGATCCTCCGGCACTGCTCGTAGGGTGCACGGAACCGCACCGCGTGCCGCCCTCCGTTCCGCTCCCCTACGCGCGCCTCGCGGCGCTCTACTTCGGCTACTTCGTCTACATCGGCGCGTTCGCGCCGTACTTCTCCCTCTACCTGCAGTCGATCGGGCAGAGCGCGTTCCAGATCGGCCTCCTCCTGTCGCTGATGCAGTTGATGCGGATCGGCGCGCCGCACCTGTGGGCCGCGCTCGCCGACCGCCACGGCTGGCGTGCGCGCCTGCTGCAGGCGACGCTCGGGGGCGCGCTCGTCGCCTACGCGGGGGTCTTCGCGACCACGAGCTTCCTCGGACTCTTCCTCGTGCTTGCCGCATTCGCCTTCTTCACCAGCGCGACGATGCCGCTGCTCGACGCGATCACGCTTGCGGGGCTGCGCGACCGCGTCGAGCGCTATGGCGGCATCCGGCTGTGGGGTTCAATCGGGTTCATCGTGGCGGTGCTGGGCGTGGGCTGGATGCTCGACCGGATCGCGATCGTCAACCTGCTCTGGATCCTGGCCATTCCGCTCGCCGTGACGTTCGTGCTCACGCTCACCCTGCGGGACGCGCCCGCGCAGGGCGCGACCGCGCACGAATCGGTGTGGCCGCTGCTCGTGCGGCGCGACGTCGTGGTGCTGCTGGCGGCGAACGTGCTCATGAACGTCGCGCACGGGCCGCTCTACGCGTTCTTCAGCATCTACCTCGCGCAGTCCGGCTATGGCACGACCGCAATCGGCGCCCTCTGGTCGCTCGGTGTCCTGGCGGAGATCGGCATCTTCCTCGCGGCCCCTGCCTGGATGAAGCGTTTCGCCGCGGTGGACATCCTCGTCGCGACGTTCGCGCTCGGGGTCGTGCGCTTCGCGCTCATCGCCTGGGCGGTGGACTCGCCAACCGCGCTCGTCGTTGCCCAGGTGCTGCACGCCGCGACGTTCGGCAGCTGCCACGTCGCATCCGTGTCGCTCGTCAACCAGTGGTTCTCGGGTACGCGGCAGGTGCGCGGACAGGCTGTCTACCTCTCGGCGGCCTTCGGCTTCGGCGGTTTCGTGGGCGCGCTGGCGAGCGGGGCGGCGTGGGAGCCGCTCGGGCCGCAGTGGACCTACACCGCCGCGAGCGGTGCGGCGGCGCTCGGCTTGATCCTGCTCCTGCGGCATGCGACGCTACTGCGTCGTGCGCCCCGGTCAACCGGATAGGGCGGGCGCGCGTTCCTGCGGCTCGCCAGAAGTGAAAGCATATGAGACCAATACCGCGTAGCGTCGTGATCGCCGTACTGGCCGCGGCCCTGGTGGGCGCCTGTGCGTCCGTCAAGACGACGCAATCGGGTGCGGTCGGCGTCGAGCGCTCGCAGTCCATGCTGGTGTCTTCGCGGGAGGTCAACCAGTCGGCGGAGAAGCAGTACGCGCAGGCGATCGGGCAGGCGCAGCAGAAGGGCGCGCTCAACCGCAACCCGGCCGAGACCGCGCGCGTGCGCGCCATCGCCAATCGCCTCATTCCCCAGACCGCCGTCTTCAGGGCCGACGCGACCGGCTGGCGCTGGGAGGTGAACGTGATCGCCTCGGACCAGCTCAACGCGTGGTGCATGCCCGGCGGGAAGATCGCCGTCTACAGCGGGCTGATCGAGAAGCTCAAGCTCTCGGACGACGAGATCGCCGCCATCATGGGCCACGAGATCGCGCATGCGCTGCGCGAGCACGCGCGCGAGCGCATCTCGCAGCAGATGGCCACGAGCGCGGTGATCGGGGTCGGCGCCGCGGTGCTCGGCGTCGGGCAGGCCGGGGCGGACCTGGGCAGCCTCGTGGCGCAGGTCACCTTCACGCTGCCGAATTCGCGCACCCACGAGATCGAGGCGGACCGGATCGGGGTCGAGCTCGCGGCGCGCGCCGGCTACGACCCGCGCGCGGCGGTCAGCGTGTGGCAGAAGATGGCCAAGGCGAGCGACGGCGGCCCGCCGCAGTTCCTCTCGACCCACCCGTCCCCCGAGAACCGCATCAAGGACCTCGAGGTCTACGCGCAGCGGGTGATGCCGCTCTACCAGGCGGCGCGCGCGAAGTAGTGAAATCGGCGGCGAATCCGGCGGTCCCGCCGGGCCCGTTCGCTATAATCGATCTCTTTCTCACCGCTTCGAGAGCGTTCGATGGCCTCCCCGATGGCATCCCTCATGGCGCCGCAGACCCTGTACGACAAGCTCTGGGCGAGCCACGCGGTGCACGCCGAGGACGACGGCACCACGCTCCTGTACATCGATCGCCACCTGATCCACGAAGTGACCAGCCCGCAGGCCTACGAAGGCCTGAAGCTCGCCGGGCGCAAGGTCTGGCGCGTGGACTCGGTGGTCGCCACCGCCGACCACAACACGCCGACCACGGGTTGGGAGCGCGGCATCGCCGGCATCGAGGACCCGACCTCGCGCGTGCAGGTCGAGACGCTCGACGCGAACATCCGCGCGCACGGCGCGAAGGCCTACTTTCCGTTCCTCGACCGCAACCAGGGGATCGTGCACGTCATCGGCCCGGAGCAGGGCGCGACGCTGCCCGGCATGACGGTGGTCTGCGGCGACAGCCACACGAGCACCCACGGCGCCTTCGGCTGTCTTGCGCACGGCATCGGCACCTCCGAGGTCGAGCACGTCCTCGCGACCCAGACGCTGGTGACGAAGAAGTCCCGCAACATGCTCGTGCTCGTCGAGGGCGAGCTCGCGCGCGGCGTGACCGCGAAGGACATGGCGCTCGCGATCATCGGCAAGGTCGGAACGGCCGGCGGCACCGGCTATGCGATCGAGTTCGCCGGGAGCGCGGTGCGGGCGCTGTCGATGGAAGGCCGCATGACCCTGTGCAACCTGTCGATCGAGGCCGGCGCGCGCTGCGGGATGGTCGCGGTCGACGACAAGACGATCGAGTACCTCAGGGGCCGGCCGTTCGCCCCGAAGGGCGAGCTGTGGGAGCGCGCCGTGGCGTACTGGCGCACGCTGCGCAGCGACGAGAACGCGAAGTTCGACCGGGTGGTGACGCTGGCCGCGGCGGAGATCAAGCCGCAGGTGACCTGGGGGACCTCGCCCGAGATGGTGCTGCCGGTCGACGCACGCGTCCCGGATCCGGACAAGGAAAAGGATCCCGTGCGGCGCGAGGGACTCGAGCGTGCGCTGACGTACATGGGGCTCAAGCCCAACACGCCGCTCACGGACATCCGGATCGACAAGGTGTTCATCGGCTCGTGCACGAACTCGCGCATCGAGGACATCCGCGCGGCGGCCGCGATCGTGCGCGGCAGGCGCGTGGCCGGAAACGTCAGGCTTGCGATGGTCGTACCCGGCTCCGGGCCGGTGAAGCGGCAGGCGGAAAAGGAGGGGCTCGACCGGGTCTTCACCGACGCCGGCTTCGAGTGGCGCGAGCCGGGGTGCTCGATGTGCCTCGGGATGAACGCCGACCGTCTGGCGCCCGGCGAGCGTTCGGCCTCGACGTCGAACCGCAACTTCGAGGGGCGCCAGGGCGCCGGCGGCCGGACGCACCTCGTCAGCCCGGAGATGGCGGCTGCGGCAGCGATCGCCGGGCATTTCGTCGACGTGCGGCAGTGGCGATAGCGGAGGCGGCCCGATGGAGAAGTTCAACACGCACAACGGTCTCGTCGCCCCGCTCGATCGGGCGAATGTCGACACCGACCAGATCATCCCGAAGCAGTTCCTGAAGTCGATCCACCGGACCGGCTTCGGGCCCAACCTGTTCGACTCCTGGCGCTACCTGAACGCAGGCGAGCCGGGCATGGACAACTCGAAGCGCCCGCTCAATCCGGACTTCGTCCTCAACCAGCCACGCTACAGGGGCGCCTCCATCCTGGTCGCGCGCGAGAACTTCGGCTGCGGCTCCTCGCGCGAGCACGCGCCCTGGGCGCTGATGGACTTCGGCTTCCGGTGCGTGATCGCGCCCTCGTTCGGCGACATCTTCTTCAACAACTGCTTCAAGAACGGC
>CAZIXQ010000036.1:0-22328 GCA_964543155.1 uncultured Enterobacteriaceae bacterium
GCCCGCGCTCGACGGCGAACGCCTCGAGGTGCCGGCGTGCGCGTTCGCGGCCGGGTCCGCGCTGCGCGAAGCGGTGATCGGCTGGTTGAGGGCCGCGGCCCTCGCGCTCTTCCACGAGCGGGTCGCGCGCCTTGCGCCGGCGCTCCGCGTCGAAGCGCCGGCGCTGCGGCTGTCCTCGGCCGCATCGCGGTGGGGCAGCTGCTCGCGTTCGGCCGACGGCCGTGGCCGCGTGCTCCTGCACTGGAAGCTCGTGCACTTCGAAATGCCGCTCGTCGACTACGTCGTCGCGCACGAGCTCGCGCACCTGCGGCACATGAACCACTCGAGCGCGTTCTGGCGCCTCGTCGAGACGGTCTTCCCGGGCCATCGCGCGGCGCGCCGGGCACTGCGCGAGCGCGGCCACCAGCTCCCCGACCTGTGACAGGAGAACGAGATGCGGATGCTCCACACCATGCTTCGCGTCGGCGACCTCGACCGCGCGGTGAAGTTCTATACCGAGGTGCTCGGCATGCGCCTGCTGCGCACGACCGACCGGCCGGACCAGAAGTACTCCCTCGCCTTCGTCGGCTACGACGACGAGGAGAGGGCCGCGGTGCTGGAGCTGACCTACAACTACGGGGTGGACAAGTACGAGATGGGGACCGCCTACGGCCACGTCGCGATCGCCGTGCCGGACGCTTACAAGGCGTGCGAGGACGTGAAGAGGCGCGGCGGCACCGTCACGCGCGAGGCGGGGCCGGTGAAGGGCGGCACCTCGGTGATCGCCTTCGTTCAGGATCCCGACGGCTACAAGATCGAGCTCATCCAACGCGAATGATCGCGTTCGCGATGCGAACGTAGTCCTCGACGCCGAGGTTCTCCGGCCGCAGCCGCGGCTCGATGTCGAGCGCGCGCAGCGTCGCCTCGTCCGCGACGCCTTCGAGAGCATTCCGCAGCGTCTTGCGCCGCTTGGTGAATGCGGCGGTGACCACGCGGCCGAGGAGGACGGGATCGCGCGCGCCGAGCGCCGCAGCGGGACGCGGCACCATGCGCACGACCGCCGACTCGACCTTCGGCGGCGGGCGGAACGCGCCTGCTCCGACGACGAAGAGCCGCGTCATCTCGAACCGGTACCGAAGCATGACCGACAGGCGCCCGTACTCGGGGGACGAGGGCGCGGCGACCATCCGCTCGACGACCTCCCGCTGCAGCATGAAGTGAAGGTCGCGCAGGCGCGGCGCGAACTCGGCGAGGCGGAAGAGCAGCGGCGTCGAGATGTTGTAGGGCAGGTTGCCCACCACCCGCAGCGGTGCGGGCAGCGCGCCGAAGTCGAACCGCAGGGCGTCCCCGGCGTGCACCACGAGCCGCTCGGGGCGATGCGCCGCTCGCAGCCGTCCGGCGAGATCCCGGTCGAGCTCCACCACGTGCAGCTGTTCGACGCGCTCGAGCAGCGGCGCGGTCAGCGCGCCCAGTCCCGGGCCGATCTCGACGAGCGCATCGCCGGGTTGCGGATCGATCGCGGCGACGATGCGCGCGATGACCCCGGGATCGTGGAGAAAGTGCTGCCCGAGACGCTTGCGCGGCGCGTGGGCCTTCACCGCTCTTCGAGCCGCAGCTCGACGTACGCACGGTCGCGGAGCTGGCGCACCCACTCCTGGTAGGCCTCGTCCGAGCGGCGCTCGCGCAAGACCTTGCGCGCCTCGAGCCGCTTGCGATCGGCAGATACGTCGGCGGTGCGGCGCTCGAGCACCTGGATGAGGTGCAGGCCGAACGGCGTGCGCACCGGCTGCGAGACCTCGTTCAGCTTCAGCTCCTTCATCGCGCTCTCGAACTGGGGCACGAGATCCCCGGGCACCACCCAGCCGAGGTCGCCGCCGCGCGACGCCGAAGCGGTGTCGTCGGAGTTGAGGCGCGCGATCTCCGCGAAGTTCGCGCCGTCCACGATGCGCTGCCGGAGCAGCCCGATCTTGCGACGCGCCTCGGCCTCGGAGACGACCTCGTTGATGCGCACCAGGATGTGGCGCGGGCGGGACTGCTCGACCACGAACGCGCTGTCCGCCGCGCCGCCGCGCCGGTCGACGAGCTTGAGCACGTGGAAGCCGGCGGGGCTGCGCAGCACGTCGCTCACGTCACCGGGCTTCATCTTGGCGAGCGCGGACGCGAACAGCTCCGGCAGGCGATCCTGCGCGCGCCACCCCATCCCGCCGCCAGCGAGGGCATCGGCCGCGTCGGAGTAGCTCACCGCCACCTGCGCAAAGTCCGCGCCGCCCTTCGCGCGCGCAGCCGCCTCCTGCGCGCGCTTGAGTCGCGCCTCGATCTGCTCCGGCGAGGCGCTCTCCGGCACGGTCACCAGGACGTGGGCGATGTTGTACTCGGCCCCTTTCGGCGTCGTCGCCACCTCCTGCAGGAAGTTGTCGATCTCGCTCTCGCCGATCTGGATCTTGCTGTCGACCTCGCGCTCCTTCAGGCGCGAGATCATGATCTCGCGGCGGATGTCCTCGCGGAACTTGTCGAACGGCACGCCCTCGCGCTCGAGCGCGCGGCGGAAGTCGGCGAGCGACATGCGATTCTGCTCCGCGATCATCGCCACGGTCCGGTCGAGCTGCAGGTCGTCGATGCGCACCCCGGTTTCGAGCGCGAACTGCACCTGGACCCGATCGGTGATCATGCGTTCGAGCACCTGGCGCTCGAGCACGTCGGGAGGCGGCAGCGGCGTGTTCTGGCGCTTGAGCTGCGAGACCACCAGCGCGACGCGCTCGTCCAGGTCGCGCTGCGTGATCACGTCCTTGTTGACGATCGCGACGATCCGGTCGATCAGGACGGGTCCGCGCGCAGGCGCGGCGCGCGGCGCCGGGGCGGGCGTCGGTTTCGCGGGCGGGGAGCCGGGCCACTGAGATCCGATCCCCGAACCGGGAGCGGTCGGCGCGCGGAACTGCGCCGCTGCCGGCACGGCGGCCAGCGCGAGGGCGAGGACGAGAAGCGTTCGAGTCATCAATCGTAGTACCGGTAAATCGACGACGATCCTCCCGGGATCGGCTCCGGGCTCGCAGACCCGAGCGGCGGCTGGCCGCCGATGGGGGCGATGTCGAGCGCGCTCGCGCCCGGGGTCGTCGTGTTGATCAGGGTATACCCGGGGATGTTGCGCCGGAGCAGCTCGATCGGGTTCGACCCCACCCGCGCGACGCCGTTCAATTCGAGCTGGACGAAGAACGAGTTCGTCTGCTGGTCGGTGGCGGTCTGGAACTGCTGCACCACCGCGCGCACGATCCAGCATCCCGCACTGTATTCGATTCCGCCGAGGGATTCGACGATCTTGCTCCCCTCGATGTCGTAGCTGACGCGCCCGACGCCGTAGAAGCCGCGGCCGAGCGGCCACTGCGCCGCGACGTCGAGGGTGTTGATCGTCCCCGCGCCGGCGGTGTAGGACTGGTCGATATAGCGATACGACACGCTCGCCACCGCCGCGGGCGCGGGCGAGTAGCGCACCCCGACCGTCATCTTCTCGACGTTCTGGCCACCGGTGAGCTTGTACTGCAGACCGAAATCGGCCGACCAGTTCTGCGCGATGCGCCCGCCGAGCCCGAGGATGAGCGGCGTCTGAGAGTCGGTGCGCACCGGCTGGCCCGGCACCGACACCTTCTGGTCGGTGAAGTAGTAGCGCTGCCCGATCACCGCGCGGACGATCTCCTGACCGTCCGAAGGGCGGATGAGGCGCGAGGTCACCGCAAGCGACAGCTGGTTGGCGTTCGCGATGCGATCGCCGCCGGCGAAGATGTTCTCCTGAAAGAGCTGGCCGAAATTCAGATCCGCGTTGCCCGTGTCGAAGATCGGGATGCTGCTCTGGTCCTCGAACGGCACGTACAGGTAGTAGGCGCGCGGCTCGAGGGTCTGGACGAAGTCCGTGCCCAGCCAGCGCGCGTCGCGCTCGAAGAAGAGCCCGGAGTCGAGGCTGGCGATCGGGAGCGTGCGCGAGATCGAGGTCTCGGTGAAGCTGCCCGGAACGGTGAGGTCGTACCACGTGGCATTCACGCCGACCTTCGGCATGACGTAGCCGTAGCTCCGCACGAGCGGGAGCGACGCGCTCGGATAGGCAGTCGCGCGCATGCCCCGGGGCACGAGCGCGGTGTTCGTGAACCGCACGTACTCGGCCGAGAGCCCGCCATCGAAGCCGCCGAGCGTCTGGCGCAGGCCGTTGAACACAAACTGCGGCTCGCGGAAGTATGGCACCGCGATCGGGTTCTGCGGGTCCTGCAGGGTCTGGAAGCGCTGCATGTTCGCGAATGCGTTCCACTGACCCGTCGGCGAGGTGTACGCAACGAGCCCCTGCTGCGTCAGCTGGGTCTGGGTCGCGATCGCGAGCCGCCCCGACAGGTCGCGAAAGTAGTTGTCGTCGGATGCACTGGTGTAGTTGACCAGCCCGGTCCACCCGTTGTTGAAGTTCAGGCTGCTGTTCGCCGCGAAGGCGTACCGCTGCTCGTCGCCGCGCGAGTTGTCGCTCGGCAGGATGTCGTAGCGCAGCTCGCCCGCCGCCCACGGCTGCAGGAAGCGGAACTGGTTGAGGAACTGCAGGCCGCGCTTGGCCATGTAGCGCGGCGCGATCGTCGCGTCGTAGTTGGGCGCGATGTTCCAGTAGAAGGGCAGCACCACGTCGAAGCCGGTCGTGTTCTGGATGCCGGCGGCCGGGGGCAGGAAGCCGCTCTTCCTCTGGTTGTTGAGCGAGAAGTCGAACCACGGGACGCGGGGCGTGCTCAGCCCCATGAAGGTGAGCCGCGCGTCGCGCACGGTGCCGACCTCGCGCCCCATGTCGATGTCGATTTCGCCGGCCTCGATGAACCAGTCGTCCTGCCCCGGCTTGCACGTGGTGAAGCTCGCGTCGGTCATGCGGTACTCTTCGTCGCCGCCGAAGCGCAGCGCGGACGCGGTACCGCGCGCTTCGACCTGGGTCTCCGCTCGCGTCGGCGTCGCGGGATCGGCGGTGAGCGTCGGGCCGCGCTGGCGCTCGCCGCGCACCTTCACCGCGCGCTCGCCGAACCGGAACGTCGGCTGCTCGAGGATCCCGGTCGTGTCGCCGATACGCAGGCGCAGGCGCGGTCCGGCCGCCTCGTCGCCCGCGACGCGCAGCCGCACGTTGCCGGTCGCCTCCACCTCGTCGGTGTCGACGAAATACTTGATGCGGTCCGCGGTCAGGCGGGTGTCGCCGCGGCGCAGCTCTGCGTCGCCGATCGCCTCGACCTCCGCGCCGCCGAGCCCCTCGATGCGGTCGGCCGCGACGAAGGTCGGCACGTCCTCGCCGCGCGCGGGCACCGGCTCGCCAAGCGAGCGCTGCAGCTTCAGACCGTTGGCCTGCGCGTGCGCGAAGCCGCCCGGCGACGCGCACAGGAACACGGAGACCAGCGCTAAGACGACGTACTTCATCGCAGGTGACGGCCGGGCGCTCTTGTTCTGAGGATCGAATTCGCGGCCGGATGGCGTCGGGGAGCCCGGCCACCGGGGCATCCCGTAAAATCGCACATCCGCCACCGCAAGGCAACGCCGCCGGCCTGCGTCGGCCGACCGACATCCCGCACCGAACCCTGCGCAATGGATCGCCTCACCGAGCTCGAGCGCTGGCTCGCCGCGCGCCTCCCCGGCCGCGCGTTCACGCTCGCGCCCGCATCCGCGGACGCGAGCTTCCGGCGCTACTTCCGGGTTTCGTTCGCGCGCGGGGGCGCGGCCTCGCTGATCGCGATGGACGCGCCGCCGGAGAAGGAGGACTGCAGGCCGTTCGTGCACGTCGCAGGACTGCTCGCCGACGCGGGCCTCAACGCGCCGCGCGTGCTGGACGAGGACCTCGCGCGCGGGTTCCTGCTGCTGTCCGATCTCGGCACGACGACCTACCTCGAGGCGCTGCGCGCGGCGGACGAGGCGACCGCGAACCGCCTTTTCGCCGACGCGACCGACGCGATCGTCAAGTGGCAGCTCGCGAGCCGCCCCGGCGAGCTGCCGCCCTACGACGAGGCGCTGCTGCGGCGCGAGCTCGAGCTCTTTCCGGAGTGGTACGTCGGTCGCCACCTCGGCGTGACCCTCGCGCCGGCACAGCGCGAGGCCCTCGATCGCATCTTCGCGCTCGTCATCGCGTCGAATCTCGCGCAGCCGAAAGTCTACGTGCACCGCGACTACATGCCGCGCAACCTCATGGTGTGCGACGCGAACCCGGGCATCCTCGACTTCCAGGACGCGGTGCACGGGCCGATCGCCTACGACATCGTGTGCCTCTACCGGGACGCCTTCATCAGCTGGGAGGAGGAGCGCGTGCTCGACGGGGCGGTGCGCTACTGGGAGAAGGCGCGGCGCGCGCGCCTGCCGGTCGACGCGGACTTCGGCGCCTTCTACCGCGACTTCGAGTGGATGGGCCTGCAGCGGCACCTGAAGGTCGCCGGGATCTTCGCGCGGCTCGCCCACCGCGACGGCAAGCGCGCGTATCTCGAGGACACGCCGCGCTTCATCGCGTACATCCGGGCCGTGTGCCGCCGCTACGACGCGCTCAAGCCCCTGCTCGAGCTCCTCGACCTCCTCGAGGGACGCGCCGTGCGCGCGGGCTACACGTTCTAGAGCGGGCCGCGCGACCCGGCATGAAAGCGATGCTTCTGGCCGCCGGGCGCGGCGAGCGGATGCGCCCGCTGACCGACGCGACGCCGAAGCCCCTGCTCGAGGCGGGCGGACGCGCGCTCGTCGCCCGCCTGATCGAGCGCCTCGCGCAGGCCGGGTTCACCGAGCTCGTCATCAATCACGCGCACCTCGGCCACCGGATCGAGGCGGCGCTCGGCGACGGCACGCGGTTCGGCGTGCGCATCCGCTACTCGCCGGAATCGACCGCGCTCGAGACGGCGGGCGGCATCGCGCACGCGCTGCCGCTGCTCGGCGCCGAGCCGTTCGCCGCGATCAATGCCGACCTGCACACCGATTATCCGTTCGCCGCGCTGCGCGCCGCCTTGCGCGGCGACGACGCCGCGCACCTCGTGCTGGTGGACAATCCGCCGCACCATCCGGCGGGCGACTTCGCTCTCGTCGGGGACCGCGTGCGCAACGCCGGCGTCCCGATGCTCACCTTCAGCGGCATCGGCGTGTACCGCCCTGCGCTCTTCTCGGGCATCGCGCCAGGCGAGAAGGCGCAGCTCGCGCCGCTCCTGCGGCGGGCGGCCGACGCCGGGCGTGTCGGTGGCGAGCGCTTCGGCGGGCGGTGGGTCGACGTCGGCACGCCCGAGCGGCTCGCGGCGCTGGACGCGGAGCTGCGCGGCTCGCGGCATGCTTGACCCGGCGGAAGTCGACCGGTCGCTCGCGCTCGATGCGGCGTGGGTCGAGCGTCTCAAGGCGCTGTGGCTCGAGCTGGTCGCGATCGCGGCGTTCGGCGCGCTCCGCGGTCCGCACACCGGCGCGCTCCCGCGCCTGCGCAGGCAGGTGCTCGATGCAGGCGAGCGGCTGCGCGCGCTCGTCGCCAACCGCGCCTGGATCCCGCGGCCCCGCGAGCGCCTGAAGAACGCGCTCGCCTCGGCGCTCGCGCTGCGCGAGGCGCTGGATGCGCTCGAGGCGTCCACACGCGAGATCGAAGGGGAGGACGGCGCGGGCTTGCGGGCCGCGCTTCGCGAGCTGCGCGCCGCCGCACTCGAACCGATCGCCGGGCGCGCGAACGAGTGGGCTGCGCTCCTTGATCGGCGTGCCGACGACGAGGACAATCCCCCTTCCGCGCCACCCGGCTGAACCGATGCCCGACATCACCCCGTTCCGCGCCCGTCGCGCCGCGCTCCTCGAAAGGATGGGCGCGGGGATCGCGATCGTTCCCACCGCGCCGGAGCGCATCCGCAACCGGGACAGCGACTACCCGTACCGTTTCGACAGCTACTTCTACTACCTCACCGGATTTCCCGAACCCGAAGCGGTGCTGGTGCTGATCGCCGGCGCCGAACCGAAGTCGATCCTCTTCTGCCGCGAGAAACACCCGGAGCGCGAGCTGTGGGAGGGGTTCCGCTACGGACCGGCGGCCGCGCGCGAGGCGTTCGGCTTCGACGAGGCGCACGCGTTCGCCGCCCTCGACGAGACCGCGCCCAGGCTTCTCGCCAACCAGCCCGCGCTCTTCTACGCGCCCGGCCTCGATGCGGCGTGGGACGCGCGTTGCATGCGTTGGCTCAACGAGGTGCGCGCACAGGCGCGTACCGGCGTCGCCGCGCCGGCCGAGATCCGCGACGTGCGCGTGGCGCTGGACGAGATGCGACTGGTCAAGGACGTGCACGAGATCGCGACCATGCGCCGGGCGGCGTCGATCTCCGCGGGTGCGCACGTGCGCGCGATGCGCGCGACGCGGCCCGGCGCAATGGAATACGAGGTCGAGGCCGAGCTCCTGTACGAGTTCCGCCGCCACGGCGCCCAGTTCCCCGCGTACTGGCCGATCGTCGCGGGAGGCGCGAACGCCTGCGTGCTGCACTATCGCGACAACTCGAAGCGGCTCGCCGACGGCGACCTGCTCCTGATCGACGCCGGCTGCGAGCTCGACGGCTACGCGTCGGACATCACGCGCACCTTTCCGGTGAACGGCACCTTCAGTGGCCCGCAGCGCGCCGTCTACGAGCTCGTCCTCGCCGCGCAGACGGCCGCGATCGCGGAGGTGCGCCCCGGGAGCGGATGGAACGCGCCGCACGACGCCGCGGTGAAGGTGCTCGCCCGGGGATTCATCGACCTCGGGCTGTGCTCGGGCACGCTCGACGAGGTGCTCGAGAAGGAGCTGTACAAGCAGTACTACATGCACCGCACCGGGCACTGGCTCGGGCTCGACGTGCACGACGCCGGCGACTACAAGGCGCTCGGCGATTGGAAGCGCCTCGCTCCGGGCATGACGCTGACGGTGGAGCCGGGCTGCTACGTGCGCCCGGCGGACGGGGTGCCCGAGCGCTTCTGGAACATCGGCGTGCGCATCGAGGACGACGCGCTCGTCACGACGTCGGGCTGCGAGATCGTCACGGCCGAGGCACCCAAGCGCGTCGACGACATCGAGGCGCTGATGCGCGATGCGCGCCGGGACTGAAACGGCGGACGTCGTCGTCGCCGGCGGCGGACCGGTCGGCGCCACCCTTGCGCTCGCGCTGCGCGGGAGCGCCCGGTCCGTCGTGCTCGTCGAGCCACGCGCAAGGCCCGAAGCGCCGCTCCGCCCCGTGGCGCTCTCGCACGGGAGCCGGCTCGTGCTGGAGCGCGTCGGCGCGTTCGAACGCATACGGTCGACGCCGATCGAGTCGATCCACGTCTCCCAGGCCGGCGGATTCGGGCGGACGCTCATGCGGTGCGAAGACCACGCACTGCCCGCGTTCGGCTACGTCACCGACGTTTCGCAGGTCGCCGCGACGCTGCTGGAGGCGGTTGCGCCCGAGCGCCTCCCGGGGCGCGTCTCGTCCTGGCGGGACGCCGGCGAGCGCGTCGCCGTCTCGATCGAAGGGGAAGGCGTGCCGCGGCAGATCGCGGCTCGGCTGCTCGTGCTGGCCGACGGCGGGCAGTTCGCCGGCGACGACCTGGCGCTCCGCGACTACGGCCAGACGGCGATCGTCGCGATCGTCCGCACCGAACGCGCCTGTCCCGGGCGGGCGTGGGAACGGTTCATGCCGGGAGGCCCGCTTGCGCTCCTGCCTTTCGGCGGGACGTCGGGCGACGCACACTATCTATATGCGCTCGTCTGGACCGTGGGCACGTCCGAGGCCGCCCGCCTCGCGGCGCTCCCCGACGAGGGCTTCCGCGCCCGGCTCGGGGAGCGGTTCGGCAAGCGCCTGGGACGGTTCGTCTCGGCCGGCCCACGCGCGTGCTTTCCCCTGCGACTCTGGTTCAGGCGCTCGGCGAGCGCCGGGCCGCGCACCGTGGCGGTGGGGAATGCCGCGCAAACGCTCCATCCGGTCGCCGGCCAGGGACTCAACCTCGGATTGCGCGACGCCGCAGAGCTCGCGGACCGGGTCGCACGCACCGATCCGGCGCGCATCGGCGACGCCGAGTTCGTCGCCGGGTTCGCGGCGACGCGGCGCGTCGACCGCTACGCGTCGATCGGCGTGACCGACTTCCTTGTCCGGCTCTTCTCGAACGACGATTCGCCGTTGCGCCTCGCCCGCGGCATCGGGCTCGCAGCCCTCGACCTCCTTCCGCCGGCACGTCGCTTGCTCGCGCGGCGCATGATGCTCGGCGCCCGCGGCCTGCCGTAGGATTCGGGTCCGGCGCAGAGCGCCGCCGCCGCGAGCACTTCCGCGCCGAAGTTCGAGGTCGGCTCGCAAAGCACGCGGAACCCCCGGCCGCGACTAAAATTTTTCTCCACTGCGAGCGCGCGCGCACCAAGACGCGCAACGCGCGCTCGGATCGCGCGATGCCGGTGCGCAGCGACGCGCAATCAGCGCCGCGTATCACTCGAGTGACATTTTCGTTCCCCGCGCAAAAACTTTGAGGGTAGAATCGCGCTCCTCTCGATCGATCTCCCCCTTGTTGCACGCCATGCGGATCGGCACTCACGTGCTGCGGAACAATGTTTTCGTTGCGCCGATGGCGGGCGTGACCGACCGGCCGTTCCGCAAGCTCGCGCGGCGCTTCGGCGCCGGCCTCGCCGTGTCCGAGATGACCGCGTCGAATCCCCGTTTGCGCGGCACGGCGAAGAGCCGCCGCCGGCGCGACCACGCCGGGGAGGACCAGCCGGTCGCCGTCCAGATCGCAGGCGCCGATCCGGCTGCCATGGCGGCAGCCGCCCGCGCGAGCGTCGACGAGGGCGCGCAGATCATCGACATCAACATGGGCTGCCCGGCGAAGAAGGTGTGCAACGTCGCCGCGGGCTCGGCGCTGCTGCGCGACGAGCCGCTGGTCGCGCGGATCCTGGAAGAGGTGGTCCAGGCGGTCGACGTGCCGGTCACCCTCAAGTTCCGGACCGGGTGGGATGTCGAGCACAGGAACGCGCTGCGCGTGGCCGCGATCGCCGAGCAGAGCGGCGTCCAGATGCTGGCGCTTCACGGCCGCACGCGCGCCTGCGGATTCGCGGGCGCAGTCGAGTACGACACGATCCGCGCGGTGAAGGCCGCGACGCGGCTGCCCGTCGTCGCCAACGGCGACATCGCCACCCCGCGCCAGGCGCGCGCGGTGCTCGACGCGACCGGCGCCGACGGCGTCATGATCGGCCGCGCCGCGCTCGGGCGCCCGTGGCTCTTCGGCGAGGTCGAGCACTTTCTCGCGACCGGGCGCGAGCTTCCCGCGCCGCTCGCGGCGGAGATCCGGGCGGTGCTCGTCGAGCACCTCCACGAGCTGTACGTTTTCTACGGACGCGAGACCGGCCTGAGGGTCGCGCGCAAGCACGCAGCCTGGTACACCCGTGCGCTGCCCGGCGCCGACGCGTTCCGTCGGACGTTCAACGGGCTCGAGACCTGCGAGGCGCAGCTCGCGGCGGTGGACCGGTACTTCGAGGAACTGGCGCAAGAACAACAACAATCGCGCTACGACGAAAAAGAGGAGCTGGCGGCATGAAGCAGACCACGGGAGAAATCGCAGAATCCGTGCGCAAATCGCTCGACCGTTATTTCCGGGATCTCGACGGCGCAAAGCCGCGGGCGATCTACGACATGGTCCTGAAGAACGTCGAGAAGCCGATGCTCGAGGCGGTGCTGGACAAGGCCGAGGGGAACCAGACCATCGCCGCCCAGATGCTCGGCATCAACCGCAACACCCTGCGCAAGAAGATCAACGAGCACAAGATCAAGCCCTAGGGCGAGGTAAGGAAGGGAGAAGGGCCGTCGCGCCGCACGCGGCGCGTGCATTCAATCCCGTTCGAACCGCGCACATGGACAAGATCAGGATCAGGCAGGCGCTGATCAGCGTCTCCGACAAGACCGGCCTCGCAGAGCTCGCGCGCGGGCTCGCCGCGTCCGGCGTCGCGATCCTCTCCACCGGGGGGACTGCGAAGCTGCTGGCGGCGAGCGGCGTGAAGGTGACCGAGGTCGCCGAGTACACCGGGTACCCGGAGATGCTCGACGGCCGGCTGAAGACCCTCCATCCCAAGGTCCACGGCGGCCTGCTCGCGCGGCGCGACCTGCCCGCGCACATGGCCGCGATCGAGGGCGCCGGCATCGCCCCGATCGACCTCGTCGTCGTCAATCTGTACCCGTTCCAGCAGACGATCGCGAAGCCGGGTTGCACGTTCGACGAGGCGGTCGAGAACATCGACATCGGCGGGCCGACCATGGTGCGCGCGGCGGCGAAGAACCACGCTGGCGTCGCGGTGCTCACCGACCCCGGCGACTACGCGGGCATCCTCGACGAGATGCGCGCGCACGACGGCTGCCTGAGCGCCGCGACGCGGCTCGCGCTCGCGAAGAAGGCCTTCGCGCACACCGCGGGATACGACGCCGGCATCGCGAACTACCTCACTTCGCTCGACGGCGAGGCGAAGCCGACGCTCTTCCCCGAGAAGCTCACCCTGCAGTGGCAGAAGGCGCAGGCCATGCGCTACGGCGAGAACCCGCACCAGGCGGCGGCGTTCTACCGCGACGCCGACCCGGTGGCCGGCAGCCTCGCGCGCTACGCGCAGGTCCAGGGCAAGGAACTCTCGTACAACAACATCGCCGACGCGGACGCGGCGTGGGAATGCGTGAAGACGTTCGAGCGCCCCGCCTGCGTGATCATCAAGCACGCCAACCCGTGCGGCGTCGCCGAGGCCGACACCTGCCTCGCCGCGTACTCCCGCGCGTTCAAGACCGACCCCACCTCCGCGTTCGGCGGGATCATCGCGTTCAACCGGCCGCTCGACGGCGCGGCCGCGGAGGCGGTGGCGAGGCAGTTCGTCGAGGTCGTCATCGCGCCCGAGTTCGACGCGCAAGCGCGCGCGGCGCTCGCCGAGAAGACGAACGTGCGCGTGCTGGTCGTACCGCTGGGCACCGAGGTGCAGCGCTACGACTTCAAGCGCGTCGGCGGGGGCCTGCTCGTGCAGACGCCCGACGCCCGCAACGTCGGCGCCGGCGAGCTGAAGGTCGCGACGAAGCGCCGGCCGACCGAGCAGGAGCTGCGCGATCTGCTGTTCGCGTGGCGCGTGGCGAAGTACGTGAAGTCGAACGCGATCGTGTTCTGCGGCGACGGGATGACGCTCGGCGTCGGCGCGGGGCAGATGAGCCGCGTGGACAGCGCGCGCATCGCCTCGATCAAGGCGCAGAACGCCGGCCTTTCGCTCGCGGGCTCGGTGGTCGCTTCCGACGCGTTCTTCCCGTTCCGCGACGGGCTCGACGTGGTCGCCGAGGCCGGCGCGAAGGCCGTGATCCAGCCGGGCGGCAGCATGCGCGACGACGAGGTGATCGCCGCGGCCGACGAGCGCGGTCTCGCGATGGTGTTCACCGGCGTGCGGCACTTCCGCCACTAGGCGCGCGATGAAGCTCCTCGTGATCGGCGCCGGCGGACGCGAGCACGCGCTCGCCTGGAAACTCGCCGCGGCCCCGCGCGTGCAGAAGGTATTCGTCGCGCCGGGCAACGGCGGCACCGCCCGCGAGCCCGGCGTCGAGAACGTCGCGATCACCGATCTCGGCGCGCTCGCCGAGTTCGCCGCGCGCGAGCAGATCCATCTCACCGTCGTCGGGCCGGAGGCGCCGCTCGCCGCCGGCGTCGTCGATCTCTTCCGCGCGCGCGGCCTGCGCATCTTCGGACCGACCCGCGCCGCGGCGCAGCTCGAGAGCTCGAAGGAATTCGCCAAGCGCTTTCTCGTGCGCCACGGCATCCCGACCGGCGCCTACGAGAGCTTCAGCGACGCGGCGGCCGCGCACCGGTACGTGGACGCCCGCGGCGTGCCGATCGTCGTCAAGGCGGACGGGCTGGCGGCCGGCAAGGGTGTCGTCGTCGCCGCGACGAAGGACGAGGCGCACGCGGCGGTCGACGCAATGCTCGTGGAGAACCGGATGGGCGCGGCGGGGTCGCGCGTCGTGGTCGAGGAGTTTCTCGCCGGCGAGGAGGCGAGCTTCATCGTGATGTGCGACGGCGAGCACGTCCTCACGCTCGCGACCAGCCAGGATCACAAGCGCCTGAAAGACGGCGACGAAGGCCCGAACACCGGCGGCATGGGCGCGTACTCGCCGGCGCCGGTCGTCACGCCGGCGCTGCACGCGCGCGTCGTGCGCGAGATCGTCGCGCCGACGATCAAGGGGATGGCCAAGGACGGGATTCCCTACTCGGGCTTTCTCTACGCCGGCCTGATGATCGACGCCGCGGGCAATCCGAAGGTGCTCGAGTTCAACTGCCGGCTGGGGGATCCGGAGACCCAGCCGATCCTGGTGCGACTCAAGAGCGACCTCTTCGAGCTCCTCGACCGCGCAGTGGACGGGAAGCTCGACACCGTCGACGCGCAGTGGGACCGCCGCGCCGCGCTCGGCGTCGTGATTGCGGCGGCGAACTATCCCGATACCCCGCGCAGGGGCGACGAGATCACCGGCCTGCCGGCGCCCGCCGACGACTGCCGCGTGTTCCACGCGGGCACCGAGCTCCGCGACGGCAAGCTCGTCACGAGCGGCGGGCGCGTGCTGTGCGTGACCGCGCTCGGCGACAGCGTGCGCATGGCGCAGAAGCGCGCCTACGACGCGATCGCCGGCATCCGCTTCGAGGGCATGCAGTTCCGCCGCGACATCGGACACCGGGCCATCGAGGCCCGCAACGGCTCGCGCCCGACCGCAGCGCGCCAGGGCTGACGCGGGTGGACGTCGGCGCCGTCCTGGCCTACTTCTCCGGCCTCCAGGATCGGATCGTCTCCGCTCTGGAAGTTCTGGACGGCGGCACGTTCCGCCGCGACGCCTGGACCCGTCCCGAGGGCGGCGGCGGGGTGAGCCGGCTGATCGAGGACGGCGCGCTCTTCGAGCGCGGCGGCGTCAACTTCTCGCACGTCACGGGCGCCAGCCTACCGCCCTCGGCGACCGCGTCGCGACCCGAGCTCGCGGGGCGCGCGTTCGAGGCGATGGGCGTGTCGCTCGTGCTCCATCCGCGCAATCCCTACGTCCCGACGGCGCACATGAACGTGCGCTCGTTCGTCGCGACGAAAGCGGAAACCGAACCCGTCTGGTGGTTCGGCGGCGGGATGGATCTCACCCCGTACTACGGCTTCGAGGAGGACGCCGCACACTTCCACCGCACCTGCAAGGCGGCGCTCGCGCCGTTCGGCGCGGAGCTGCACCCGCGCTTCAAGGACTGGTGCGACCGCTACTTCTTCCTCAAGCACCGCGGCGAGCCGCGCGGGGTGGGCGGGATCTTCTTCGACGACCTGAATACGCCCGACTTCGACACGTGCTTCGCGCTCACGCGCAGCGTGGGCGACCACTTCATCGAGGCCTACCGGCCGATCGTCGAGCGGCGGCGCGATCTGCCCTACGGCGAACGCGAGCGCGACTTCCAGGCCTACCGGCGCGGGCGCTACGTCGAGTTCAACCTCGTGTACGACCGCGGCACGCTGTTCGGGCTGCAGTCGGGCGGCCGGACGGAGTCGATCCTGATGTCGCTGCCCCCGGTCGTGAAGTGGCGCTACGACTGGAAGCCGGCGCCGGGGACGCCGGAAGCGCGGCTGTACGAGGTGTTCCTCGCGCCGCGCGACTGGGCTTAACAGCCGAGCTTCCGCGCCAGATCCACGAAGTCCTTCGCGTTGACGTCGAAGCGGTCTTCGAACGCGAGATCCTTCTTCGCCGCATCCCCGAACTCGAGCGGCCGGGTCACGAACGCGGTGCGCAGGCCGGCGCGCGCCGCGCCGTCGAGGTCGTCCTTGTGCGCGGCGACCATCAGCACTTCGTCGGGCCGCAGGCCGAGCAGTCGCGCCGCGCCCTGGTAGGCCTCGGGATCCGGCTTGTAGTGACCGAACAGCTCGGCCGACAGGATGCAGTCCCACGGCAGGCCGCCGTGCTTCGCCATGTTGGTGAGCAGCGCGACGTTGCCGTTCGAGAGCGTCGCGATCACGTATCTCTTCTTCAACCGCTTGAGCCCGGCTACCGCCTCCTTCCACGGGGTCAACCGGTGCCACGCGCGATTGAGGTGCTCCTTCTCCGCCTCGCTGAGCCCCTCGAGGCCGAAACGGGGCAGCAGCCCGTCGAGGATGATCCGGTGCAGGCCGTCGATGTTGGTCCATGCGAGGTCGCCGCGGCGCACGCGGTCCATCGCCGGGCGATAGCCGCCGCGCCAGGCGTCGGCGAACGCCGCCCAGTCGGCCTTGATCCGCTTGCGCCGGCCCAGCCGTTTCCCTTCCTCGATCAGCGAGCCGCGCCAGTCCACCACGGTGCCGAACACGTCGAACGTCAGGGCTTTGATGCCGCGCAGCGTCGCTTTCACGTCTTCTCCCTTTCGCGTTCCGGCAGGAACAGCTCCAGCAGGTCGTTGAGATAGCGGCGGCCGAGCGCGGTCGGCCGGATGCGCGCGTGGTCGCGCTCGACGAGCCCGCGCGCCTCGGCTTGCGCGAGCGCGCGCTCGGCCGCGGTGATCGGCATTCCCGTTCGCTCCGCGAACATCGCGACCGGGAAGCCCTCGGCGAGCCGGAGCGCGTTCATCATGAACTCGAAGGGCAGGTCGGCGCGGCCGAGCTCGCGGCGTTCGACGACGTGCGCACCCGCGGCGACGCGCCGCAGGTACTCGGCGGGCGTACGCGCCCGCACCTCGCGCACGATGCGGTCGGCGAACGAGATCTTGGCGTGCGCGCCCGCGCCGATGCCGAGGTAGTCGCCGAAGCGCCAGTAGTTGAGGTTGTGCCGGCACGCCCGGCCCGGCCGCGCATAGGCCGAGGTCTCGTAGTGCTCGTAGCCGGCCTCGACCAGTCGCCGCTCGACCAGGTCGCCGATCTCGGCCGCCGCATCCTCGTCCGGGAGCCGCGGCGGCCGCGTGAAGAACACCGTGTTCGGCTCGATCGTCAGGTGATAGAAGGAAAGATGCGGCGCACCGGCCGCGAGTGCGCCGCCGACGTCGCGCTCGGCCTCCGCGAGCGTCTGCTCCGGCAGCGCGTACATCAGGTCGAGGTTGAAGTTCTCGAAGTGCGCGTGCGCGATCTCGACCGCACGGTGCGCCTCGCGCTCGTCGTGGATGCGGCCGAGCGCCGCGAGGTGCTTCGGGTTGAAGCTCTGGATCCCGATCGAGAGCCGGTTCACGCCGGCGGCGCGGAAATCGCGGAACTTCTCCGCCTCGACCGTGCCCGGGTTCGCCTCGAGCGTGATCTCGGCGTCGGGCTCGAGCGGCAGGCGCGCGCGAATCGCGGCAAGCAGGCGATCGATCGAGCGCGCGGAGAAGAGGCTGGGCGTCCCGCCCCCGAGAAAGACGCTGTGCACGCGCCGGCCCCACACGCTCGGGAGCGTCGACTCGAGGTCGGCGATCAGCGCGTCGACGTACTCGTCCTCGGGCAGCGCGCCGCGCGCCTCGTGCGAGTTGAAGTCGCAGTACGGGCACTTGCGCACGCACCAGGGCAGGTGGACGTAGAGCGCAAGCGGGGGCAGCGCCGCCAGACGGAGTCTGGTGCCGGTGGCGGGCGGTCGCACCGTAGTACCGGACATGGCCATTCGAATGGTGCCGGATGATAGTGCAGCGGGCGCACCGAGGAGGGGCCGCACGCCGGGCGTATCGTCCGACGCGGTCCGTTCCCGCGGGTCGCCCGATGGCCGGGCGGAAGCAGACGATGCGCTTCGGCACCTCGCGCGACGGCACGCGCTGCACCGCTTGCTCAACGTTCCGGACGTTGATACTATCAACGGCGTGAACGTTGATCGGGTCAACGAGGCGCTGCTGGCCGGCAATCTGGATGCCCCCGGCCTGTTCCCGCGGCTGGAGGCGCTGGCCGGGGCGCCAGCGGTCTTCCGCTTCGAGTTCGGGCTGGACGAGTTGCCCGAGGCGCCCGGCGTCATCCTGATTCGCGGCGCGCGGCAGTACGGCAAGTCCACCTGGCTCGAAGGCGCGATCCGCGAAACGGTGCGGCGCCACGGCCGGGGCACGGCGTTGTTCCTCGACGGGGACTACCTGCGTGACGCGGACCATCTGTCTGCGGAGCTGTCGCGTCTCGCCACCGCTTTCAGGCCCGACGCGCCGGTGCGGCGGCTGTTCGTGGACGAAATCACGGCCATTCCCGAGTGGGAGCGCGGGCTCAAGCGCGTTCTCGACCGCGGCGAGTTGCGCCGGGTCCTCGTCGTCACGACCGGATCGCGCGCGAGCGACCTCAGACACGGCGCCGAACGGCTTCCCGGGCGCAAGGGCACCCTCGGCCGCACGACCTACCTCTTCGTCCCCGTGCCGTACGCCGAATTCGTCCGCGCGGGCGGCAGCGCGCTCGGCGACCGCGCACTCGCCGCATACGTGCTGTCGGGGGGGTCTCCGCTCGCGTGCGGGGAGATCATCCGACACGGCCGAATCCCCGAGTGGACCGTCGAGGCCGTGCGCGACTGGATCCAGGGCGAGTGCGCGCGCAGCGGCCGCCCGCGCCGATCGCTGGTGGCGGTCATGCAGCAGCTGCACCGTCACGGCGGCACGCCGCTCGGTCAGACGAAGCTCGCCAGGGAGGCCGGCCTCGCCAACAACACGGTCGCCGCCGGCTGGGTCGAGATGCTCGCCGACCTGCTGTGCGTCGGCACGTCGGCGGCATGGGACGAGGCCCGCAAGGCGGAACTGCCGCGCAGGCCCGCAAAGTTTCCGTTCGTGAACCTGCTCGTCGCCGCGGTCTGGGCCCCGGAGGCGCCGCGGAGCGCCGACGACCTCGCCCGGCTGACGCCGGAGCGTCGCGGCGTGTGGTGGGAATGGGCCGTCGCTCAGGAGCTCTTTCGCCGTGCCGCGATCGCGGGCGCGCCGGAACCCGATCGCCTTCCGTACTGGAGGTCGCGGGAGCGCGAGCTCGACTTCGTCGCCGCCGACGACTGGTTCGTCGAGGTGAAGCACGGACGATCGAGCGCGCTCGAGTTCGCGTGGTTTCCGAAGGCGTTCCCCAAGGCGCACCTCACGGTGGTCTGCGCGACCCCGTTCGCGGCAGATCGCGTCCGCGGCGTCACGCTCGACGCATTCCTCCGGGGCGAAACGTGACCGCGGTGCCGCATTAGCGAAAGACGAAGCACCCGCGTCCTGCGCGGGTCGCAGCACTCGGCGTATAGTCCGAGGCGGTCCCTCGCCAGGGGTACGCGATGAGCGAGCTGAAGCAGACGATCCGCTTCTGCACGTCGAGCGACGGCACGCGCATTGCGTATGCGACGATGGGCAGCGGCCCCCCGCTCGTCTGGGGCCCCCACTTCCTTACCCATCTCGAGTTCGATCTGCGGAGCCCGGTCTGGCGGCCCTGGCTCGTCGAGCTCACCCGTTCCCACACGCTGGTGCGCTACGACGGGCGCGGTTGCGGGCTTTCGGACCGTGACGCAACCGACCTCTCCTTCGAGAGCAGCATCGCGGACCTGGCCGCCGTAGTCGATGCGGCCCGGCTCGACCGTTTCGCGCTTTTCGGCGCCTCGCAGGGATCGGCCGCGGCGATCGCGTATGCCGCACGGCATCCCGAGCGGGTCACTCGACTCGTGATCTACGGAGGATATGCGCGCGGCCCGATGAAGCGCAACCCGAGTCCGGAGCAGGTACGTGCCGCCCGCGCGGCGCTGGAGCTCGTCGAACTCGGGTGGGGTCTCGAAAACCCGGCATACCGGCAGATGTTCACGTCGCTCTTCATCCCCGATGCGACGCCCGAGCAGGCGGCGTGGTTCAACGAGCAGGAGCGCACGTGCACGACCCCCGCGACCGCGGCCCGGCTGATCGCCTCATTCGGCCCGATCGACGTGACCGACCTGGCCCCGCAGATCCAGTGCCCGACGCTGATCCTGCACGTCCGTAACGACGCGCGAGTGCCCTTCGAGGAAGGACGCACCGTGGCCGGCCTGATTCCCGGCGCGCGCTTCGTGCCGATCGAAGGCCGAAACCACGTCCTCCTCGAAGGAGAGCCTGCTTTCGCCCAGGTGTTCTCGGCGCTGAACGAGTTCCTGCGCCCGGGCGAGAGAGCGGCGCAAGGCGCGACCGCGTTCTCGGAATTGACGACCCGCGAACGCGAGATCCTCGAACTCGTTGCGCATGGCCTGGACAACAACGCGATCGCCACGCGCCTCGCGCTGTCCGAGAAGACCGTGAGAAACAACATGACGCGCATCTTCGACAAGCTCGGCGTCCCGACCCGCGCCCAGGCGATCGTGTGTGCGCGCGAAGCCGGATTCGCCGCCGGACCGCGAGGGGCCGGCTGACGTGCCCGAGCTGAAACAGACGATCCGCTTCTGTCGCGCCGACGACGGTGTGCGGCTCGCGTATTCGACGATGGGCAAGGGCCCGCCCCTCGTCCGCGCCGCGCACTACCTCACCCACCTCGAGCACGACCTGCGCAGTCCGCTGTGGCGGCCGTGGCTCGCCGAGCTGAGCCGGCACCACACGCTCATCCGCTACGACCCGCGCGGGTGCGGGCTCGCGGATCGGGAGACCGGCGACCTTTCGCTCGACCGCTGGGTGGCCGACCTCGAGGCGGTGGTCGACGCCGCCGGGCTCGACCGCTTCGCGCTGCTCGGCGCATCGCAGAGCGGGGCAATCGCAGTGACTTATGCAGCGCGCCACCCGGAGCGTGTCGAACGCCTGGTCGTCTACGGCGGGTTTCTCCGCGGGGCAATGCGCCGCAATCCCACGCCGGAGCAGGTCAAACAGTGGCAGATGATGTTGGGCCTCGTGGAGCTCGGCTGGGGGCAGGACAACCCCGCGTTCCGGCAGATGTTCACGTCGTTCCTGATTCCGGGCGGAACGCCGGAGCAGATGCGTGCGCTGAACGACCTCGAGCGCGCCTCCACCACGCCGGAGTGCGCGGCGCGTATCCTCGCCTCGGTGCACGACTACGATGCGAGCGAGTTCGCGCCCCGGGTGACGTGCCCCGCGCTCGTACTGCACGCGCGCGGCGACGTGCGCGCGCCGCTCGAGGAGGGCCGGCGGCTCGCCGCGCTCGTTCCGGGCGCGCGGTTCGTGACGCTCGAGACGAACAACCACATCCTGCTCGAGCAGGAGCCGGCGTTCGCGCAGTTCATCGCCGAGATCCACGCGTTCCTGGCGGAGGGCGAGACGCCGCGCCGCCGGGCCACCGCGTTCTCCGACCTCACGCCGCGCGAGCGCGAGATCCTCGAACTGGTGGCGCACGGTCTCGATAACGACGGTATTGCAGCGCGGCTCGGGCTCTCCGAGAAGACCGTGCGCAACCACATCACGCCGATCTTCGACAAGCTCGGCGTCCCGACCCGCGCGCAGGCGATCGTGCGCGCGCGCGAGGCCGGGTTCGCCGCCTCGCCGCTCGACGCCGCCCGCTGACCCGGGACAGCGGTCCCGGGTTTCTCCCGCTTCGCCTGCTTCGCCTCGCGTACCTAGGACGACGGCCTCAGGACATGGGGTGCGCGCTGTCATCCAATGCGACGCGAGCGCCTTCGTCCGCTCGCGAACCAGGAGGAATCCATGCGCCGCATTCTTGCTGTGCTCTTCGCAACGTCCGTCTTGCTCGTCACCGGTTGTCAGTCGCTCGCACCCGGAGAGCCCGTCACGAAGGAGATGACGGTCAATGGGGTGAAGATGAGGTACGTCGAACAGGGGCACGGACAAGTCGTGCTGTTCGTCCCGGGCGGGATGTCAGACCTCCGCACGTTCGACTCGAGTCGGGAGTCTGTGGCGCGAAGCTACCGCTTCGTCTCGCCGACGCTGCGCTACTTCGGCCCCGATCCGTGGCCCGACGACGGAAAGAACTTCTCCATGACGACGCACGTCGACGATCTCGCAGTGTTCATTCGTCAGCTGAATGCGGGACCGGTGCACGTCGTCGGCTGGTCCTACAGCGGCTCGCTCGCGATCCTGCTCGCGATTCAGCATCCCGAGCTCGTGCGAAGCCTGTTCGTCTACGAGCAGTCGAACCTCGCCTCCTGGGTCACAGATCCCGCGCAGATCACCGCCTCGGCGGCCTCGCGCAAGTCGACCTTCGGGCCGGCGGTCGTGGCAAGCAAGGGCGGCGACCAAGCGGGTGCGGTGCGCATCATCATGAACGGCGTCAACGGCGGCCCGGGCGCGTTCGACGCGCTGCCGGCGGAAACGCGCGCGATGCATCTCGACAATTCGCGCGCACTCCCGCTGTTCTTCGCCGCGCCGCCGCCGCCGTCCGTATCCTGTGCGCAGCTCGGCACCCTGAAGATGCCGGTGGCGATGGGGGTCGGCGAGTTGTCGCCCGTGTTTTTCCAGGCACCGGCCAGGGCAGCAACCGCGTGTATTCGCGGCTCGACACTCGTCGTCGTTCCGAGCGGCCGCCACCACTGGCCCGTCACCGCGCCCGCCGACTTCACCGCGACGCTGCTAGCATT
>CAZIXQ010000037.1:0-22307 GCA_964543155.1 uncultured Enterobacteriaceae bacterium
TCCTCCAGGACGTCGGCCTCGGCTACCTCACGCTCGGCCAGCAGAGCCCGACGCTTTCCGGGGGCGAGGCGCAGCGCATCAAGCTCGTGACCGAGCTCGCCAAGGTGCGCGCGGACGGCACCGACGCGGGGAACCGGCCGGGCCGCGCGGGCGCCCAGCGCCACACGCTCTACGTTCTCGACGAGCCGACCGTCGGCCTGCACATGGCCGACGTGGAGAAGCTCGCGCGCGTGCTGCATCGCCTGGTCGACGCCGGCAACACCGTCGTCGTCATCGAGCACAACCTCGACGTCATCGCCGAGGCCGACTGGATCATCGACCTCGGGCCCGAGGGCGGCGACGCCGGCGGGCGGATCGTCGCGATGGGCACGCCGGAGGCGGTCGCGAAACGCGCCACCCACACCGGCCGGATCCTGGCCGGGTTCCTGGCCGAGCGCGGCGCCTGCGTGGAAGATCGCACGCGCGCGGGGGCCCCGCTTTGACATCCCGGGGCACATCGGACAGGATGCAGGGTCTTGAATAACAAACGCTTTCGATGGCCCTGCTGATCTTGCTCCGGCGCCCGTTCGCCGCCGTACTGGCGGCGCTGGCGTTTGCCGCGCACGGCGCCCTGCCCGACCCGGTGCAGTACGGCGTCGCGCTCGAGCGCGGCGACGTCAAGGCGGTACGCGCGTGGCTCGACGAGGGCCTGCCGCCCGATTACCTCGCCGACCGCATCGGCACCGGCCTGATGATCGCGGCCTGGGAAGGCAACATCGAATTGATGACGCTCTTCGTGAGCCGCGGCGCGAACATCAACCGCACCAACGCGAACGGCGAGCAGGCCCTGATGTTCGCCGCCTGGCGCGGCCACCTCGACGCCACGCGCTGGCTCCTCGACCGCGGCGCGCAGCTCAACCGGCGCGGCCTCGAGTGGACCGCGCTGCACTACGCGGTGTTCGCCGGCCACGAGCGGGTCGCGCAGCTCCTCCTCGAGCGCGGCGCCGACATCAACGCGCGCTCGACCAACGGCTCGACGCCGCTGATGATGGCCGCGCGCGAAGGCCGCGAGCGGCTCGCGACCTGGCTCCTCGAGCGCGGCGCCGACGCGAGCCTGCGCAACGACGTGGGCGAGGACGCGTTCGTCTGGGCGATGCGCAACAAGCACCCGCACATCGCGAAGTCGCTCGGCTCGCCCGAGCGCCTCGCGGCCGCGGCGCGCGAACCCGAGTCGTTCGGCCCGCAGACGCGCTCGCAGCCGGTGCCCACGCGCATCGACGACCTGCTCGCCGAGATGCGCCGCGCGGCGGCCGAGGGCCGGCTGACGCTCGAGCTCCAGAGCGCCTACCTGGCGGCGGTGCGAGACCTGCGTCAGACCCAGGCCGCGGCGGCCGAGGCGGCGCGGCGCGACGCGCCGAAAGCGCTCGAGATCCGGGCGCGCCGTGGCGAGCCCGGTCGCGAGCAGGCTGTGCTGGTGTACGAGGGCGACGGGGCGCGCGATCTCTTCGGCGGGCATCCGGGGTTCGCAACGCCGGCGGCGCCAGCGCCGACGACTGCGCCGGCCGACATCACCCCGCCGCAGTAGCCTCGCCCGACCCGACGGCCTGCTAGCGCAGGTCGCGCGACTCTCCGAGCGCCGCGTGCGCGGCGGCGAGCCGCGCCACCGGCACGCGGAACGGCGAGCACGACACGTAGTCGAGCCCGGTGCGGTGGCAGAACGCGATGCTCGCGGGGTCGCCGCCGTGCTCGCCGCAGATCCCGACTTCGAGCCCCTTGCGGCGGCTCCGGCCGAGCCGCACGCCGAGCGCCATCAGGTACCCCACCCCGCTCTCGTCGAGCGTGGCGAACGGGTTGCGCAGGAGGATCCCCTTCTGCAGGTACTCGCTCAGGAACCCGGTCTCGGCGTCGTCGCGCGAGATCCCGAAGGTGGTCTGCGTGAGATCGTTGGTGCCGAACGAGAAGAACTCGGCGTACTCGGCGATGCGGTCGGCGACGATCGCCGCGCGCGGGACCTCGATCATCGTGCCGAACTGGTAGGCGATCCTGGCGCCGTGCTCCTTCATCACCGCGCGCGCCTCCTCCTCGAGCAACGCGCGCTCGACCTTGAGCTCGCTCGAGGTGGCGGCGAGCGGAATCATGATCTTCGGCTTCACCTTCACGCCGTCCCGCACGCAGCGGCACGCCGCCTCGAAGATCGCGCGCACCTGCATGCGCACGAGCTCCGGCATGTGGATGCCGAGCCGCACGCCGCGCAGGCCGAGCATCGGGTTCTGCTCGCGCAGCGCCTCGACCGCCCCGAGCAGCCGGCGCTTGCCCTCGAGCGTCCGGGCGAGCTCGGCCGGGTCGCCGTCCTTCAGGCGCATGCGGGTCTCGAGCTCGACCACCGCCTTCTGCAGCTCGTCGTGGTTCGGCAGGAACTCGTGCAGCGGCGGGTCGATGAGCCGGATCGTCACCGGCAGCCCGCCCATCGCGCGGAAGAGCCCCTCGAAGTCGGCGCGCTGCATCGGCAGCAGCCGCGCGAGGTGCGCGGCGCGCTCGTCCGCGTCGCGCGCGAGAATCATCGCCTGCACGATCGGCAGCCGCTCGGTCTCGAAGAACATGTGCTCGGTGCGGCAGAGGCCGATGCCTTCGGCGCCGAACCGGCGCGCGCGCTCGGCGTCGCGCGGGTAGTCGGCGTTCGCCCAGACGCCGAGCCGGCGGATCGCGTCGGCCCACTTCAGGAGCTCGATCAGGTGCGGGTCGGCGACGTCGGGCACCACGGTCTTGAGCTCGCCCGCGAAGACCTCGCCGGCGGTGCCGTCGAGCGAGAGCCAGTCGCCTTCCTTCAGCACCCGGCCGCCCGGCGCGCGCACGCGCCGGTCCTCCAGGTCGATCTCGAGCGCCATGGCGCCGACGACCGCGGGCTTCCCGAACTGGCGCGCGACCAGGGCCGCGTGGCTCGTTCGCCCGCCGCGGCTGGTCACCACGCCCTGCGCCGCGAGCATGCCGTGCACGTCGTCGGGCTTCGTCTCCGGCCGCACGAGGATGACGCGCTGCTTGTCCTCGCGCGCCCAGCGCTCGGCGGTGTCGGCGTCGAGCGCGATGCGGCCGATCGCGGCGCCGGGCGACACGTTCAGGCCGGTCGCGAGCAGCGCCCCCTCCTCCCGCGCCGCGCGCCGCGCGGCCGGATCGAGCTGCGGGTGGAGGAAGTAGTCGACGTGGTCGGGCGACACGCGCTTCACCGCCTCGGCGCGCGTGATGAGCCGCTCGCGCGCGAGCTCGACTGCGATGCGGATCGCCGCCTGCGCGGTGCGCTTCGCGTCGCGCGTCTGCAGCATCCAGAGCTTGCCGCGCTCGATCGTGAACTCGACGTCCTGTACCTCGCGGTAGTGGCGCTCGAGCCTGCGCGCGATCGCGCGCAGCTCGCGGTCGATGCGCGGCATGAGGCGCGCGAGCTCCTGGATCCGCAGCGTGGTGCGCGTGCCGGCGACCACGTCCTCGCCCTGGGCGTTGACCAGGAAGTCGCCTTCCATCTCGTTTGCCCCGGTGGTCACGTCGCGCGTCGTCGCCACGCCGGTGCCCGAGTCCTGCCCGAGGTTGCCGAAGACCATGGTGACGATGTTCACCGCGGTGCCGAGATCATGCGGGATGCCCGCCGCGTTGCGATAGTCGAACGCGCGCTTGCCGTTCCACGACTTGAACACCGCCATCGTCGCGAGGCGCAGCTGCTCGATCGGCTCCTCGGGGAACGGCCGGCGCGCGTGCTCGGCGACCACTCGCTTGAACTCGCCGGTGATCGCCTGGAGCGCCGCCGCCGGCAGGTCGGCGTCGTTCGCGACGCCGTGGCGCGCGCGGTGCGTCGCGAGGACGTGCTCGAACGGCTCGTCGGGCACGCCGAGCACGACGCGGCCGTACATCTGCACGAGGCGCCGATAGGCGTCGTGGACGAAGCGCGCGTCGCCGGTCAGCCGCGCGAGGCCGGCGGCCACCGCGTCGTTCATGCCGATGTTGAGGACCGTATCCATCATTCCCGGCATCGAGAACTTCGCGCCCGAGCGGCAGGAGACGAGGAGCGGGTCGTACGGGTCGCCGAGGCGCTTGCCGGTCGCGCGCTCGATGCGCGCGACCGCCGCGAGCACCTCGTCCCACATGCCCGGGGGGAACTTTCCGCCGGCGGCGAGAAACGCCTTGCAGGCTTCGGTCGTGACGATGAAGCCGGGCGGGACGGGCAATCCGAGCCGCGCCATCTCGGCCAGGTTCGCCCCCTTGCCGCCGAGCAGGGCGCGGACCCCCTCCCACGAGCCGGCCGCGCGCTCGGCAAGGCGCACCTCGTCGAACGCGTAGACGTGCTTGACCCGGCTCGCTTTCTTCCCCGCGGCAGGGCGCGGCCCCGTTTTCTTGCGCTGCATCGACTCCTCCCGACGACAATCCGACCGTCGCCGCACGACTGCCGCGCCGGTTCCGAGAAAATTCTCGCCTGCCCGAGAGGCAGGACTCTTGAACTAGCGCAAAGGGTCAGCACACGGGCGGGGGGAGGATGGTTACAAAGTTTTACCCCTCGAGGCGTCGGCCGGAGGCACCATGAATACGTTCTCTCGCCTAGGTGTCACGCGGCTAAAGAAGGACTCGGCGGGCGGCGCTTCATGCCCGCCGCGCAAGGCAATGAGATTCTGGACATTCGTGCTGACGCTCGCCATCGCCCTGCTCGGCGGCGCGCTGGTGAGCGAGCCCGCGTTCGCAGGCGGACGCTCACGCGTGGTCGTCGGTGTCGGCGTGGGCGTGGGCCCGGGGTGGTGGGGGCCGCGTCCGGGCTGGGGCCCGGGTTGGGGTTGGGGCCCCGGCTGGGGCTGGGGCGCCGCCGGCTGGGGCTGGGGTCCGGGTTGGGGCTGGGGCTGGGGTCCGGGTTGGGGTCCGGGTTGGGCTGCCCCGGTCGTGGTCGGACCGCCGGTCGTGATCCAGCAGTCGCCTCCCGTGTACATCGAGCGCGATCCGCTGCCGCAGGCCGCGCCTGCGCCCGTCACACCGCCACCGCCGAGCGGGTGGTGGTACTTCTGCCCCGGCGGGGGCGCGTACTACCCGTACATCCGGGAATGCCCGGGTGGGTGGCAGCGCGTCGCGCCGCAGCCGCCATCGTGACGCGGTGACGCCGTGACCCCGCGCGTCAAACGACTTTCGCTCGTCGGACTCGCGCTCCTCGCCGGGTGCGCCGCGCTACCGAGCGGCCCGAGCGTGATGTCGCTGCCCGGCAGCCGCAAGAACTTCGACGAGTTCCGCGTCGACGACACCGCGTGCCGGCAGTTCGCCTTCGAGCAGGTCGGCGGCGCCTCGGCGCAGCAGGCCGCGAACCAGAGTGCGGTCGGGTCGGCCGTCGTCGGCACGGCGGTCGGCGCCGGCGCAGGCGCGCTGATCGCGGGCTCCAGCGGCGCGGGCGTGGGTGCCGGAGTGGGCCTCCTCACCGGCGCGCTCGTCGGCCAGAGCTATGCGAGCGGCTCCTACTGGTCCGTGCAGCAGCGCTACGACTTCGCCTACCAGCAGTGCATGTACGCGAAAGGCAACAAGATTCCCGTCTCCGTCGGTTACGCCCGGGCCATCCGGGAGCAGTCGGCCGCGGCGCCTCCGGGCCCGCTCGCGCCCTACCCGCCGCCGCCGAATCAGCCGCCGCCGACGCCGCGCTGATCGAGTCGTCGAATCTTCCGCCCGGGCTCGGCGAGCTCGTGCAGCACGTCGCCCAGGTAGTGCGCCAGCTCCTCCTCCGGCGTGTCCGCAGGTACCAGGAGGTCGTCCGTCGGCGCGCGTGTTCCGGCGCCGACGCGATGCGCGACCCAGCGCTCGCCCTCGCGCACGATCCCGAGCGGGTAGCGCCGTGGACATCGAAACGAAGACGACGCTTCATGCGCTGCGCCGCGCCGCGGCGGCCTTCCTGCCCCACACCCAGACGTACTGGGCGCCCGACGCGATCACCGTCACGAAGACGACGGCGAGGAGCGCCGGGAGCCATCGGCTCGCGTCGATGAGCGCTGCGGCGTGCGCGAGCACGCCCGCGAGCGCGGCGAACTCCAGCGCGGTGTTGAGCTTGGAGAGCCACGTCGGCTCCATCTGGACGTGGCCGACCACGAGCCGGTAGGCGATCGCGCCGCCGGCGATGACGACGTCGCGCGCCACGATCGCCCCCGCGAGCCACAGCGGGAGCCACCCCTGCCACGCGAGCAGCACCGTCGCCACGAACATCGTGAGCTTGTCGGCGATCGGATCCAGCCGCGCGCCGAACTCCGAGACGAGCCGGTAATGCCGCGCGATCGCGCCGTCGGCAAAGTCGCTGAAGGCCGCCGCCATGAACACCGCGAGCGCCGGCCCGTAGCGGCGCTCGACGAGCAGGTAGGCGATCACCGGGATGAGCAGCACCCGGATGACCGTAATGACGTTCGGGACGTTCAACATGCCCCGAGCTTACGACGCCGCGCGGGCCATGCTCGCATTTCGGGAGGCGCCGCCCGGTCCCGCCCGGCGCAAGTCAACCCGGCCCGACCCGGGGGCGACCGGCGCGCCCGCGCGCGTGTAATCACGCGATAATGCGCGTGCCGCAGGCTCCCGCCTGCGCGAAGAACGCACCGATCGATCCCGTGATGCCCCGCTGGATCACCGCGGCCTACCTGTTCTATCTCGTCGCCCCCGTGGCGCTGCTCGTCGTGGGCTCGTTCGGCGAGTCGTGGTTCAACACCCTGCTCCCGAGCGGCGTGACGACGCGCTGGTACGTTCAGGTCGCGGCCGACCCGAGCTTCCGGCGCGCCTTCGCCTCGAGCCTGTTCGTCGCGACCATGACCTGCCTCGCGTGCGTCGCGGTCGGACTGCCGCTCGCCTACGCGGTGTATCGCGCCGAGAGCCACCGCGTCCGCGCCGTGGCGCGCGCGCTGTACCAGCTGCCCGTGGCGCTCCCGGCGCTCGTGCTCGCGTTCGGGTTCATCCTCGTCTTCTCCTCCGATGCGCTGCCCTGGCTGGGCAGCCCGTGGCTCCTGATCGCGGGCCACATCGTGCTCGGCCTGCCCTATCTCCTGCAGGCGGTCGTCGCCGACATGCAGCGCCTCGGCCTGCGGGCGCTCGAGGAAGCTGCCGAGTCCCTCGGCTCGAGCGGCCCGCAGCGCTTCCTGCACATCGTCCTGCCGGCCCTCCGGCACTCGATCCTTTCCGGGTTGATCGTCGTCGCGGCTCTGTCGATCGGCGAGTTCCAGTTCTCGAACCTCGTCGCGGGCTTCCTCAATCGCACCTATCCGGTGGTGCTGCTGCAGGCGTTCTACGGCGCCACCGGGTTCGCCTGCGCGGCCACCGTGATCCTGCTCGCGCTCGCGCTGACCGCATCGGTCGCGGGCGCGCTCTCCGCGCGCGGCGCGACGCGGGCCTACGCCGCGCAGGGGTGACGGCCATGCCGGTGCCGGTCGCGCTCGAAGAGGTCACGTTCCGCTATCCCGGCGGCAAGGCGGGCATCTTCGCGCTCAGCATGACGATCGAGCCGGGCGAGCTCGTCGTGTGCATCGGCCCGAGCGGCTGCGGCAAGACGACGCTGCTCAAGCTGATCGCCGGCTTCCTGCGCCCCGAATCGGGGCGCGTGCGGCTCGGCGACGAGGACGTGACCGCCGCGAGCGTGCGCGAGCGCCAGTGCGGGATCGTCTTCCAGTCGTACGCGCTGTTCCCGCACATGCGGGTGTGGGAGAACATCGCGTACCCGCTGCGGGTGCGTGACGTGCCCGTCGAGACCCGTCGGCGCAAGGCGGGCGAGCTGCTCGAGCTGGTCGGGCTTGCCGGCATGGCGGACCGCCTGCCGGCGCAACTGTCCGGGGGGCAGCAGCAGCGCGTCGCGCTGGCGCGTGCGCTCGCGTTCGAGCCGCGCGCGCTGCTCCTCGACGAGCCGCTCTCGGCGCTCGACGCGGCCACGCGGGTGGCGATGCGCGACGAGGTGCGCCGGATCCAGAAGAGCCAGAACATCGCGGCGCTGCTCATCACCCACGACCAGGACGAGGCGCTCTCGCTCGCCGACCGCATCGCGGTGCTGCGCGAAGGCGCCCTGGTGCAGTACGCCGATCCGCACACCGTGTACGACCGGCCGGCGGACGCGTTCGTCGCGGACTTCGTCGGCCGTGCGAACCTGATGGACGCGCGTGCGGTCGCGGCCGACGCGGTGGAGACCCCGATCGGCCGTCTCGCGACGCCGGCGCACGGCGTCGCGCCCGGGACGAAGCTGCGCCTGCTCGTGCGCCCGGAGCGCGTCGAGACGGTCGCGGCGCCGGGCGGGGAGAACGTGTTCGCAGCCCGTGTCGTGCGCGACCGCTTCTTCGGGGCCTCGCGCCAGATCGAGCTCGCGCTCGGCGCCGGCTCGCTCGAGATCGAGACCGCGGCGCGCGGCGCGGTCGAGCACGTGCGCATCCCGCGCGATGCGATCCAGTTTCTACCCACCCAGTAACGGAGGCAGTCATGCTGGCAAGACGTTGGTTGGCGGCGGCAGCGGTGGCGTGCGCGGCGACCGCGAGCGCCCAGACGATTCTCGACTCGGCCGAGCTCTACCCGGGCGAGAAGCCGCTCTACGAGGCCGCGAAGAAGGAAGGCATGGTGGTGAGCTTCGACACCGGCCCGACCTGGGCGAACTGGGCCGCGCAGTTCGCGGCGTTCAAGAAGCGCTATCCGGACGTGGAGATCGTCTACAACGACCTCGGTTCGGCGGCGACCGTCGTCGCTCTCGAGAAGGCGCGCAACCGCCCGCAGGCCGACACCGCCTACTACTTCGCGGCCTCCGGCGTGGATGCGGCGAAGAAGGGCGTGGTCGCGCCGTTCAAGCCCGTGAATTTCGACAAGCTCCCCGCGGTGTTCCGCGAGCCCGAAGGGCGCTGGTTCACGATCCACTCGCTGACGATCGCGTTCGTCGTGAACACGAAGCTCGTGAAGAACGTGCCGCAGTCGTGGGCGGATCTGCTCAAACCCGAGTACAAGAACTCGGTCGTGTACCTCGACCCCCGCTCGACCGGCGTGGGCCAGGTGCTCGTGTTCGCGGCGAACTTCGCGAACGGCGGCGACATGACGAACGTGAAGCCGGGCGTCGACTACCTCGGCCGCCTGCACAAGGCGGGCAACGTGCTGCGCGTGCTCGGGACGACGCCCTACGCGCAGTTCGTCAAGGGCGAGATCCCGATCTGGATCTCCTACGAGAACGACGGGCTCAAGGCGAAGCACATCGACGGCCTCGGCGACGCGGTCGCGGTGGTGATCCCGAAGGAGGCCTCCGCCGCCGCACCTTACGGGATCAGCCTGGTCGAGAAGGGCCCCAACCCGAACGCCGGCAAGCTGTGGCTCAACTTCATCATGACCGAGTACGGGCAGGGGATCTTCGCCCAGGGCTTCGTCCGCCCGTCCGTGCCGGGCGTCAAGCTGCCCGACGCGGTGGCCGACAAGCTGCCCGCGGCGCCGCAGGTCCGCCCGCTCGACGTGATCGCCGCCGCCGCGAAGAAGGCCGAGATCGACAAGGGCTGGATCGAGGCGACCGGAGCGAAGTAGCCCGCACGCCCCGCACGACCGATGCCCGGCCGGTGGCTCGCCACGCTGGCGGCACCCGCGATCGCGGTGCTGGCGGTGTTCTTCGCGCTGCCGGTCGCATCGGTCGCGGTGGATGCGTTCGGCGAAGGCGCGGGCGCGTTCACCCGCGTCCTCGCCCTGCCGACGTTCTGGCCGTCGCTCGCCGGGAGCGTCGTCCTCACGGGGGTCGCCGCGACGGTCTCGACGCTCGTCGGCATCGCGGTGGCGCTGCACCTCTCGCGCCTCGAGGAGCGGCCGCGCACCCTGCTCTCGTTCGTCATCGCGCTGCCGCTCACCTTCTCCGGGCTGATCGTCGCCTACGGCTTCATCCTCGGCTACGGGCGCGCGGGGTTCTTCACGCAGCTCCTCGCTCATGCCGGCTTCGACCCGGCCACACTCGGCAAGGCGCTCTACACGCCGGTCGGGCTCGCGTTCGCGTCGTCGTACTACCTCATTCCGCGCGTGGTCATGGCAATCCTGCCGGTGTTCGTCAACTTCGACCGCGCGCAGCTCGCCGTCGCCGAGTCGCTCGGCGCGACGCGGGCGCAGGCCTTCCGGCAGGTGATGCTCCCGCAGGTGGCCGCACCGATCGCCGGGGCGTTCTGCCTCATCGCGGCAGTCGTGTTCGGCGCGTACGGGACCGCGCTCGCACTGGTCGGCACGCAGCTGCGCATCCTGCCGCTGCAGCTCTACAGCCTGATCTCGGAGACCGGCTCCGACTTCCCGGCCGCCGCCGCGCTGGCGCTGCTCATCACCGCCGCGTGTTCTGCGATCATGGCGACCGGCGAATGGTTCGGGAGCCGGCATGAGCGACACCTTTAGGCTCGACCGGGCGGCGCCGGCGCTCTTCGACGCCGCGGGGCGGCGCTTCGACCCTGCGGCGCGCACCTGGTCCTCCGCCGGCGCCGCGCGCGGAGACGAGGTCGACGCGGTCTCCGCCGCAACCTGGCTGCAGCGCGAGAGCGGCCATCGCCTGCGCATTCCCGTGGGCGTGATCGGCCCGCGCGACCCCACCGATGCGCAGTACGCGGCCGCCGAGGCGGTCGGACGCGGCCTCGCGCAGATCGGTTTCGTGGTCGTGTGCGGCGGGCGCGGCGGGGTGATGGAAGCTGCGTGCAAAGGAGTCGCAGCAGCAGGCGGCACCGCGATCGGTCTGCTCCCCGACCGCGAGCCATCCGCCGCGAACGCCTACGCGACCGTCGTGCTCGCGACCGGGATCGGCGAGGCGCGCAACGCGATCATCGCGCGCGCAGCGCTCTGCCTCGTCGCAATCGGCGAGAGCTTCGGCACGCTCTCGGAAGTCGCTTTCGCCCGCCAGTTCGGCAAGGTCGTCGTGGGGCTGGAGGGCGCGCCGCGCATCGCGGGCGTCCTGCGCGCCGCATCGCCCGCGGAGGCGCTCGCGCACGTCGCGCGCTGCGCGCTCGGGTGCGAGTCGGGCGGGTCCGACCGGGGCTGACTGCGCGCCCAGAGCGCGGCGAGAAATCGTCCGCGGCCAGTGCGGCGACGCATGCTTGCTATCATGGCGCGCGATGACCCCGCCTGTCGACAATCCGCCGCTCGACGCGGCGAACGCCGAGTTCATCCGCTGCGGCGTCATGGTGAGCGTCGCCTCGCGCGATACGGGCCATGTCGCGTCGCTCTCCCGCGCGCTGGGCTGCCGCGTCGCGCCCGACCGGCGCCGCATGACGGCGTTCCTCCCGGCTTCGCAGTGCGAGACGCTGCTGCGCGACCTGCGCGAGACTGGAACGATCGCCGTGGTCTTTTCCCAGCCGAGCACCCATCGCACGATCCAGCTCAAGGGCACCGATGCGACGCTCGGGCCGCTCGAGCCGGGCGGCACCGCCCTCATCGACGCCAACATCGATGCGCTGGTGAAGGACGTGGCGCCGCTCGGCTACAGCGAGATCTTCGTGCGGACCCTCCTTGCCTACGAGCCGGAGGACCTGGTCGAGGTCACTTTCACCCCGACTTCCGCATTCGCGCAGACGCCGGGGCCTCAAGCCGGGAAGCGGCTGTAGATGCTCACCGTCGACTCGATCCGCGAGTGCCTCGAAGGCAGCATCCCGAGCCTGGTCGCGACCTGCGCGCCCGACGGAACGCCGAACGTGTCGTACGTCTCGCAGGTGCACTACGTCGACGGCGCGCACGTTGCGCTCACCTACCAGTTCTTCAGCAAGACGCGCGAGAACGTCCTCGCGAACCCGCGCGCGACGCTGTTCCTGGTGCACCCGACGACGTTTGCCCGGTACCGCCTTGCGGCCACGTACCTGCGCACCGAGACCGAAGGGCCGCTCTTCGAAAGCATGAAGGCCAAGCTCGCCGGGATCGCGTCCCACACTGGTATGAGCGGCGTCTTCCGGCTCCTCGGCTCCGACGTCTACCGGGTGGTCGGTATCGAGCCGGTTCCGGGGCGGGTCATTCCCGCCCCGCCGCCGCGTCGCAGCCTGCTCGCGTCGCTGCGCGCAGCGTCGCAGCGCCTCAACGCGTGCACCGACCTCGCGACCCTGCTCGACGAGTCGCTCGACTGCCTCGCGCAGGTCTTCGGAGTCGACCACGCGATGGTGCTGATGTTCGACGCCCCGGCGCAGCGGCTGTACACCGTTGCGAGCCGCGGCTACGAATCCTCCGGCGTCGGCTCCGAGATTCCGCTCGGCCACGGCGTCATCGGCGTGGCGGCGCGCGAGCTGACCCCGATCCGCATCTCCCACGCGACCACCGAGTATGGCTACGGCCGCGCCATCCGCGCCGCCGCCGCGGCGGCCGGCATGGCCGACCAACTCGAGATCGAGATTCCGTTCCCCGGGCTGCCCGGGTCGCGCAGCCAGCTCGCGGTGCCGATCGTCGCGTGCGGGCGCCTGGTCGGCGCGCTGTACGTCGAGAGCACCGAGGACCGGCGGTTCGGCTACGACGACGAGGACGCGCTCGTCGCGCTGGCCGCGCAGCTGGGGACCGGGATCCACATCCTGCAGGCGACCGAGGGCCAGGACGAGGCGCCCGCCGGCGCGTCCGGGCGATTGCCGGTTGAAGGCGCGCCGGTGGTCGTGCGCCATTACGCCGAGAACGACAGCGTGTTCCTCGGCGAGGACTACCTGATCAAGGGCGTGGCGGGCGCGATCTTCTGGAAGCTCGCGCGCGACTACGTGAACGACCAGCGCGTCGAGTTCACCAACCGCGAGCTGCGCCTCGACCCGGCGATCCGGCTGCCCGACATCAGCGACAACCTCGAGGCCCGGCTCGTCCTGCTCCAGCGCCGCCTCGACGAACGCGAGGCGGCGCTGCGCATCGAGAAGACCGGCCGCGGCCGCTTCCGCCTGTGCGTCCGGCGGCCGGTCAGGCTCGTCGAGGTCGCGCCGGGCTAGACGGGCACCGGCGCGATCGCGGCCATCACGCGCGACCAGTCGCGGTCGTCGAACCTCGGCCGGACCATCTCGATCGCCTGCGTCGTCGCCGGCGCAGGCGCGTGTTCGAGCAGCAGCGTGAGCAGGCCGGCGACGGCCACCGGATCGGCGCTGTCGAGATCGATAGCAACGTGTTCCATGGCGCTTCCTTCCTTCAGTTCGCCGCCGCGCGCGCTGCGGGCGGCAGGTTTTGCGGGACGAAGACGAAGTAGGGCGTGTTCACCTGCCGCCCCGGCGGCACGTAATGCGGCACCGGCGCGCCCTTGGGACCGAGGCTGCGCACGTACCGGTACACCGCCTTCAGGTCGTCATCGGTCATCGCGGCGAGGTTGAACCAGGGCATCGGCGGTTTCATGGCGGTTCGCGCGCGCTCGAGCCACGCCTCTTCGGACATCGCGTCCAGCGCGAGGCGGAGGTTGGCCGGGTAGGTGGTGCCCCACGGCCCCTGGAACCCGACCGGGGCGCCGGTCAGCCACTCGCTCTCGGGCACCTTGCCGTCCACCTCCATGTAGCGCGGAGTGTGGCAATCGTTGCAGCCGCTGACGGTCAACAGATACTTGCCGCGCTCGAGCGTCGCCTTGTCGGCGCCTCGATCGACCGCAACGGCGCCGCCTACCGCGGCGAGCGCGACCGCAACGGCGATTGCTGCGTGCTTCGTCTTCATGGCCTTCCCTCCTGGTGATCACACTTCGATGGAAGGGAAGCGTAGGGATCGGCGCGCGACAGCGTTCGTAAATCTTGGCTCACGGGACCTTAAGAGTTTCTTAAGGCCCGCCCTGCCGGCAGGCCCCGGGTCAGAACAGGTCGAGTTGCGGCCCGGCCCGCGGCGGACGGAAGCGGGACGCGTCGAGCGGCTCGCGCCCACGCCGGTCGAGGCCGAGCCGCTGGCAGGCGAGGTCGAACCGCTTCCCGACCAGCTCGGCGAAATTGCCGGTTCCCGCCTGTCGCACGCCGAAGCCCGACTGGTAGTCCCTGCCGCCCCGCATCTGCCGGACGAGGCTCATCACGTGCTCGGCCTTGAGCGGATAGTGCGTCGCGAGCCACGCCTTGAACAGCGGCGCGACCTCGTGCGGCAGGCGCAGCAGGATGTAGCCGGCGGAGCTCGCCCCCGCCTCGCGCGCGCGCGCGAGGATCTCCTCCAGGTAGCGATCGGTGACGAATGGGATGAGCGGCGCGACGAGCACGCCGACCGGGATCCCCGCGGCGGCGAGCCGGCGGATCGTCTCCAGGCGCCGGTACGGCGCCGAGGCGCGCGGCTCGAGCGTGCGCGCGAGGTCGGCATCGAGATTCGTCACGGAGACGTACGCCCGCGCCATTCGCTTTGCCGCCATCGGCGCGACGAGATCGACATCGCGCTCGACGAGCGCGTTCTTTGTGACGATGGTGAACGGATGCTCGCACTCGGCAAGCACCTCCAGGATCGCGCGGGTGATGCGGCGCTCGCGCTCGGCCGGCTGGTAGGGGTCGGTGTTCGCGCCGAGCGCGATCGGGCTCGGACGGTAACCGGGCGCCGCGAGCGCCTTCCGCAGCAGCGCCGCCGCGTTCGTCTTCGCAAAAATGCGCGTCTCGAAGTCGAGACCGGGCGAGAGGCCCAGATAGGCGTGCGTCGGGCGGGCATAGCAGTACACGCACCCGTGCTCGCAGCCGCGGTACGGATTGATCGACAGGTCGAACGGGATGTCGGGGGAGTCGTTGCGCGCGATGATCGACTTCGCCGTCTCGGGCGCGACCTCGGTGCGGATCGGCGGCAGCGCGTCGGCGTCCCGCCGCCAGCCGTCGTCGACCGCTTCGCGCTGCCAGGACTCGTAGCGGCCCTCGAGGTTCGACGGCGCGCCGCGACCCTTGACCGGGCCGCCCGGATCGCCGCGGTTCGTCCTGAGCGCCATACTGTGATTTTAGACAGTATTGACCCGGCGTGGAATAGTTCCGCTGAGGCTGCGCACCGGGCGGGTAAGATGCGCGCCGTCGGCCCGGTCTCACCGGGTCCCGCGGAGCGGACTTCCAGTGGCAGCCGGTCGTTGTGCAGCGCAATGGGCCCCGGCCGGGAGGCCGTCCCGTGGCTGAAACGACGCGCCGACTCGCGCTCGAGGGGGAACCAGGGGCCGTCGGGCGCGCGGCCGACTGGATTCGCGGGTTGGGTGCCGAGCTCGCGATCGGGGCCGAGGACGTGCGGCGCCTCGAGCTCTGTACCGCCGAACTGCTGGGCAACATCGTTCGTCAGGCCGATGGCGGACAGGGCGAGCACCGGATCGAGCTCCGTGCGCGCGTGAACGAGCGCACCGCAGCGCTCGAGATCGCCGACGATGGCCAGGCGTTCGATGCCACCGCGTGGCGCCCGCCCGAATCCACCTCGAGCGGCATCCCGACGCGCGGGACCGAATCGGGCCTGCGCGTCGTGCAGCAGTTCGCGGACGAATGCCGCTATGCGCGCCGCGGCAAGAAGAACGTGGTGACCCTCGTGCTGAAGCGCCATCCGCCCGCCGCCGGGCATGCGCCGCGCGGGCCCGAGCGGCGCAAGCGCACGGCCCCGGCGGCGGTCCCGCTCTGGCGGCGCGACGGCACGCTCGTCCTCGCCGACGAGCGTCACGGGCTCGACCGGCGCCTGCGCGGCTTCATCTCGCAGTTCGAGGTGTTCCGCAGCGTCCCCTATCACCTCGTCGAGGACGCGATCGCGGCCTGCCGCATCGTCAGCTATCCGGACGGCCAGGTGCTGCTGCGCCCCGGCGAGCGCGGCGATGCGCTCGTGTTCGTGCTGAGCGGGCGGCTGCGCGTGCACCTCGACGCGCCCGACTCGGCGAATTTCTTCACCATCGGCGCGGGCGACTTCACCGGCGAGCTCGCGGTGATCGACGGCAAGCCGGTCTCGGCGTTCGTGGTTGCCGACGCGGGCTGCCGGGTGATGCTGGTCGACGCCGAGACGCTCTTCCGCCGGCTGCTCACGGTGCCCGAGGTCAACCGCAGCTTCATGACCGCCTACTCGGAGCGCGTTCGCGGGACGAGCGTGCACATCATCGAGCAGCTCCGCGCGGAGATGGCGCACCGCGATGCGCAGTCCGCGCAGCGCATCCAGGCTGCTCTGCTGCCGCCGGGTACGGCGCTGCTGCCGGAGCGGCGCGAGGTCGACTGCGCGGGAATCCTGAGGACGGCGCGCGAGGTCGGCGGCAATTTCTACGACGCGTTCTTCCTCGACCCGACGCGGCTCTTCGTCACGGTCGGCGACGTGAGCGGAAAGGGACTGCCGACGGCGCTGTGCATGGCGCGCACGCTGACATGCCTGCGCCGCGAGGCGGCGAGCGCGACGCTCGTGCACGCGGTCGGGCGCGTCAATCGCCTCCTCTGCGAGGCGAACGACGCAGGGCTGTCGGCGAGCCTGTTCTGCGCGGTGCTCGACACCGCGACCGGCCGGCTCGAGCACGTGAGCGCGGGCCATCCGGCGCCGGCGCTCGCGCGCGGCGACCGGCTGTTCCGTCCGCTCGAGACCGTGCGCAACCCGGTGCTCGGCGTCGTCGCGGACACGGTGTATGCCGGCGGCAGGATCGATCTCTCCCCCGGCAGTGCGCTGGTCCTGCACACCGACGGGGCGACCGGTGCGCAGACCTGGAGCCGCGCGGCCTTCGGCGAGGCGCGCCTGCTCGAAGCGCTGAACGAGGCCGACGACCGGAGCGCAGCGGCGCTGGTCGAGGACACCTTCGCCGCGATCGACCGCTTCGTCGGCGACGCGCCCCAATCCGACGACATCACCCTCCTCGCGCTGCGCTACCGCGGCCCCGCGGCCGCCTGAGCGGTCAATCGAGCACGTGTGAAACGAGGCCGTCGGCGAGCTTCGGGTCGAACCAGGTCGACTTCGGCGGCATGACCTCGTCGGCGTCCGCCACCGCCATCAGGTCCTCCATCCGCGTCGGGTAGAGCGCGAACGCGGCCGCCATGGCGCCCGAGTCGACGCGCCGCTCCAGCTCCGCGAGGCCACGCCCGCCGCCGACGAAGTCGATGCGCTCGTCGGTGCGCAGATCGCCGATGCCGAGAACGGGTCCGAGCACGTGCTCGGTCAGCAGGTTCGCGTCGAGGTGCTGGGCGGGATCGGGCACCTCCGCGAGGTCGGTGCGGAGCGTGAGCCGGTACCAGCGTCCGCCCGCATACAGCCCGAACTCGCCGTGCCGCTCGGGCCGCACCGCGTTCGCGCTCGACACGACGGCGAACTTCTCGCGCAGCCGCGCGAGGAACGCCTCGACGCCCATCCCGGCGAGGTCGCGCACCACGCGGTTGTAGCCGAGGATGCGCAGCTCGTGGTGCGGGAAGGCGACCGTCAGGAACCACTCGTGGCTCTCTTTGCCGGTGGGCCGCGCCAGCGCCGCGCGGCGCGCCGCCGCCACGCGTGCGGCGGCGGCCGAGCGGTGGTGGCCGTCGGCGATATAGAGCGCCGGCACGTCGTCGAAGAGCGCCGTGATGCGCGCGACCCGCGCCGCGTCCCGCACCGGCCAGAGCGAGTGGCGTGCCCCGTCGTCGAGGATGGCGTCGGTGTCCGGCGCGCCGCGCGCCGCGTCCGCGAGCACCTCGTCGAGGGCCGGCGCGTGCGGATAGGCGACGAGCACCGGGCCGGTCTGCGCGTTGAGCGCCAGCATGTGCCGCACCCGGTCGTCCTCCTTGTCCGGCCGGGTGTGCTCGTGCCGGCGGACGCGGTTCGTCTCGTACGCCGCGACCGACGTGGCGGTGACGATGCCGGTCTGCACGTGGTCGCCCGCGGCGACGCGATAGACGTAGTACGCCGGCGCCGCGTCGCGCACCAGCACGCCGGCGTGGATCAGGCGTGCGAGGTTCTCCCCCGCCTTCGCATACGCCTGCGGCGCGTGCGGATCGGTCCCGGGCGGAAGGTCGATCTCGGGCTTGGAGACGTGCAGGAAGCTCCACGGCCGCCCGGCGGCGCGCGCGCGCGCCTCGTCGGTGGTCACGACGTCGTACGGCGGCGCGATGACCTCGGCGGCGCGGCCGGGCGCGGGGCGCAGGGCCGCAAGCGGGCGGACGAGGGGCAAGGGGACTCCGGGACTGCGGCGAGAGGGCCGATTCTACCGCGCGCCCGGTAGAATCCCGGGCATGCTCGTACGCTTCGACAGCAAGGTCGGCACCTTCACGATGTTCGGCGACGTCGCCGTCGAATTGCTCAGGATGATGGGGCACAGCGGCACGATTCCGAGCGCGCTGCTCGCCGCCGACATCCCGGCCGCGCTCGCGCGGCTCAAGCCCGCGGTGGCGCGCGCGCCCGAGCCGCCTGCACCGCCGCCCGAACCCGACGGCCGGCCGGCACCCCCGCCGGTGTCGGTGCGCCAGCGGGCGTTTCCGCTCATCGACCTGCTCGAGCGCGCGGCGAAGGCGAACGCCGACGTGCTGTGGGACAAGGCGTAACATCCGTGCGCGCCGTCTGACCAGGAGGGACTCGCAATGCCCGTCACCGACCTCAACCACTACTTCGTCCGCGCCAACGACCTCGAGCGCACCAAGGCCTTCTACTGCGAGGTGCTCGGCTTCGAGGTGATGCCGCGCCCGGACTTCCCCTTCCCGGGCTACTGGCTCGGCACCGGCGGCAAGATCCAGGTGCACATGGGCCCGCACGGCATCCCGAACTCGGAGCTCTACTACCTCGGCACCACCCCGAAGTCGGCCACCGACAACACCGGCGTGGTCGATCACATCGCGTTCCTCGCGACCGAGCCGGAGAAGTTCAACGCGCGCTTCGAGAAGCTCGGGATGGCCGCGCGCAAGCGCTACTTCCCGGAGTTCAAGCTCTTCCAGATGTTCGTCAAGGACCCGAACGGCCTGACGATCGAGCTCAACTTCCACGGCATCGAGAACGAGCCCAAGTGGGGCGCGGGCAGCGAGAACTACGCCGAGATGCCGCGCGTCGCCGAGACCGCGAAGTGAACGCACGGGCGAAGCCGGCGAGCTTCGCCGACGTCGGGTACGACGAGGCGCTCGCGCGGGCGCGCGCGCTCGTTCCGGCGCTGCGGGAGCGCGCGGCCGCCGCCGAGCAGGCGCGCCGCCTGCCGGCCGCGACGATCGCCGACCTCGACCGCACCGGGCTCTTCCGCATCACGCAGCCCAAGCGCTGGGGCGGCATGGAGCTCGACTTCATCTCCATGCTCGAGATCCCGGCCGAGCTCGCGCGCGGCTGCGCATCGACCTCCTGGATCGTCGGCAACATCACCATCCACCACTGGATGGTCGCGCTCTACGACGAACGCACGCAGGCCGAGATCTGGGACGCGAACCCGGACGCGCAGATCGCCTCCGGCATCGCCTATCACCAGGGTCGAGCGCGCAAGGTGGACGGCGGTTACCTGGTGAGCGGAACCTGGAACTTCTCGAGCGGCGTGGACGGCGCGGACTGGAACCTGCTCGGCGTCACCGTCCGCGACGGGGACAAGGTGGTCGACCACCGCATGTGCCTCGTCCCGAAGTCCGACTACGAGGTGATCGACGACTGGCACGTGCTCGGCATGCGCGCGACCTGCTCGAAGACGGTGCGCGCGCAGGAGGTGTTCGTTCCGGAGCGCCGGGCGCTCAGCGCCTACTCGATCCGCGGCGGGGCCGATTTCCCCGGCGCGAAAGTGAACCGCAACCCGCTCTACCAGGTACCGCTCGCGACGCTCAGCTCGCACCCGATCGTCGCCGCCGCGCTCGGCAACGCGCGCGGCGCGCTCGAGCTGACCTGCGACGCGGTGAAGGGGCGCAGCACCAGCTACACGGGCGCGAGCATGCGGGACTTCCAGGCGGTGCAGCTGCGCGTCGGCGCGGCCGGTGCGCGCGTCGACGCGGCCTGGCAGCTCGCCCGGAGCGACTGCCTGAAGGCGCAGGAGTGGGCGGCGCGCGGGCGCATCCCGACGATCGAGGAGAAGCTCGCGATCAAGCGCAACGCCGCCTACGAGGTCACGCTCTGCACCGAGGCGGTCGACCTCCTGCATGCCCTGGCGGGCGCCAACGGGATCTACGACAGCTACCCGATCCAGCGCCTCTTTCGCGACCAGCACGCGCTCGCCGGGCACTTCGGGTTCTCGTTCGACATCCACGGCTCCAACTGGGGCCTCGCCGCGCTCGGCGGCGAGTACAAGCTGCCGACCCTCTGAAAGCGCGCGGCGCGTGGACCCGCTCGCACAACTCGTCGTCGCGACGCTGGCGTTCGTCGTCACGCACTTCGTCTCCAGCACCCCGCTGCGCGGGGCGATCGCCGGCGCCCTCGGCGAGAAGGCGTGGATCGTTCTGTACTCTTCCGTCGCGTTCGCGACCATCGGCTGGATGGCCTGGGCGTACGGCGCCGCGCCCCGAGCGCCGCTGTGGCCCGGCCTGCGGCTGCTGCCGCTCCTGGTCATGCCGATTGCGCTCGCCCTGCTCGCGGGCGGGGTGCTGGGGCGCAACCCGACGGCCGTGATGCAGGAGCGGGCGCTGCGCTCGAGCGAGCCGGCGCGCGGCATGATCCGCCTCACCCGCCACCCGGTGATGTGGGCCATCGCGCTGTGGGCGGCGGCGCACATCCTCGCGCGCGGCGATCTCGCCTCCGTGATCTTCTTCGGCGGGTTCCTCGTCGTCGCGCTCCTCGGCACCGTTCTCATCGACGCGCGGAAGCGCGCCGCGTTTGGCGAGGACTGGCGGCGCTTCGCCGCCGTCACGTCGAATGTCCCGTTCGGAGCCATCGTCGCCCGGCGCAACCGCCTCGTCATCGGCGAGATCGGCTGGCGGGTCGTCGCGGTCGCGGCGATCGCCTACGTCGCGCTTCTCGCCGCGCATCCGCTCCTCTTCGGCGCGCGGCCCTACTAGAACGAGGACCGCTGCCGCAGCAGCGGGTCTCCCGGGATTGGGGAGCCCGAGGGGGTGTGGCCCCTCGGGTCGTGCCGACTAGACCGGCACGGCCACAGCCTGCAGCGCCTTCATGGGCCCGGCGGCGCGGAGCGCCGCCATCTCCGACTCGTCGCGCACGAAGAGCGATCCCGCGAACCCCAGCGCGTTGATCGAGACCGCGCCGAAGCGCTCGCGCGAGCGAGGCACGAGCAGCATCCAGCGCCGCGTGACGAGCAGGTTGTAGGGGCCGCGCTGGCGCTCCGGCTCGTTCGCCGCCCGGCCGCCGTCGTTGGCCGCCTCCTCGCGCAGGCCGCAGGCGGCCATCATCAGCGCGTAGTGCTCGAGCAGCCGTTCACCCGCGTCGGGCGCTTCGAAGAGCGAGCCCTCGAGCACGGCAAACGCGTTGCGGAACGCCAGGCGCAGCAAGCGCGCCGTGCCGCCACCGCTCGACCACTGGTCGAACACCGCCTCCATCGGCACCCCCCACGCGCCCGTCGCGAGCGGCAGCGGGACGAGCTGGAGGTGCCGGTGCGGCTGGCTCGCCCCGGCCTCCCGGCCGCCGTTGTAGAAGCCGAGTCCGTCGACCTCGCGCAGGCAGACCGCGAGCGCCGCAAAGTCGGCTGCGTCGAGGAGCGTCTCCTGGTCGACGAACTCCCGCGTCACGATCAGGAGGTGGCGCGGGACGACCGGGTACTTGTTGAGCACGCCGAAGTGCGTCGGCGTGAGCTCGCCCACGACCAGCTCGGCGTCGGGCGGCGAGAAGGGGTTGGGCCGCGCGCCGTCCTTCGGGAGCGCGCCGGCGACGCGCTTGCGAGCGAGGCTCGAGACGCTGCGCACGACGAAGCGCACGTCGCCGTCGTCGAGCGCCGTCTCGTCGGTCTCGACCGGCTCGAGCGCGCCGCTCGCGAGGGCGTCCCGGGTGCGCGCGGCGATCGCCGCCTCCAGGGCCTCAGAAATCGGCGTCGCCCTCGCCGGCGGCGGCCGCGCGGCGCTTCTGGCGGTGGTGCTGCCAGAGCGCGGCCACGATCGAGGCGGCCGCGAGCGCGAGCAGCGCGCCCGAGATCGGCCGCGTGAAGAACAGCATCGGGTTCGGATCGGACATGATCGCGCGGATCAGGTTGCGCTCGATCTCGTCGCCGAGGATCACCCCGAGGATGAACGGCGCGAGCGGAAAGCCGAACTTCACCATCGCGTAGCCGAGCAGCCCGAACGCCGCGAGCACGTACACGTTCGCCATCGAGTTGTTCAGGGCGTACGCACCGACCACGCACAGCACGAGCACGACCGGGAAGAGCGCCGCCTTGGGCACCGTCACCACGCGGATCATCCAGCGCGCGCTCACGCCGAGGATGATCACCATCAGCGGGTGCGCGAGCAGGTACGCGGCGAAGATGCCGTAGGCGAGCTGGGCGTTCTGCGAGATGAAGAGCGGCCCCGACTGGATGCCGTGGATCGTGAGCGCGCCGAGCATCACGGCGGTCACCGCGTCGCCCGGGATCCCGAACGCCATGATGGTCACGAGCGACCCGCCGACGTTCGCGTTGTTCGCCGACTCGGAGGCGATGAGGCCCT
>CAZIXQ010000038.1:0-4440 GCA_964543155.1 uncultured Enterobacteriaceae bacterium
CGCCGGTCACTGCCGGATGCCGAGCGAGGTGACCAGCCGGTCGTAGAGCTCGTACTGCTCGCGCACGAAGCGCTCCGTCTCCTCCTTCGAGCGGATCGCCGCGATGCCGCCGATCTTCGCGTTGCCCGACTGCCAGTCCGGATCCTTCGCGAGGCGCGCGAAGACGTCGACCCATCGGTCGACCACCTCCTTCGGCAGCCCGGGCGGCCCCATCAGGGCGGTCCAGCCGACGATCTTCTCCATGTCCGGGAAGCCCGCCTCGCGCCCGCTCGGCACGTCGGGAATCTCGGGCAGGCGCTCGGGCGTGACGAACAGCGCGCGCAGCGCGCCCGCCTTCACCTGCGGAATGACGGTCGGCGCGTTGTTGCAGGCGAACTGGACCTGCCCGCCGAGCACCGCGGTCGTCACTTCCCCGCCGCCCTTGTAGTGGATGCCGACCGCGTGATCCTTCGTGAGGCCGGCGAGCGTCATCAGGTACTGCGCCGCCATGTTCTGGCTCGTGCCGACACCGGCGGTCGAGAAGTTGAGCTTCCCCGGCTGCGCGCGGATCGCCGCGATCAGGTCGGCCGCGGTGCGGTAGGGCGAGTCGCCCTTCACGAAGCAGATGAACGGGTTCAGCTCGATCAGCGACAGCATCGTGAACTCGTTCCACTTGTACGGCACCTTGGAGTCGAGCGCGGGAACGATCGCGTGGGTCGCGATGCGCGCGACGAGCAGCGTGTAGCCGTCCGCGGGCGCGTTCTGCACCGCCGCGGCGCCGATGACACCGGAGGCGCCGACGCGGTTCACCGGGACGATCGGCTGGTTGTTGAGGTACTTCGAGGCGTGCTGCGCGACGTTGCGCCCGGAGAGGTCGGAATCGCCGCCCGCGGCGAACGGGATGATGAACGTGATCGGCTTGGACGGGTAACCCTGCGCGAGCGCCTGCGCGGACATTGCCGCAAGCGCGATCGCAAATGCGATTCGACGCATCGTTCTTCTCCTCCTGGTGTGCGCGGCAGTCTACCCGACGCGCGCGCGATTCGATATGCTCGCCGCGCCATGACGCCAGCGCCGCCGCCCGGCCCGATCACCGGGCCCTCCGCCTGGACTGGGCGCGACCTCGCGGCGCGCCCGGACGAGTGGATTCGCCGCTTCTCCCCCGCGGAGCTCGCCGAGATCGATGCTGCAGTGCGGGCGTTCAAGGCCTCCGGCCGGCCGCTTGCGGCGATCGCGCCGGAGAGTTTTCCGCTGCCGACCTTCGGGCAAGTGCTGAGAGGCCTGCTGCACGAGCTGCTCGAGGGCCGCGGGTTCGCCCTGCTGCGCGGCCTGCCGATCGACGACTACGCGCGCGACGAGCAGGCGATCGCCTACATGGGCCTCGGCGCGCACCTGGGACGCGCGCGCTCGCAGAACGCGAAGGGCCACCTGCTCGGCCACGTCAAGGACCTGGGGCTGGACATCTCCGACCCGCGCGTGCGCTACTACCAGACCAACCGCAAGCTCGAGTACCACACCGACTCGATCGACATCGTCGGGCTGCTCTGCCTGAAGACCGCGCGCGCGGGGGGCGAGAGCTTCATCGTCTCGTCGATGACGCTCTACAACGAGATCCTTGCTCGCCGGCCGGATCTCCTCGCGGCGCTGTTCGAGCCGTTTCCGACCGATCGTCGCGGGGAGGTGCCCGAAGGCATGAAGCCGTGGTTCGACATGCCGATGTACCACTGGCACGCAGGCCGGCTCACCTGCATCTACGTCCGCCAGTACATCGAGTCCGCGCAGCGTCTGTTCCCGGAGGCGAAGCGGCTCACGCCGGCGCAGCGCGCGGTCATGGACCTGATGGACGAGCTCGCCAACGATCCGGCGATCCACCTGTCGATGGCGTTCCGGCCCGGGGACATCCAGCTTCTGCACAACCATCAGATCCTGCACTCCCGGAACGACTTCGAGAACTGGCCGGAGCCCGAGCGCCACCGGCACTTGCTGCGCCTGTGGCTCGCTCCGCCCGAGGCCCGGCCGCTGCCGGAGGTGTTCGCGCCCCGCTACGGGAGCATCGTGCCCGGCGAGCGCGGCGGGATCGTGGTGCGCGGGACGACGCTGAAGGTTCCGCTGGAGGCGGAGTAGCGCGTCGCCGTTGGCGTTGCGTCGCCGTGCGCGGCTTGCGTGCCCCGGGGCTTGGCCGATAGACTCTTGGTCGATCTGACTAGTCAGGACCGACGAATGGATTCCATCAGTGTGTACGATGCCAAGGCAAGGTTCTCCAAGCTCGTGGAGCGCGCCGAGTCCGGGCGTTCGACCGCGATCACCAAACGCGGCCGCGTGGTCGCGCGAATCGTTCCCGCGGGTGAGCCGCGCTGGGACCGCACGGCCGTTCTCGACGAGGCCGAGGCATTCCGCAAGAGCATCAAGATCAAAGGGCGAATCGACATTCGCGGATCGATCGAGCAGGGCCGCCGCTGATGGCCTTCGTGCTGGACGCGTCGGTCGCCGTCGGCTGGGTCGTCGGGAGACAGGCGACCGCATACGGCCGCCGGCTGCGTCTGCGCGCGCGCCGCGAGCCCTACCATTCCCCGACGCTCTGGCGTCTCGAGACGGTGAACGCCCTGCGCTCCCTCGAGCGTCGAGGCGCCATCCCGGCTGAAGCAGCGGACACCGCGATCGGTATCCTCGGTCGGCTGCAGCCGATCCTTCACGAAACATCGATGCCCTTGCCGGAGCTGCTCCGCCTGGCGCGCAAGTTCGATCTCTCCGCATACGACGCGAGCTACTTGGCGCTGGCGCTCGAGCTGCGCCTGCCGCTCGCCTGCGGCGACGGCCCGCTCAAGTCCGCGCTCGTGCGCGCAGGCGTCAAGCCCGCCTGATCCGTCCGCCGCGGGCGCTCGAACCGAACGGCCTGCCGGTGACGCACCTGGGCTCCTTCGACTACGTCATCGTCGGCGCCGGCACCGCCGGCTGCGTGCTCGCCAACCGGCTTTCGGCCGATCCCGATGTGACCGTGCTGCTGGTCGAGGCCGGCGGCAGGGACGACTGGATCTGGATCCACATCCCGGTCGGCTACCTCTACTGCATCGGCAACCCCCGCACCGACTGGTGCTACCGCACTGAATCCGATCCGGGCCTCAACGGCCGCTCGATCCTCTACGCCCGCGGCAAGGTCCTGGGCGGCTGCTCGTCGATCAACGCGATGCTCTACCTGCGCGGCCAGCAGCGCGACTACGACGAGTGGGCGCGCCTCACCGGCGACCCCGGCTGGTCGTGGGGAAGTGTCCTGCCGGTGTTCAAGCGCTCGGAGAATTCACACCGCGGCGCCGACGCCTTCCACGGTGCGAGCGGCGAGTGGCGCGTCGAGCGGCAGCGCCTCTCCTGGGAGATCCTGGACGCGTTCCGGGAGGCAATGGTCCAGGCCGGCATTCCGCGGACCGACGACTTCAACCGCGGCGACAACCACGGCGCCGGGTTCTTCGAGGTGAACCAGCGCCGCGGCGTGCGGTGGAGCGCGTCGAAGGGCTTCCTCGAGCCGGCCATGCACCGGCCGAACCTCACCGTCGTGACCGATGCGCTCGTCGAGCGGGTGCGCTTCGACGGCCGGCGCGCCACCGGCATCGAGCTCGTGCGCGGGGGCGAAACCGAGCTCGCCGCCGCGCGCGTCGAGACGATCCTCGCCGCCGGCGCGATCGGCTCGCCGCAGATCCTCCAGCTCTCGGGCGTCGGCGCGGGCGCGCTCCTGCAGCAGCACGGCATCGCGGTCGCGCACGACCTGCCGGGCGTCGGCGAGAATCTCCAGGACCACCTCCAGCTCCGCACCGCGTTCAAGGTGCGCAACGCCGTCACGCTCAACCAGCGCGCCAACAGCCTGTGGGGCAAGGCGATGATGGGCCTCGAGTACGCGCTGTTCCGCACCGGCCCGCTGACGATGGCGCCCAGCCAGCTCGGCGGCTTCGCGCGCTCCGGCCCCGCGCACGCGACGCCGAACGTCGAGTTCCACGTGCAGCCGCTCTCGCTCGACAAGTTCGGCGACCCGCTGCACCCGTTCCCGGCGTTCACCGCCTCGGTGTGCAACCTGCGCCCGACGAGCCGCGGGTACGTGCGGATCAGGAGCGCCGACCCGCGCGCGCACCCCGCGATCATGCCGAACTACCTGTCGACGCCCGAAGACCGCCGGGTCGCGGCCGAGTCGCTGCGGCTCGCGCGCAAGGTCGCGGCGCAGCCCGCGCTGGCGAAGTACCAGCCCGCCGAGTTCAAGCCCGGGATCGAATTCCAGTCCGACGACGAGCTGGCCAGGGCCGCAGGCGACGTCGGCACGACGATCTTCCACCCGGTGGGCACCTGCAAGATGGGCGTCGACTCCGACCGGTCGGCGGTGGTCGACTCGCGGCTGCGCGTGCTCGGGCTCGAGCGCCTGCGCGTCGTCGACGCCTCGATCATGCCGACGATCACCTCGGGCAACACCAACTCGCCGAC
>CAZIXQ010000038.1:4540-21858 GCA_964543155.1 uncultured Enterobacteriaceae bacterium
TCGTCGACGCCTCGATCATGCCGACGATCACCTCGGGCAACACCAACTCGCCGACCGTAATGATTGCGGAGCGCGGCGCTGACATTATTCGGGACGACCGAAAAGCGTTCACCTGACGCCGCGCGCCTGAATTCGGGGGGATCTGCAAGGGGGGATGTGTCCCCCCTTGTTCGTTCGAAACCATTGCGGAGCGCGGGGCGGAGATGATCCGGGACGACCGAAAGGCGTTCACCTGACGCCGCGCGCAGGATCTGGGATCGGGCCGGGCATGGAGGGCGGGCGCCGGGGGTAAGTCGAGTTCCGGGCGGCCCCGGGAAGGACGCGCCCGCGAGCGATTGCGCGATTTATCTCATGTCCTACCTGTGTATTGTTCGACAACCTATTGACAAATAGAGATATTTCAATCAGCCTTTGATTCAGAGGGAACAAGCTCGGAATCGGGGGAGAACGGCCATGTCGTCCCGCAGAGGCGGACGGGGGAGAATCGCGCTGCTCGGGCTGGCGGCTTGCCTGCTGCCGCCCACCGCCGCCGCGCAGGTCCAGGTGTTCAACCGCCACGCGTACGTCGGCCTGGGGCTCGGCCAGGGTCAGGGCAACGTTTACAACGGCAATCTGTCCCCGGCCTGGATGGAGCAGCAGGTGGCGCAGAGCCTCGGGCTCCCGCCCGGCGCCCTCGACGGCACGCTCGGGCGCTCGACGCACGAGCTGGACATCGGCGGCAAGGTGTTCGTCGGCTACCGCTTCCACCCCTACGCCGCAATCGAGGCCGGCTACTCGAACCTCACGCTCAGCCGCTACTTCAAGTTCGACTACCAGGGCACCGGCGCGCTCACCGGCAGCACGCTGAACGGCAAGTACTACGCCAGCGCATGGTGGGCCGGCCTGGTGGGCACCGTGGCCCTCCCGGTCCACCCGGCGCTCTCGTTCTACGGCAAGGCCGGCGCCGCGTACACCAGGGCGGTCTACGAAGTCACCTCTACGGGGGTCCCGTACGCGTCGAACGCGAAGGCGTACAAGTGGACGCCGCTGCTCGCGGTCGGGGCACAGTACGACTTCACGCCCGCCTGGGCCGCGCGCCTCGAGTACGAGAGCTACGGCCGGATCGGCGACGCGAACACCACCGGCGAAGTCGACGCGCGCCTGGTCAGCCTCGACGTCCTGTACAAGCACTGACGCGCCCGGGCGCGGCGCCTCAGCCGCGCACGCGAACCACGATCTTCCCGAGGTGCGCGCCTGCCTCCATGCGCGCCACCGCGGCCGGCAGCTCGGCAAACGGATAGGTCCGGTCGATGACCGGCCGGATCCGGCCGTCGGCGATCGCGGGCAGCACGTCCGCCGCGAAGCCGCGCACCGTCTCGGCCCGCTGCGCCGCGTCGCGCAGCTTGTTGCTCACCCCGAAGAGATGCAGGCGCTTCGTGTGCAGCGCCTCGATGTCGATCTCGCTCCGCATCACGCCGTCGAGGTAGCCGACGGTCGCGAACCGCCCCTGGAACGCCGCGGCGCGCATGCACGCGTCGAACACGGTGCCGCCGACGTTGTTGACGATCAGGTCGGCGCCCTTGCCGCCGGTGGCGTCCATCACCGCGCCGACGAAGTCGGCGCCGCGGGTGCAGACGCCGACGTCGAGGCCGAGGGCGCTCAGCCGCTCGAGCTTCTCGGCCGACCCCGACGTGCCGATCACGCGCGCGCCGAGCATCTTGCCCACCTGAATCGCCGCCACGCCCACGCCCGACGAGGCGCCGGTCACGAGCAGCCACTCGCCGGCGCGCAACCGCCCCTGGGCGATCAGCATGTCGTGCACCACCATGAACGCGAGCGGGATCGCCGCGGCCTCCTCCCAGGAGAGCCGCGGCGGCACCGGCAGCGCCTCGCGCGCGTCCATCAGCGCGTACTCGGCGAAACCGCCGCTGCAGCGGCCCATCACGCGGTCGCCGGGGTTCACGGTCATGACCCCGCTGCCGACGCGCGCCACCTCGCCGGCGCACTCGGCGCCGCCGGGCTTCGCGTCGGCGGCAGGCTTGCCCGGGGCCGCGTGAATGCCGTGCCGCACGATCAGCTCGCCGCGGTTCAGCGACGTGGCGTGAACGCGCACCAGCACCTGTCCCGCCTTCGGCTCCGGCGCCGGCGTCTCGCGCAACTCGAGGACGGGACGGTCGCCCTGGGGACGGATCCAGTACGCCTGCATCGTCGTGGCCTTTCGTCTGGAGGCGCGCGAAGCGTAGCGGAAACGCGTGCGCGGGTCTTGTAGACTCGCCCCGACGTTCACCTCCGTGGCGCCCGACCCATGCGTGACCCCGTTCCGACCACCATCCACCTCAAGGACTACACGCCGCCCGCGTTCCTCGTCCGGAGCGTGGCGCTCGACGTCGCCCTCCACGCCGAGCACGCCGAAGTGCGCGCGCGGCTCGCGCTCGAGCGCAACCCCGCGGCGCGCGACCGCGCCGCGCCGCTCGTGCTGGACGGCGACGACCTCGAGCTCGTCGCGGTCGCGCTGGGCGGCCGCACGCTGGCCGCCGCCGACTACGCGCTCGACTCCGAGCGCCTGACGATCCGCGCCGTGCCCGACGCGTGCGCGCTCGAGACGGTGGTGCGGATCGCGCCGGGCAGGAACACGAAGCTCATGGGCCTCTACGCGTCCAAGGACGGCTTCTTCACCCAGTGCGAGGCGGAGGGGTTCCGGCGCATCACCTTCTTCCCCGACCGGCCGGACGTGATGGCGCGCTACACGACCACGATCCGCGCGGACAAGGCGCGCTGCCCCGTGCTGCTGTCCAACGGGAACCTGGTCGCCGCCGGCGACGACGGCGCCGGCCGGCACTTTGCAACGTGGGAGGACCCGTTCCCCAAGCCCTCGTACCTCTTCGCGCTGGTCGCGGCCAGGCTCGAGGTCCTGGAGGACGCGTTCGTCACGCGCTCGGGCAGGCGCGCGCGGCTCGCGATCTACGTCGAGCCGGGCAAGCTCGACCAGTGCGCCTTCGCCATGCAGGCGCTGAAGAAGGCGATGAAGTGGGACGAGGAGACCTTCGGCCTGGAGCTCGACCTGGACCACTACATGATCGTCGCGGTCGGCGACTTCAACATGGGCGCGATGGAGAACAAGGGCCTCAACATCTTCAACACCAAGTACGTGCTCGCCCGACCCGACATCGCGACCGACACCGACTTCCTCAACATCGACCGCGTGGTCGCGCACGAGTACTTCCACAACTGGACCGGCAATCGCGTCACCTGCCGCGACTGGTTCCAGCTCTCGCTCAAGGAGGGGCTCACCGTCTTCCGCGACCAGGAGTTCGGCGCCGACACCTACTCGCGCGCGGTGACGCGCATCCAGGAGGTGCGCGGGCTGCGGGCCGCGCAGTTCCCCGAGGACGCCGGCCCGATGGCGCACCCGGTGCGTCCGCAGTCGTACATGGAGATCTCGAACTTCTACACCGCCACGGTGTACGAGAAGGGCGCCGAGGTGGTGCGCATGCTCCACACGCTGCTCGGCGCCGCCGGGTTCCGGCGCGGGATGGACCTGTACTTCGAGCGCCACGACGGCCAGGCGGTCACCACCGACGACTTCGTCGCCGCCATGGCGGATGCGAACGGCGCCGATCTCGCGCAGTTCAAGCGCTGGTACGACCAGGCCGGCACCCCGACGCTGGAGGCGCGCGGCGAGCACGATGCCGCCGGACGGCGCTACACGCTCACGGTGCGGCAGTCGATCCCGCCGACCCCCGGCCAGCCGGACAAGCTGCCGATGCACGTTCCGGTCGCGCTCGGACTCCTGGGCCCCGACGGTCGCGAGATCGCGCTGCGGCTGGAGGGCGAGCCGGCGAGCGCCGGCACCGAGCGCATCCTGTCGGTCCGCGCCGCCGAGGAGCGCTTCGTGTTCGTCGACGTGCCGCAACGCCCGGTCCCGTCGCTGCTGCGGCGCTTCTCGGCACCGGTCAACCTGGAGTTCGACTACAGCGAGGCGGACCTGGTGCACCTGATGGCGCACGACTCCGACGCCTTCAATCGCTGGGAGGCCGGCCAGCGCCTCGCGCTCGCGATCGTCCTGCGCGGCGTGGACGCGATCCGCGCCGGCCGGGCGGTTGACGTGCCGCGCGCCTACATCGGCGCGGTGGCGCGCGTGCTCGCCGACGGCGCGCGCGACCCGGCGTTTGCCGCGGAAGCGCTCGTGCTGCCCGCAGAGCCTTACGTCGCGGAGCAGCTGGAAGTCGTCGATCCCGACGCGATCCACGGCGCGCGCAACGCGCTGCGGCGGGCGGTCGCCGCCGCGCTGCGCCCGGAGCTCGAGCGCACCTACCGCGAGTTCGAGGGGCGCGGCGCGTACAGCCCGGACGCGCAATCGGCCGGCCGGCGGGCGCTGCGCAACATGGCGCTCGGCTACCTCATGGAGCTCGGCGCACCCGAGATCGAGGCGCGCTGCGCCGCGCAATTCGACCGGGCCGACAACATGACCGACCGGATGGCCGCCCTCGGCGCGCTGGCGAACTCGGACGCGCCCGCGCGCGCGGCTGTGCTCGAGCGCTTCTACGCGAAATGGAAGCACGAGCCGCTCGTCGTCGACAAGTGGCTCGCGGTGCAGGCGACCTCGCGCCGCGCGGACACGCTCGCACGGGTCAAGGCGCTCCTCGGGCACGAGGCCTTCGACCTGCGCAACCCGAACAAGGTCTACGCCCTGATCCGCAGCTTCTGCGCGAACCACGTGCGCTTCCACGCCGCGGACGGCGCGGGCTACGCGTTCGCCGCGGACCGGGTGCTCGAGCTCGATCCGCTCAACCCGCAGATCGCCGCGCGCATCGCGCGCGCCTTCGACCGCTGGCGGAAGTTCGACGCCGCGCGGCAGGAGAAGGCGCGCGCCGCGCTCGAGCGCATCCGTGGCGCCGCCGGTCTGTCGAAGGACGTGGCGGAGGTGGTCACGAAGGCGCTCGGCTGAGGCGGGTCGACGCCGGCGGAGATCGTCCGGATCAGGTCGCCGTTCACGGCGACGAATGCACGAGGAGTGGACGCCGCGCGCGCATCGGCTTAGCCTTCCATGCTCATGGGAGCGGGGGCGGGTGGGCCCGGCACGGCGCGGGCCCGGCAGGGGGCGATCGGCTCGCAGCCGTCGGGTTGCCTCCCCCTTCTTGCCGCCGCCCTCGCGCTCGCCGCCTGCACGACCCAGCACACCTACCCGAGCGCCGCCGCGCCGACGGGCAAGCGCGCTGCGCCCGCCGAAGCCGAGTTCCGGGCCGCGGATCTCCTCAAGAGCGACGTCGACGCGGCCGCCGAGCTGCACCTGGAGGAGAGCCTCGCCTCGGCGCGGCTGCTGATGGAGAAGCTCTACCGGCGCAATCCGCGCGAGCTGAAGAAGAGCGGCTACCTCACGGTCGAGGCGGCGGTGGAGCGCGGCTTCGACCCGAAGTACGGGTTCCGCCTGCCCGAGCTGAAGGGCGCGCACGGCACTGCGGCGATCCAGCTCGCGCTCAAGCCCGAGTACGCGGGCGACCGGGTGTTCGCGTTCTCGGTCGGGCTCGCCGGCATGGTGCTGCGCGCATACGGGGACAAGACCGACATCTACCTCACCGACACCCTCGACGCGCAGAAGCTGTACAACGCGGCGCGCAACGTCGAGATCGCCGCGTGGAAGCTCGCCAATGCCCGCGACGCCTACGGGCAGCTCCTGCTGCTCTCGAACGAGGCGGCCGCGGACGTGAAGAACCTTTCCTTCGAGCGCGAGTTCGGCAAGCTGATCGCCTACCAGGACGTGATGGCGCGCGTCGCCGCGCAGCGTACGAACCGCACCATCCGCCGCTCGACGCAGTTCATCGCCACTGCCATCTTCCTTCCGATCTGACGCGGTGTTCGCGGCGGTCCTCTTCGACCTCGGCAAGGTCCTGCTCGACTGGGACCCGCGCTACTTCTACCGGCAGCACTTCGCCGACGAGCCCGCGCTGGAGCGCTTCGTGCGCGAGGTCGTCGCGCCGGAATGGATCCTCGAGATGGACGCCGGCAAGCCGGCGGCGCAGGCGATCGTTGAGCGCAGCCGCCTGCACCCGGAGCACGCCGAGCTGATCGCGCTGTGGCCGCAGGGCTGGCCGACGATGCTGCGCGGGGAGATCGCCGGCAGCGTCGCGATCCTCGCCGAGCTGCGCGAGCGCGGGTACCGCCTCTGCGCGCTCACGAACTTCTCGACCGAGACCTTCCCGGTCGCGCGCGCCCGCCACGCCTTCCTCGACTGGTTCGAGGACGTGGTGGTGTCGGGCGAGCACGGTCTCGTGAAACCCGACCCGCGCATCTACCGCCTCGCGATCGAGCGCTGCGCGCTCGATCCGGCCGCAACGGTGTTCGTGGACGACTCCGCGGTCAACGTGGCGGCCGGGCGCGCCGCGGGGCTGCACGCGCTGCACTTCACCTCGCCGGAGCGCCTGCGCGCCGAGCTCGCCGCGCTCGGGTTGCTCTAGGGGGCGCCTAGCCGCCGCGCGCCTTGCGCTCCATGCGCTGGTCGAACCGGGCGACGTTCACCACCACGCGCTCGTGCGTGCCCTCGCTGATCGGCTCGCGCTCGTCGCTCGCCCGCACGCGGAAGCGCAGCGTCCGCCCCTCGACCGCGACGAGCTCCGCCTCGGCGCTCACGCGCATCCCGACCGGCGTCGCCGCGAAGTGGCGCACCGCGAGGTCGGTGCCGAGCGACTGGTGCCCGGCAGGGAGCAGGTGCTCGACCGCGGCGAGCGCGGCGGCCTCGAGCAGGTTGATGACGACCGGCGTCGCCAGCACCCGCACGCGCCCGCTGCCGACGTGCGGGGCGGTGTGCTCGTCGCCGACGGCGAGCTCGACGCTGCCGCGCAGGCCGGGGGCCAGGGTGCTCGGAAGATCCACGCGTCGCGCTCCTGCAGGCGGTTCGGACGGCGATGGTAACGCGGCGGCCCGGCGCGAACCGTGGAACAATCGCCGCATGGGAATGCTGGTCGAAGGCGTCTGGCGCGACGACGGCCGAGATCGACGTGCGGCTCTGGACGACGCTCGTGCACTTCGACGCCGTGTACCACGGCCACTTCAAGTGCAACCTGCGCCGGCTCGCCGACTATCCGGCGCGGTGGGGTTACACGCGGGACGTCTTCGCGCTGCCTGGCGTCGCCGCGACGGTCGACCTCGCCCAGATCAAGCGCCACTACTACGGCAGCCAGGTGAAGGTGAACCCGACCCGCATCGTCCCGAAAGGGCCGCCGGTCGACCTCACCGCGCCCCACGACCGTGCGCGTCGCGGCCCCGTCCCGGAGCCGTCGCAGGCGGTCGCATGAACCGAGCATGACAGGACTTGCGCAATGACCGACGTCGCCGACCGCCTCCGCCTCGCCCCCAGCCGGCCCCAGCTGCCGGTCTCCGCCTACTTCGACCCGGACATCCTCGCGCGCGAGAAGGCGCTGCTCTTCGACCGCGGCCCCGGCTACGTCGGCCACGAGCTGATGGTCCCGAACGCGGGCGACTTCCTCACCCTCGAGTGGGCGAAGCACGGCAAGGCGCTGGTGCGGGGCCCGCGCGGCGTGAACCTGCTCGCGAACGTGTGCCGCCACCGCCAGTCGCTGCTGCTCGAAGGCCGCGGCAACGCGCAGAACATCGTCTGCCCGGTGCACCGCTGGACCTACGACCTCGACGGGCGGCTGCTGGGCGCGCCGGATTTCGCGCAGACGCCCGACGCGCCGCTCAAGGCGACGCCGCTCCAGTCGTGGCAGGGCCTGCTCTTCGCGGGAAGCCGCGACGTCGCCGCCGACCTGGCGGGCTTCGACCTCGCCTCCGACTACAGCTTCGAGGGCTACGTGTTCGACCACGTCCAGGTCGACCGCTGCCCGTTCAACTGGAAGACCTTCCTCGAGTTCTACCTCGAGCTCTACCACGTCGAGCCGTTCCACCCGGGCCTGAAGAAGTTCGTCGACGCCGGCAACTACCAGTGGGGCTTCGGCGAGCGCTGGTCGTGGCAGGTCCTCGGCATCAAGGACGGCTTCCGCTACCAGACCTCGCGCAACTACCAGCGCTACCGCGACGCCTACCTCAAGTGGTCGGGCGGCCAGATGCCGAAATACGGGACGCTCTGGTCGATCTACTACCCGAACGTGATGCTCGAGTGGTACCCCGGAGCGCTCGTGGTCAGCACCGTCCTGCCGGTCGCGCCGGACGAGACGCTGAACGTGCTCGAGTTCTACTACCCGGAGGAAGTGGCGCTCTTCGAGCGCGAGCTCGTCGAGGCCCACCAGTCCGCCTACCAGGAATCGGCCGCCGAGGACGCCGCGGCGTGCGTATGGCTGCAGAAGGGCCGCGCGGCGCTATACGCGCTCGGCGAAGAGGACGCCGGACCGTACCACTCGCCGCACGAGGACGGCATGGTGCACTTCCACGAGTTCTGGCGGCGCGAGCTCGGGCTCTAGCGCGAGCGCGGCGTCAGGCCGGCGCGGTCTCGCCCGCCGGGTCGTATTCGACGGTCCGCATGAAGGAGGCGAGCGCCCCGTCCATCGTGGCGAGGTGGTGGCGCAGCCACTCGGGCAGCTCGCGCGCGAGGACGCGCCCGACGTGCACCTTCCCCTGCGCGACGTGGCCGCGGACCTCGCGCATCACGCCGAGCACCCCTGCGTGCTCCGCCTCGTGGCAGTGCACCGGCGGAAAGCCGGTCGCGCGCATCCACAGGCTCTCCTGCGCGAAGTGCGCCTCGGTGTGGGCGATGAAGGCATCCAGCAGGCCGAGGAGCGCGTCGTCGCCCGCCGCGTCGAGCGCGTTGAGGTGGTCCACGAATTCGCGGTGCGTCGCGTCCATCGGCCCCACGCCGAGCGCGAGCGCGTCCGTCCAGTCCATCAGTGCCATGCCGGCCTCCGTCGAGACGCGGGAGTCTACGCGAGCCCCGGCCGGCCGGGTTCGATCGGGGTTAACCCGAAGCCCGCACCCGGTGCTTCGCGCGCAGGTAGAGGTTGTTGGCGATCAGGGCCCCGATCACGAGGCCTGCGCCGAGGAGCTCGGCGGGCTCGAAGCGCTGGCCCTGCGCATACTGGATCGCGAACACGATCACCGGCATCAGGTTCTGCATCAGCATCGCGTTCAGCGCGCCGATGCGCTGGGTGCCGGCGTTCCACATGAGCATCGCCGCCGCCACCCCGGCAAGCGCGAGGAAGGCGAGCTGCGGCGCGACCGACGCGACCGCGGCGGGGCTCGGGACGTGCGAGAGGCCGAGCGCGACGAGCAGCGCAGTCCCGGCCACGAGGCCGAGCGAGCCGGGGATCAGCGTGAGCACGGTGAGCTTGAGCGCCGACCAGCCGCGGAAGCGCTCGGTGCCCATGGTGTAGACGACCCAGCAGGCGGCGCCGACCAGCACGAGGAGATCGCCGGCGATCTCGCGCGCGCTCAGGCCGAGCGCGGGATTGCCGCGCGTCACCACCAGCACGACGCCGGCGAAGGCCGTGGCGATGCAGCCGAGGGTGAATCGCGCCGGGCGCCGGCCGCGCAGCCACCAGTCGGCGATGGCGGTCATCGACGGCTGCAGGGACACGATGATCGCGGCGTGCTCGGCGCGCGTGAGGCCGAGCCCGGCGAAGACCAGCATCGGCGAGCCCGCCATCCCGATCACGCCGATCGTGGCCGCCGGCCGCACGCGGCCGTAGTAGCGCAGCGCGGCCGGGCCCTCTATCGCGGCGACGATCGGGATGAGGAGCAGCGTGGCGACGCCGTACCGGATCGCGGAGACGTGGAACGGGTCGACCGCGGGAAACGCGCTCTTCGCGATCGGGAACTGCGCGCCCCACGCGATCACCGCGAGCAGGACAAAGAGGAGGCCGGTGGCGAACTTGGAGGACTGCATCGGGCGCGCGCGAGGCCCCGAGCCTACACGCATGAGCCGGCGGGCGTCGCGCCCGCGAACGCTACAGTCGCTTGGCGGCGACCTTGTCGCGACCGCCGCGCACCGCGTCGGCGAGCGCTTCGTCGGCGCGGCGCACGAGCGTGTCGGGCGTCCACTCGACCGCGCCCTCGCTCGCCGAGACGCCGAAGGTCATCGTGACGTTCACGTGCTGATGCCCGACCGCGATCGGCGCCTTGCGGATGCGCTGGCGCATGCGCTCGGCGAGCGTGGTCCCGTTCTCCAGGTCGCAACGGCCGAGAAACACCAGGAACTCGTCGGGACCGAAGCGCGACACGGTGTCGGAACGGCGCACCACGCCGCGGATGCGGTTGGTGACCTCGCGCAGCACCGCGTCGCCCGCGGGGGCGCCGTGCTGCTTGACCACCACGTCGAAGCGGTCGATCTCGCCGAGGATCACCGCCACCGCCTCCTGCTCGCGCTTGGCGCGGTGGAATTCGCGGTCGAGCAGCTCGAACATCGCGTGGCGGTTCCAGAGCTGCGTGCGCGTGTCGACGAGCGCTTTGGTGCGGCTCTGGTCGCGCTGCTTCAGCAGCTCCGCCTGCGAGCGGCCGAGCGCCGCGAGCGCGAGCTCCGACTCGGCGAGCCGCGCGAGCTCGCGCAGCAGCAGCAGGTCGCCCTCGGCAAGCGCGTTGGGCGTGCGGTCGCACACCGCGAGCGTGCCCGCGACGGTGCCGTCGGGGCCGACGAGCAGCGTCCCGGCGTAGAAGCGCAGCTGCAGCCGGCCGGTCACCCACGGGTGCTCCCGGAAGCGCGGGTCGTCGAGGAGATCCGGGATGACCAGCGGGCCCGCGCCGGCGAGCGTGGCGGCGTCGAACGCGACCTCGGTGCCGAGCGCGCTCGCGGGGACACCCTGACCGGTGAACAGCCGCGGCGCGCGCTCGTGCACGAGCGAGAGCAGCACCACCGGGACGCGGAAGAGCCGCCGCGCGACGCGCGTGACGATGTCCAGCCGTTCGGCGAGGGTCACCCCCTCGGGGTCGGCGGGCGCCTGGGCGTTCTCGGGAGCGGTCGTGGCCATCGGGCTGGGTCCGGACGCGGGGACGCCGCACCGGAACCGGCCCGATCATGGCGGCGTCCCCCGCCGGCGTCTACCGCGGAACACGCCGCGGCGCGAGTTTGTTCCCCTCCGGCGACACGCGAGCGGCGGATTGTCACGCGGGAAGCGGACGATCCCGGCGGAACCCCGGCGCGCCGCCCGGGTCTACCCCTGAGCTCCACCCCCGAAGACGAACCGCGAGACCCCCGATGCGAACGATCGACGACCTGGTGCGGGAGCGCCCCGCGCCGGCCGGGACGCCGCCCCAGGTGAGGCAGGAGCCGCTGGCGGCCTATCTCGCGCGCGCCGACTACGGCTCGAGCTCGACCCTGCGCCGGGTGCTGCGCTCGGGTCCGGCGGCGGCCGATGCCCCGTTCGAGGACGACGGCAGCCAGCGGCTCGCGCAGGCGCTCCACGCGCTCGTCTTCGAGCCCGCGCGCTTCGCCGCCGACCACCTCGTCCTCGACCGCGATACCCCGCCGGCCGAGGAGGCGATCGAGGCGCTCGACCGCACCTGGATCACCGGGACGGAGTTCGCGCGGCTCGCCGGCGCGCGCGACGCGATCCGCGCCTATCCGCGCGCCCCGCTCGCCGGGTGGATCGACGCGGGCATGAAGGAGATGTCGATCTACTGGACCGACGAGGCCGGCCGGCGCTGGAAGGCGCGCCCCGACTGCTTCTCCGACGAGATCGTTCTCGAGCTGAAGACCACCGGCGACGTGCGCCCGCGCGCGTTCACGCGCACCCGCAAGCGCTTCGGCTACGACCTGCAGGCGGCGCACTACGTGGACGCGGTGCGGCGCCTCACCGGCCGGACGCCGCGCTTCGCCTTCGTCGCGGTGGAGCTGCGGCCGCCGCACTATGCGTGGCTGCACGAGCTCGCCCCCGCCGAGCTCGCGCGCGCCGGGGCGCTGCTCGAGCTCGCCCGGCAGCGGCTCGCCGCCGCGCGCGCGTAGCGCGGGGAGCCCCTCCGGCGCACGCAGCATTGTGCGCCGCCGCCCGGTGCCGGCGCCGAACGGTCACCGGCAGCAGGTACAATCGCCCCCCGTCGCAGGCATCCCCCACCAGGAGATCCCATGAAGCGCATCATGCTCTTCGTCCTCACCAACATCGCCGTGCTGGTGGTGCTGACGGTCGTACTCAGGGTGTTCGGGCTCGACCGGGCCATCGCGCAGGAGGGCTTCGCGGTCGGGCCGCTGCTCGCGTTCTCGGCGGTGGTCGGCTTCACCGGCGCGATCATCTCGCTCCTGCTGTCGAAGCAGATGGCGAAGTGGTCGACCGGCGCGCAGATCGTCGATGGATCCGAGAGCGCCGACCACCGCTGGCTCGTCGAGACGGTGCGCGGATTCGCGCAGAAGGCGGGGATCGGCATGCCCGAGGTGGCGGTCTACGAGGGCGAACCGAACGCGTTCGCCACCGGCGCGTTCAAGAACTCCGCGCTGGTCGCGGTGTCCACCGGGCTGCTGCAGTCGATGAACAAGGAAGAGGTCGCCGCGGTGCTCGGCCACGAGGTCGCGCACGTCGCGAACGGCGACATGGTGACGATGACGCTGATCCAGGGCGTGGTGAACACCTTCGTCGTGTTCCTGTCGCGCATCGTCGGGACGATCGTCGATCGCGCCGTCTTCCGCACCGAGCGCGGCTTCGGCCCGGGCTACTTCATCACCGTGATCGTGTGCCAGATCGTGTTCGGCCTGCTCGCCTCCATCATCGTCGCGTGGTTTTCGCGGCAGCGCGAGTTCCGCGCCGATCGCGGGTCGGCGGAATATGTCGGCAATCCGCAGCCGATGATCAACGCGCTCAAGCGCCTGGGCGGAATCGAGCCCGGCGCGCTGCCCGAGTCGATCAAGGCGCTGGGCATCAGCGACCGGCCGGGCTGGATGGCGCTCTTCTCGACCCACCCGCCGATCGAGCAGCGCATCGCCGCGCTGCAGTCGCGCGGCTGAGCCGCAGGGAAACGCCGAAATGATCGATCTCTATACCGCTGGCACGGCCAACGGACATCGGGCGGCGATCGCGCTCGAGGAGTCCGGCCTCGCCTACCGCGCGCACAAGCTCAATCTCCAGGCGGGCGACCAGCGCAAGCCTGACTACCTCAGGATCAACCCCGCCGCCGCGATTCCCGCGATCGTCGACGACGAGGGCCCGGGCGGGACGCCGCTCGCGCTCGCGCAATCGGGCGCGATCGTGCTCTACGTGGCGGAGAAGTCGGGGCGGTTCCTGCCGAAGGATCCGGCGCGGCGTGCCACTGCGCTGCAGTGGCTCATGCACGCCTGCTCGGACGTCGCGGGCGCGAGCGGCACAATCTTCCAGCTCTCGATGGCCGCTCCCGAGAAATCGGCGGCGAACGTCGAGTTCTTCGAGAAGCGCCTGGTGAACGCGCTGCGCGTCGCCGACAGTCGGCTCGCCGACGGCGAGTACCTGGTCGACGAGATCTCGGTCGCGGACCTCGCACTCTATCCGGTGGTGGCCACGCGCAAGCCCGTGATCGACAAGCACGGCGGCCTGCCCCACCTGGCGAAGTGGGCCGAGCGGATGGCGGCGCGGCCGGGGGTGGCGAAGGGCATGCAGGTCTCCGTCTGAGCGGCGCCGTCGGGCGTCGCGCGCCCGACAGACTGTCGACATCCCGCATGCTGCGGCGGGCGCGCGGCTGAGGCGCTCGCCGCGCTTATTGCACGGGCCGGGCCGGCCTTCGCCTCTTTCGCGCGCGGCGGCCGGAAATAGTTCCTGCGCCGTGCGTAGCGCGCCGCCCCCGCTGCCGGTCTGGCAGCGGACTTGCTAACTCGCCACCGTCCGGCCCGCCGCGGGGATCTTTCACGCCCGGGCGACCCGGCGCGAACCTATGAGCCAGCCGCAGCCGAACCCGCCCGCCGAAGCGCTGCCGTCGCTCGCGACCTCGCAGCCGGTGCTCACCGTTCTGCTCGACCGGCTGGACGGGATGGTCTACCGCCTGCGCGTGGACCCCGATTGGACGATCGAGTACGTGAGCGACGGGTGCGCGCCGCTCCTCGGTCTCGCGCCCGCCCGGCTCGCGGGGCAGGCGCGCATCGTCTACGACCGGCTGGTCGACGCCGGCGATCGGCAGCGGGTGCGCGCGGAGCTCTATCGCGCGCTGATCGAGGCCCGCCCGTTCGAAGTCGAGTACCGCCTCGCCCTTCCCGACGGCACCGCGAAGTGGGTCCTGGAGCGCGGCGCCGCGTTCCGGGACCGCCACGGACGCCGCATGGTCGAGGGCTTCATCGAGGACATCACCGACCGGCACCGCGCGGTCGAGGCGCTCGCGAACGCGGAGCGGCGGTTCCGCTCGATCTTCGAGAACACCGTCGAGGGCATCTACCAGACCACCGCCGAGGGGCGCTTCATCAGCGCGAACCCGGCGCTCGCCCGCATCTACGGCTACGAGTCGCCCGAGGAGCTCATGGGCTCGCTCGCCGCGTCCGGCCGCAGCCTGTACGTCGACCCGGAACGGCGCGCGGATTTCGAGCGGCTGATGCGCGAGACGGGCGCGGTCACGCAGTTCGAGTCGCAGGTGCACCGGCGCGACGGTTCGGTGATCTGGATCTCGGAGAACGCGCGGGTCGTGCGCGCCCCGGACGGGCGCGTGCTCCACTACGAAGGCACCGTCGAGGACATCACCGAGCGCAAGCGCTACCAGGCCGAGCTCGAATTCCAGGCTACCCACGACGCCCTCACCGGACTGCCGAACCGTGGGCTGCTCGAGGACCGGCTGCGCCAGGCGCTCGGCTACGCGCACCGCAACGGCTCGCTGGTCGCGGTCGCGTTCATCGACCTCGACCGCTTCAAGGTGATCAACGACAGCCTCGGGCACGGCTCTGGCGACGAGCTGCTCATGCGCATCTCGCGCCGCATTCGCGGCGCCCTGCGCGAGATCGACACGGTCGCGCGCCAGGGCGGCGACGAGTTCGTGGTGGTGCTCGCCGACCAGTCGACCGTCGAGTCGGTCGTGGCGGTGGTCGAGCGCATCATCGCCGAGGTCGCGCAGCCGGTGACGATCGACGGCCGCGAGCTGTACGTGACCTGCTCGGTCGGGATCGCGCTCTACCCGAACGACGGCGAAGATACGACGACGCTGCTGCGCAACGCCGACGCGGCGATGTTCAGCGCGAAGGAGCGCGGCCGCAACAGCTTCCAGTTCTACGCGCCGAACATGAACGCGCTCGCCCTGGAGCGCCTCGCGCTCGAGGGGTCGCTGCGCCGCGCGACCGAGCGCGAGGAGTTCGAGGTCCACTACCAGCCGCGCGTCGACATCCGCTCGAAGAAGATCGTCGGCATGGAGGCGCTGGTGCGCTGGCGCGACGCCGAGCTCGGCTTCGTGCCGCCGGCGAAGTTCATCCCGGTCGCCGAGGAGGCGAACCTGATCAACCAGATCGGCGAGCAGGTGCTGCGCGCCGCGTGCCGCCAGGCGCGCGACTGGGTGGACCTCGGCTTCGACGAGCTGAGCGTGTCGGTCAATCTCTCCGCGCGCCAGTTCCGCCAGGGCCGCCTGGTCGAGACGATCCGGTCGGCGCTCGCCGAGACCGGGCTGGAAGCAAGCCGTCTAGAGCTGGAGCTCACCGAGAGCACGATCATGGGCCACGGCGAGGAGTTCGTCGCGATGCTCGCCGAGCTCAAGGGTCTCGGCGTGCGCGTCGCGATCGACGACTTCGGCACCGGCTACTCGAACCTCTCCTACCTCTCGCGCTTCCCGATCGACGCGCTCAAGATCGACCGCTCGTTCGTGAGCGAGGTCGCGACCGACCAGCAGCACGCCTTGCTCGCCAAGGCGGTGATCTCGCTCGGCCACAGCCTGCGGCTGAAGGTGGTGGCCGAGGGCGTCGAGACCGCGGAGCAGCTCGACTTCCTGCGCCACCACGGCTGCGACGAGGTGCAGGGGTACTTCTTCTCCAAGCCGGTGCCGCCCGAGGAGTTCGAGCGCATGCTGGCCCGCTGGACCGGCGCGACGAACTGACCCCCGCCGGCGCGGGTCCGCGCCGCTCGTCGCGCTCCACCGACCGCTCGTTCCCGGCGAGCGCTCTCCAGTTGCAACAGGTGTAAAGGTCTGTTGCGAACCGTTCCCAAGCGTCCCGCCCGCTCGTTAGTCTCCGCACCGTCGTTACGCATATGCGGAGGGAATCATGGGATACCTGCACGGACTGCTGCTGGCGCTTGCGCTGCTCGTCGTGCTGCGTTGGATCTCGGGGAGCGGGTCGCGGCGCCACGGCGCGACGCACAGGTCGCGCCCGGCGCAGACGCCCGGCGTCTGGAACCACGTCGAGACGCGACGGCGCTGCGGATGAAGCGCTCCGGCTACAGGAGCGCCTTGACCAGCGTGAGCACCAGGTCCTTCACCGGCACCTGGAGCGCGAGCACCGCGAGCATCGGCGCCACGGCGGCGGCCGCGAGCGGAACGATCGTGTCCTTGCCGACCAGGAAGGTGCGCATCGATTTGACCGCGTCGTACACGGCGGCGGTGTCGGCGACGGGCCCCAGCTCCGGCGCGGCGAGCAGCGCCTCGTCGCCGACGGGCTTCCCCTGGATCCAGCGCTCGTGCACCAGCCGGCCGTGCCGGCCGACGAGCGCGCCGTAGTCGAGCAACGCCTGCTTCTTCGCGCGCTTCAGGGGCCCCGCGAACGCGGCGAGCGGAAGAAGGAAGAGGACGACCGACAGCACGACGAACGCGATCATCTGCGCCTTGAGCGACGGCAGCGCGAGCCCGTGGTAGACGGCGTCGTGCGCCCAGCGCGACGCGACCACGCAGCCGATCGCGAGCGGCACCGGGGCGAAGAGCGGCGGCACCCGCTCGAGGAAGCCGAGCCCGCCGGCGCGGTCGGGGTGCGTGGGCACGAGCGCCAGGTCGAGCCGGGCGATGCGCCAGAACAGCACCGCGAGCAGCACGACCCGCCAGAGCCAGGCGAGGACCAGCGTGAGGTAGATCGAGCGCGCGACGTAGAGGTACCAGAGCGCGCCGAAGCCCGGCCGCCCCGCCGGGGTGCCTTCCCAGTCGATCTCGTGCGAGCGATGAACGATCTCGGAGGTGGATGCGAACGCGATGACGATCCCGAGCATCAGCGCCCAGGGCAGCGAGGCGTCGCGCAGCCGCGCGGTCGCCGCGATCGCCGCGCGGAACGGCTCCACCCCGGACGGCGGCACGACGCCCGAGTGCACGAACTGGGGGAGCAGGCGCGTGGTGAGGGCGTGCACCGGGCCCTCGGCGAGGATGAGGAGCGGGACCGCGACGAGGAACCGCGCGTGCACGCCGAAGTGGGCGAGCAGCGGCTCACCCGCGACGCCCGGCATGGCGCGGCCGACATAGAGCGCCCAGAGCACGATCGGCAGCCACGCGGCGAGCGACCAGAACACCGCGCGGCGCACGAGGCCGAGCCCGCCCGCCGGGACGAGCCCGACGCGGCG
>CAZIXQ010000039.1:0-21802 GCA_964543155.1 uncultured Enterobacteriaceae bacterium
GCGCCGCTTCGAGGCCCGCTGCTGGCCGGCGAGTTCCTCGCGCAGTCGCCGCGACTCGCGCTCCAGCACCTCGACCTCGCGCGCGAGTTCGGCCGCGCGAAGGCGCTCGGCGTCGAGCGTGCGCTGCGCCGCCTCGAGCTCGGTCTTCAGCGCCGCGCGCTCCCCGCCGGGGTCGCCGTCCGGTGCGAGGAGCCAGGAGGCGGCGAGCGCGCCGAGCGCGAGCCAGAGCGCCATCGCGCCGGCGCGCGCCCACGGCCGGTGCCAGATGCCGTACGGCTGCACGACGACGCGCGCGGCGAGGAGGCGGCTCGGACGGGGCGATCGCACGGGGCTCGTCTGCCGGGGCTATGACAAACGCATAGTGAGCGCAGGGCCTCCGCGCGCACAGGAAGGAGTTCACCGCGGCGGGCCGCGCACCGGCCGCTGTCGGGCGCGAGCGACACCCCGGGACCGGCCGGCCGGCCGGCGGCCCCGGGCCTCGGCCCGGCCCCCGGATCTGCTATAAGCGCTGTTCCTCGCGCAAACCGCTTTCCTGCCGCACTGAACCGTTCGAGCTCATGGACCGCACACACGCGTTATCGCCGGAGGCATTGAAGGGCATCCGCCGCGGCGTCGAGAAGGAGAGCCTGCGGGTGCGCCCGGACGGCGCGCTCGCGACCACGCCGCATCCGGCCGCGCTCGGCGCGGCGCTCGCGCACCCGCACATCACGACCGATTTCAGCGAGTCGCAGCTCGAGCTGATTACCGCGCCGCACGCGACGCCCGAGGCCTGCCTCGCGCAGCTCGAGCACATCCACCAGGTCGTCTACCGGGCGATCGGCGACGAATTGCTCTGGTGCGCGAGCATGCCCTGCGGGCTGCCTTCGGACGAGAGCATCCCGATCGGCCAGTACGGAACCTCGAACCTGGGGCGCGCGAAGACGATCTACCGCATCGGCCTGTCGCACCGCTATGGCCGGCGCATGCAGGCGATCTCCGGCATCCACTACAACTGGTCGATACCGGGCGCGACGAACGCCGACTACTTCGCGCTCATTCGCAACTTCCGCCGCCACTCCTGGCTGGTGCTCTACCTCTTCGGCGCCTCGCCGGCGGTGTGCGCGAGCTTCGTCGCGGGCCGTGACCACGAGCTCGAGGTGCTCGCGCCGGGCACGCTCTACCGCCCGCACGCGACGTCGCTGCGCATGGGCCGGCTCGGCTACCAGAGCGACGCGCAGAGCGCGCTCGCAGTGAGCTTCAACAGCCTCGCGAGCTACGGCGCCTCGCTGCAGGAGGCGCTCACCCGCCCCTACCCGCCGTACGAGGCGATCGGCCTGCGCGACGGCGGGGACTACCGGCAGCTCGCGACCAGCCTGCTGCAGATCGAGAACGAGTTCTACGGCACGATCCGGCCGAAGCGCACGATCCGGCCGGGCGAGCGGCCGCTGCACGCGCTGCGCGATCGCGGCGTGGAATACGTCGAGGTGCGCCTGATGGACCTCGACCCGTTCCTGCCGGTCGGCATCGACGCGCCGACGATGCGGTTCCTCGACGCGTTCCTGCTGCACTGCCTGCTCACCGAGAGCCCGCCCGACTCGCCGGACGAGATCGCCGCGCTGCGCCGCAACCAGCAGACGGTCGCCACACGCGGCCGCGAGCCGGGCTTGAAGCTCGCGCGCGGCACCCGGGACGTGCCGCTCGTCGAATGGGGCGGGCAGCTCCTGTCCGAATGCGCGCCGTTCGCCGCGACGCTCGACCGGGCGCACGGCGGGAACGCGCATCGCGACGCGCTGGCGGCCGCGATCGCGGCGCTCGGCGATCCGGATTCGGTGCCCTCGGCACGCCTGCTGCGCGCGATGCGCGCGCACGAGGACTCCTACACCGACTGCGTGCTCGACCTGTCGCGCCGCCATGCCACGTCGCTGCGCGCCCGGCCGCTGCCGCCCGAGGTCGCGGCGCGCTTCGCGCGCCTGGCCGACCAGTCGCACGCCGAGCAGCGCGCGATGGAGGCGGCCGACGAAGTGCCCTTCGAGACCTGGCGCCAGCGCTATCTCGCGCCCGAGCAGCTCGTCGCCTGAGCGCGGTCAGTCCAGCTTCTTCAGCACGTGCCGGCGGTTGCGGGTGTAGGGCCGCACGTGCGTGGGCCAGCGGCCGGCATCCACCGCTTTCGCCCAGGCCTCGCTCGTGAGCACCTCCGCGCTCTCGAGCTCGTAGATCGCGCTGTACCGCGGCTCGCCCTCGGCGACGATCGACTTGACCTCGCCGCCGATGAACATCTTCAGCGGCACGGTCTGGCAGCGCCGCGCCGAGAGAACGCCGGGCACCTTCAGGATGAGCGGAATGTGCTCGGTGTCGTAGACCTCGTTGAAGATCGCCTCCTTGTCCGGGTCGACGTCCATGCTGGCGATGAAGACGTACTTGGCTTGGCCTGCCATTGCGGCGCGCTCCTGGTTGACGTCGGGAGGCCCGGAGTCTATCCCGTCCGCCGGCCGGGCCGTCAGCCGCCGAGCCAGCGGAAGAGCGCCGCGAGGATGAGCGCGTTCGCCGTGTCGGTGTAGAGCGACGCGGCGAGCGTGATGGCGAGCAGCGCGCGCGGCGTCTCGCCGAAGGTCGCGTTGAGCTGCCGCATCACCGCGAGGCCCACCGGCATCGCCCCGAGGCTGAAGCCGATGAACCCGCCGCTCGCCGCCGCGGCGTCGCGGTCGCGTCCGAACAGCATGTAGACGACGAGCACCGCGATGAGCACGGTCACCGCCGCCTGGACGACTGCGCCCGCGAGCAGCATCGGCAGCTTCTCGACCAGCTCGGTCCAGTCGAGCGTGAGCATCGCGATCGCGAGGAAGATCCGCAGCGCGATCGTGCCCACGAGGTCGGTCACCTCGGTGTCGAGCGGGCGCCGCGCCGCGTCCGCGACGTTGGTGATCAGGACGCCGGTCAGCAGGACCGCCAGGAACGTCGGCATCTTGAAGCCGAGCTCCGCCGCCCCGTCGCGCACCCACGGGCCGATCGCGAGGCACGCGAGGATCCACAGCAGGCACGGGATCCAGCGGTCCGACGAGAACGCCGGTTCCTGGACGCCCGGCGCCGGCGCGGCGCCCTCGAACACCGTCGCGTGCCGCGCCTGCGCGCTGCTCCGGGTCGCGAGCCACACCGAGACCGGCCCGGCGACGAGCCCGCCGAGCACCAGCCCGAGCGTGGCGCTGCCGATGCCGATCTCGAACGCGCCGGCGATCGCCTGCCCCTCCGGGGCGTTCGCCCAGGCGGTCGCGGTCCCGTGCCCGCCGAGAAAGGCGATGCTCCCCATGAAGAGCCCGGCGGCGGGCTCGGCGCCGAAGGCCCGGGCGATCGCGATGCCGGCGAAGTTCTGCGCGAGGACTGCGAGCGTGATCGCGACGCAGATGACCAGGGCGCCCTTGCCCGCCGAGGCGAACCGGCCGAGGTGGGCGCCGAACCCGAGCGAGGCGAAGAAGACGAGCAGCAGCACGTCGCGCGGCCCGGTCGCGAACTTGACGTCCAGCCAGCCGCGCGCGCGCGCGACGGCGAGGAGGAGCGACAGCAGGAGGCCTGCGGTGACCGCGGGCGGGATGTTGCCGCGCTCGATCAGGGGCACGGCGCGGTTGATGCGCTTGCCGAGCTCGATCGTGGCGAGCGCGGCAAAGAGCGTCCAGACGCCCGAGAGCTCGACCGTCATGCTTCTCGTCCTCCCCGCGGGCGATGCTACCGCCACTGCCCCGATTGCGCCCGGGCGGGAAACGCGCTGTGATTACGGGTCATGGACGCCGCCCGACCGCCCCGCGCCGACGCCGCTGGCACCGTCGCCCTCGGCGACCTGCGCGTGAACCGCCTCGGCTTCGGCGCGATGCGCCTGTGCGGGCGCGACGTGTGGGGCCCGCCCGCCGACCGCACCGCCGCGCACCGCGTGCTCCGGCGCGCACTCGAGCTCGGCGTGAACTTCATCGACACCGCGGACAGCTACGGCCCGGAGGTCGACGAGACGCTGATCGCCGAGGCGCTGCATCCGTACCCCGAGGGTCTCGTGATCGCGACGAAGGGCGGCCTGGTGCGGCCGAACCGGCACGCCTGGAACTCGAACGCCGATCCCGAGCACCTGCGCCACGCAGTGAACGCCAGCCTGCAGCGGCTGAAGATCGAGCGGATCGACCTCTACCAGCTGCACGCCCCCGACCCGCGCGTACCGTTCGCGGACTCGGTCGGCGCGCTCGCCCGCGCCCAGCGCGCCGGCAAGGTCCGGCACATCGGGCTCTCGAACGTGTCGGTGGCCGAGCTGCGCGCCGCCCGCAGGATCGCGCCGATCGTCTCGGTGCAGAACGAGTACAACTACGACGATCGCAGCTCGGACGACGTGCTCGCGGAGTGCGTGCGTCTCGGCATCGCGTTCATCCCGTGGTATCCGCTCGGCGCCGGACGTAGCCTGCGCTCGGCGAAGCTGAAGCGCATCGCCGCCGCGCGCGGCGCGAGCCCGGCGCAGATCGCGCTCGCGTGGCTCCTCGCGCGCGCGCCGGTGATGCTGCCGATCCCCGGCACCGCGTCGCTCGCCCACCTCGAGGAGAACGTGCGCGCGGCAGGGATCAAGCTGACCGAGGACGAACGGATCGCGCTCGGCTGACGGTCAGGCCGCTGCCCGTCCCGTCGCGGCCGCAGCGAGCGCGACGCCGACCGCCTCGCCGATGACGATGATTGCGGGACTGCCGAGCCCCGCCGCGGCGACCGCCGCCGGAAGTCCCGCAAGCGTCGTGATGACCTGCTGCTGGCGTCCGGTGGTGCCGTGCTGGATCGCCGCGGCCGGGGTGTCGCCCGCCATGCCGCCCGCATGCAGGTCGGCGACGGTCTGCTTGAGCGTGGCGACGCCCATGTACACGACGAGCGTCAGCCCGGAGCGCGCCAGCCCTGACCAGTCGGGGGTGGTCCCGTCGCGCGTGTGGCCGGTGACGAGCGCGACGCCGCGCGCGAGCCCGCGGTGGGTCACGGGAATGCCGGCCGCCGCCGGCACGGCGATGCCGGCGGTCAACCCGCTCACGACTTCGCACTCGACGCCGGCGGCGCGGAGCGCCGCGACCTCCTCGGCGCCGCGACCGAACACGAACGGATCGCCACCCTTCAGCCGCGCGACGACGCTGCCGCGTCGCGCGAGCCGGACCATCAGCCGCTCGATGAACACCTGCGGCGTCGACCGGCAGCCGCCGCGCTTGCCGACGTGCACGATCCGCGCGTCGGTGCGCGCATGCGCGAGGATCGCCGGGTTGACGAGATCGTCGTGCAGCACGACGTCCGCCTCGCCGAGCGCGCGCACCGCTTTCAGCGTCACGAGCTCCGGATCGCCCGGGCCCGCGCCGACGAGATAGACCTTGCCGCGCGTCACGCCGCCGCCCGCTCGCGCGCAGACAGCAGGCGCTTCAGCTCGGGCAGGCACGACCCGCAGTGCGTGCCGCAGCCGAGCTTCGCCTGCAGCGCTGCGAGCGATGGCGCCTCCGGCAGCGCCGTCGCGATCGCGGCATCGGTCACGCCGAGGCAGCTGCAAACCACCCGGGCGGGGGCCGCGCCGCCCGCGGGCGGCGCGCCGGACGGCACGACGAGCAGCCGGCGGATCGGCTCGACCGCCTCGCCGCGCAGGAGCCAGTCGCGCAGCCAGCGTTCCGCGGCCACCGCGCCCGCGTCGCCCGAGAGCCGCACCGCGCGCAGTTTCCCCGTGACGACCTCGATGCGGCGACCGATCCCGCGCCGGTCGTCGTCGTAGCGGATCACGCCGGCGTGATCGAGCCCGAGCGCGGCGTCGAGCGCTTCCAGCACGCCGGCCGCGGGCGGGGCTGCGGCCGCGGCGCGCAGCAGCACGCCCTCGCGGTCGCGCCCGATCAGCGTGACCGCGGCGAAATCGAGCGCGCGCCCGAGCGCGGACAGGCGATCGGCGGCCGCCGCTGCGCTGCCCCGCGCCGGCCAGCCGAACGCGACGAGGCGCCACGGCAATTCCGCCTTGGCGACGCGCACGGCGGCATGCTTCAGCTCCGGCTGCTTCGACACCGGGTCGAACGCCGCAATCGTCAGCGCATTGACGCCGCCGCCCTCGGCGCCGCCCAGGAACCGGTCGCCCCAGTGCATCGCGAGAAACGCCTGCCCGCTCGCGACGTCGTCGCTCGCCCCCACCGGCACGATCACGCGGCCGCGCCGCGACTCGACGAGCGCGAGGTCGCCGGGCTTCAGGCCGCGGCGGGCGAGATCGCCCGGATTCATCTCGAGCGCGGGCTCGGGCGCATGGCCGAACGCCTGCGCGAGCGTGCCGGTGCGGCTCATGCCGTGCCACTGGTCACGCAGGCGACCGGTCGTGAGCCGTATCGCGTAGCGCGCGTCGGCGCGTTCGGCCGGCGGCCGATAGCCCCAGGCGAAGAAGCGCGCCCGGCCCGCTTCCGTCGGGAAGACGCGGTCCTCGTAGAGCCGCGCACGCCCGGTCGCCGCGCCCTCGGGCATCGGCCACTGCTGCGGCCCGGCGGCGTCGAGGATCGGGTACGAGAGCCCGGTAATGTCGAGATCGCGCCCGCGCGTCGCGGCGCGATGCTCGTTCCACGCGTCCTCGACGGAATCGAACGCGAAGAGGTCCCGCTGCTGCGGGCGCAGTCGCCGCGCCAGCCGGCGCCCGAAGTCGGCGGCGATCACCCAGTCGGCCCTCGCCTCGCCCGGCGGCGGCACCGCCGCGCGCACGCGCGAGATGCGCCGCTCGGAGTTGGTGACGGTGCCCTCCTTCTCGCCCCAGCTCGCCGCCGGCAGCAGGACGTCCGCGTAGCGCGCGGTCTCGATGCCGGCGTAGGCATCCTGCACGACCACGAGCTCCGCGCGCTCGAGCGCGGCGCGCACCGCGTGCTGGTCGGGCAGCGACTGCGCGGGGTTGGTGCAGGCGATCCAGATCGCCTTGATCCGGCCGGTGCGGAGCGCTTCGAACATCTCCACCGCGGTCTTGCCGGGCGCCGCAGGCAGCTCGTCGATCCCCCACAGCGCGGCGATCTCCGCGCGATGCCCCGGGTCGCCGGCTTCGCGATGCCCGGGCAGCAGGTTCGCAAGCCCGCCGACCTCGCGGCCGCCCATCGCGTTCGGCTGCCCGGTGAGGCTGAACGGCCCGACGCCCGGCCGTCCGATCTGGCCGGTGGCGAGATGCAGGTTGACGAGCGCGGCGTTCTTGAGCGTCCCCGAGGTCGACTGGTTCAGGCCCTGGCAGTAGAGCGACAGCACCGCGCGCGACTCGCCGAACCACCGCGCGGCCTGCACCAGGTCGCGCTCGGCGATGCCGCAGATCGCCGCTGCGGCGGCCGGCGTGTACTCCCGCACCGTCTCGCGCAGGGCGTGGAAGCCTTCGGTGTGCGCGCGGATGAACGCCTGGTCGAAGAGCCCCTCCCAGAGCATCAGGTGCAGCATGCCGTGGAACAGCACGACATCGGTGCCCGGCGCGATCGCCAGGTGCAGGTCCGCCTCGCGCGCGGTATCGGTGCGGCGCGGATCGACGACGATCACGCGGAGGTTCCTGCGGCGCGTGCGCGCGACCTCGAGGCGGCGGTAGAGCACCGGGTGGGCGATCGCGGTGTTGGAGCCGGCGATGAAGACGAGATCGGCGTGCTCGATGTCGTCGTAGCTGCACGGCGGCGCGTCCGCGCCGAGCGTCGCCTTGTAGCCCGCGACCGCCGAAGACATGCACAGGCGCGAGTTGGTGTCGATGTTGTTGGTGCCGACCACGCCGCGCGCGAGCTTGTTGAAGACGTGATAGTCCTCGGTCAGCAGCTGCCCCGAGACGTAGAACGCGACCGCGTCGGGCCCGTGCGCGCGCACGATCGCGGCAAAACGGTCGGCGGCATGCTCGAGCACCTCGTCCCAGGTGGCGCGGGTGCGGGCTGCGGCGCGCGAACGGCGCAGCTCGGGATGGAGCAGGCGCGCCTCCCGCAGCGCGGGCCGCGCGGTGAGATGCAGCGTCGCGCCCTTCGTGCACAGCCGCCCGAAGTTCGCCGGATGCTCGGGATCGCCGCGCACGCCGAGGATCTGCTCGCCGTCGGTCTCGACGAGCACGCCGCAGCCGACGCCGCAGTAGCAGCAGGTCGAGCGGACTTCCCTACGCATGGACGGTCGAATCCGCCGGTGCCACCGCGAGCGGCGTCGTCGGATCGAGCAGCACCCGGCCGTTCTCGACGCGCACCGCAAACCGGCGCACGCAGCCCTCATCGGGCGCGATGGCCCGGCCGGAATCGAGCGCGATCGTCCAGTTGTGCAGCGGACAGGCGACCCTGTCGCCGAAGACGATGCCCTGCGACAGCGGCCCGCCCTTGTGCGGGCAGCGGTCGAGGAGCGCGAACACCCGGTCGTCGGTGGTGCGGAACACCGCGATCTCGACCCCGTCCATGCGGCGCACGCGGCGCGCGCCGAGCCGCGGGATGTCTTCGAGCGCGCAGAGATCGGTCCAGTGGCTCACGGCCTAGGCCTCGATGGCTTCGAACTGCCGCTCGTCGACGCCCGCTTTCGCGAGCTCGCGCCACGGATCGGGCTCGCCCTCGAGCGCGAACTGCAGTCGCTCCCACAGCGCGCGGCGGCCCGTGGCGTCGTCGACGACGCGCTTGCGCACGGCGTCCATGCCGACACGGTGGACGAAGTGCACGGTGCGCTCGAGGTACCAGCCCTCCTCCCGATAGAGCTGCAGGAACGCGCCGGCGTGCTCGAGGACTTCGCCGGCGGTCTTCACCTTCACGAGGAACTGCGCGACCTCGGTCTTGATCCCGCCGTTGCCCGCGACGTAGATCTCCCAGCCCGACTCGACGCCGATCACGCCGACGTCCTTGATGCCGGCCTCGGCGCAGTTGCGCGGACAGCCGGAGACGGCGAGCTTGACCTTGTGCGGCGCATACATCCGCCACAGGGCGCGCTCCAGGTCCTTGCCCATCTGCGTCGAGTCCTGCGTGCCGAACCGGCACCACTCGGACCCGACGCAGGTCTTCACCGTCCGCAGCGCCTTCGCGTAGGCGTGGCCGGAAGGCATGTCAAGGTCGCGCCAGACGCCGCGCAGGTCCTCCTTTCTCACGCCGAGGAGGTCGATGCGCTGCCCGCCGGTGACCTTCACCGTCGGGATGCGGTACTTGTCGACGACGTCGGCGATGCGCCGCAGCTCGGCGGCGGTCGTCTCGCCACCCCACATGCGCGGCACCACCGAGTAGGTGCCGTCCTTCTGGATGTTGGCGTGGCTGCGCTCGTTGATGAAGCGCGACTGGGGGTCGTCCTGCGCTTCGCGCGGCCAGGTGGAGATCACGTAATAGTTGAGTGCCGGACGGCAGGTTGCGCAGCCGTCTGGCGTGCGCCACTCCAGGAACTCGCGCGTCGCCGCGATCGAGACGAGGCGATGCTCGCGGATGGCGTCCCGCACCTCCTGGTGCGAGCGGTCGGTGCAGCCGCACAGGGCCTTCTGCTTCGGCGCGGCCGAATAGTCGGCGCCGAGGACGTTGATCAGGATCTGCTCGACCAGGCCGGTGCACGAGCCGCAGGAGCTCGACGCCTTGGTGTGCTTGCGCACCTCGTCCAGGGTGAAGAGCCCTTTCTCCTTCACCGCCTTGACGATCGCGCCCTTGCACACGCCGTTGCAGCCGCACACCTCCATGTCGTCGGCCATCGCCGCGACGTTCGACTTGCCGAGGTGCCCGGTGTCCCCGACGTTCGTCTCGCCGAACATGAGGCGGTCGCGCATCTCGGCGACGTTCGCGCGGTCGCGCACGAGCTTGAGATACCACGCACCGTCGGAGGTGTCGCCGTAGAGCACGCCGCCGACCAGCCGGTCGTCGCGGAGCACGAGCTTGCGGTACACGCCGGCGCCCGGATCGGCGAGCACGATCTCCTCGGTGCCGGCGCCGCCGGCGAAATCGCCGACCGAGAACACGTCGATTCCGGTCACCTTCAGTTTCGTGGACACGAACGATCCCGTGTAGCGCGCGATGCCGGCCTGCGCGAGGTGATTGGCGCAGACCTTGGCCATCTCGAACAGCGGCGCGACCAGGCCGTACGTGGTGCCGCGGTGGTTGACGCATTCCCCCACGGCGTAGATGCGCGGATCGAACGTCTGCAGCGTGTCGTTGACGACGATGCCGCGGTGACAGTACAGCCCGGCGGCTTCGGCGAGCGCGGTGTTGGGTCGGATGCCGACCGCCATGACCACCAGGTCGGCGGTGAGCGTCTCCCCGGATTTCAGCTGCACGGCGCGGACGCGGTCCTCGCCGAGGATCGCCTCGGTCTGCGCTTCCAGCCGGAATGCGATCCCGCGCGCCTCGAGCGCCTTCTGCAGCAGGTCGGCCGCCGCGCGGTCGAGCTGACGCTCCATCAGCCACGGCATGAGGTGCACGACCGTCACGTCCATCCCGCGGGCGCGCAGCCCGTTCGCCGCCTCGAGCCCCAGCAGGCCGCCGCCGATCACCACCGCGCGCCGGTCGGGCGCGGCGGCGGCGATCATGCGCTCGGTGTCGTGGATGTCGCGGTAGGCGAGCACGCCCTCGAGCCCGATGCCCGGCAACGGCAGCATCACCGGGCTCGAGCCGGTGGCGAGGAGCAGCCGGTCGTACTCGGCCCGCGTCCCGTCCTCGGCTTCGACGACGCGCCGCGCGCGATCGATGCGGGTGACCTTCCTGCCGAGGTGCAGCGTGACACCGTTCTCGGCGTACCACTGCGCGTCGTTCAGCACGATGTCGGCCAGCGTCTGCTCGCCGGCGAGGACCGGCGAGAGCAGGATGCGGTTGTAGTTCGGGTGCGGCTCGGCGCCGAACACCGTCACCGCGTAGAGGTCGGGCGCGAGCTCGAGAAGATGCTCGAGCGCGCGCATGCCCGCCATCCCGTTGCCGACGACCACGAGGCGCGGCCTGCGCGCGAGCGTCTCGAACGGCTCGCGCTGCATCAGGCGGCCTGCCGCATCTGCTTCTGGTAGAGGAAGGCGAGCACGCGGCTGCGGCAGGCCATGTAGCGCGCGTCGTCCGCCAGCGCGAGGCGGTCGCGCGGACGCGGCAGGTCGACCTCGAGGATCTCGCCGATGGTCGCCGCCGGCCCGTTGGTGAGCATCACGACGCGGTCGGAGAGCAGCACCGCCTCGTCGACGTCGTGCGTCACCATCACCACCGTGCTGCCGGTGGCGGCGACGATCTTGACGAGCTCGTCCTGCAGGTGCGCCCGCGTCAGCGCGTCGAGCGCGCCGAACGGCTCGTCGAGCAGCAGCACCTTCGGCTCCATCGCGAGCGCGCGCGCGATGCCGACACGCTGCTTCATGCCGCCCGACACTTCGCCCGGGTACTTGTGCGCGGCGTGCTCGAGGTGCACGAGCGCGAGCGCGGCGTCGGTGCGCGCCTTGAGTCGCGCCTTCGGCTCGACGCTGCCGAACACGCGCTCGACGGCGAGGTGCACGTTCTCGAAGCAGGTGAGCCAGGGCAGCAGCGAGTGGTTCTGGAACACGACCGCCCGGTCCGGGCCGGGACCGGCGACTTCGCGGCCGGCGACGAAGATGTTTCCGGCGCTCGGATGCAGCAGCCCGGCGATCAGATTGAGCAGCGTCGACTTGCCGCAGCCCGAGTGCCCGATCAGCGTGACGAACTCGCCCTTCCTCACCGTGAGCTCGATGTCGCGCAGCGCGACGAACGGTCCCTGCTTGGTGTCGAAGGCGATCCCGGCCCGCTCGACGATGACGTGGCGGTCCATGATCAGCTCCGCTCCCTGGCGTAGTCGAACCGGCCCGCGAGGAAGAGCAGCGCCTGCTCGAGCGCGAGCCCGATGAGCCCGATCACGACGATCGCGATCAGGATGTTCTCGACCTTGAGGTTGTTCCATTCGTCCCACACCCAGAAGCCGAGGCCCACGCCGCCGGTGAGCATCTCGGCGGCCACGATCACCAGCCAGGCGACGCCGATCGACAGGCGCACGCCGGTCAGCATGTAGGGCAGCACCGCCGGGAACAGGATCTTCGTGAAGATCTTCCACTCGGACAGGTTCAGCACGCGCGCGACGTTCATGTAGTCCTGCGGGATGCGCTGCACGCCGACCGCGGTGTTGATGATCATCGGCCAGATCGACGAGATGAAGATCGTCCAGATGGCCGCCGGCTGCGCGCCCTTGAACACGAGCAGCCCGATCGGCAGCCAGGCGAGCGGAGACACCGGCCGGAGCAGGCTGATGATCGGCTCGCTCATCCCGGCGAGGAAGCGGAACCGGCCGATCATGAAGCCGAGCGGGATGCCGACGAGCGCGGCGAGGCCGAAGCCGATGCCGACGCGGCCGAGCGAATTCGCGACCTTCCACCCGATGCCCTGGTCGTTGGGGCCGTTGCGGTAGAACGGGTCGGCGAACACCGCCTTCGCGGCATCGAAGGTCGCGGCCGGGCCGGGAATCGACCCGCCTTTCGCCACCAGCGCCCAGAGGCCGACGAACGCGACGATGCCGAGCGCCGGCGCGAGGAGCTTCAGCACGAGCTCCGCGCGCCGCCGGCGCGCGGCCGCGGTCGAGGGTCGGGCGATCGACTCGACGGCCGGCGGCGCGGGTGCCGGGGCCGCCGGCGGTTTCGCCGCGACGTAAGGCAGGGGCCGGACGACCGCGCGGGGCGGCGCGGCCTCGGCGGGAGGGGCGGCTCGCGAGAGTGCTGCGCTCATGGGATGGCTCCGGTTCAGGCGTGCACGGCGAACGAGCCCGCGTACTTCTTCGGATCGCGGCCGTCCCACACGATCCCGTCGACGAGCTTCGACGTGCGCATCGGGTCTTTCGGCACGCTCGCCTTGACCGCAGCTGCGGCCTGCTTGTAGAGCTCGACCTGGTTGACCTGCTTCGCGACCGCGAGGTAGTCGGGATCGGTCTTGAGCAGCCCCCAGCGGCGGTGCTGGGTGAGGAACCACATGCCGTCCGAGTAGTAGGGGAAGTTCACTGCGCCGTCCGCGTAGAACTTCATGTGGTTCGGGTCGTCCCAGGTCTTGCCGCGGCCGTCCTGGTAGCGCCCGAGGATGCGCTCCACGATCACGTCGACCGAAGTGTTGACGTAGGCGGTCGCCGCGACCGTCTCGGCCATCTTGCGCCGGTTCGACAGCGATGCGTCGATCCAGCGGCTCGCCTCGATGATCGCCGCGGTCATCGCGCGCGCGGTGTTCGGGTGTTTCTGCACGAATTCGGCGGTGGTGCCGAGCACCTTCTCGGGGTGGTCCTTCCAGACGTCCTGGGTGGTGATCGCGGTGACGCCGATGCCGTCGGCGATCGCGCGGTGGTTCCACGGCTCGCCGACGCAGAAGCCGTCCATGTTCCCGACGCGCATGTTCGCGACCATCTGCGGCGGCGGCACGGTGATCACCTTGACGTCCTTCATCGGGTTCACGCCGTTCGCCGCGAGCCAGTAGTAGAGCCACATCGCGTGCGTGCCGGTGGGGAAGGTCTGCGCGAAGGTGTATTCGCGCGGCTCCTTCTTCATCAGCGCGGCGAGACTCCTGCCGTCGACTGCGCCCTTGTCCGCCAGCTTCTTCGAGAGGGTGATCGCCTGGCCGTTGTTGTTCAGCGTCATCAGCACCGACATGTCCTTCTTCGGCCCGCCGACGCCGAGGTGCACGCCGTAGACGAGGCCGTAGAGCACGTGCGCGGCATCGATGTCGCCGTTGATCAGCTTGTCGCGCACGCTCGCCCAGGACGCCTCTTTGGTCGGAACGATCTTGAGGCCGTGCTTCCTGTCGAGCTCGAGCACCGAGGCCATGACGACCGAGGCGCAGTCGGTGAGCGGGATGAACCCGACCTTCACCTCCTTCTTCTCGGGCGCATCCGACCCGGCCGCCCAGGCGGCGTGGCGCACCGCGTCGGGGACGAGGCTCATGATCGCGGCCGCGCCGGCCCGCTTGAGGAAGGTGCGGCGCTCGCCGCTGGCTTCGGTGTCGACGGGCTTCTCATTCATCAGGCTCTCCGGTGGCGAAAAAAAAGCGTTCGAATGCGGCGCGCGTGCGCGCCGGGTTCGAACGCCTTCGTTCAGGCCCGCGGGATCGCCGTTGATCCCGGGCTGCGACGGAATCTATGCAAGCGGCATACCAGCACCGCGCGTCGGACCGATTGCCGGCCTGAAATCAGCCGCTTGGGCGCGATTCCCGCGCCCGGGCTGCGCGCGCCCAAGCGTCCGAACGCGCACTGCTGCGGTGCAATAACGCGGTCTGGCGCACGGTTATCGCGCGCTCAGCCGAGCAATTCCGCCGCGTCGATCACCTGCTGCGCGACCTCCGCGAGGCGCTTGCCGCGGTCCATCGCGAGCTTGCGCAGCGCCGCGTAGGCGCCTTCTTCGTCGAGTCCGCGCGCCTTCATCACGAGCCCCTTCGCGCGCTCGATGAGCTTGCGCTCGGACAGCTTGAGCTTCGTTTCCGCGAGCTCGGCGCGCAGCTGCTGATACGCGTCGAAGCGGGCGCAGGCGACCTCCACGATCGACTTCACCCGCGCGGGGTCGAGACCGTCGACGACGTACGCCGCGACGCCCGCGCGCACCGCCTCGCGGATCGCGTCGGGCGCGGCGTCGGCGGAGAACATGACGATCGGCCGCGGCTGCTCGCGGCCCATCACGACCAGGTGCTCGAGCACGTCCCGCGACGGCGACTCGGTGTCGATGACGATCACGTCCGGCCGGGCACGCTCGACCTCCGCGAGCAGCGCGAGCGGCGCCCCGCGGGAGACCACGACCTGGTAGCCCGCCTGCTCCAGCGCGGCGCGGAGCACCCGTCCGCGTTCGCGCGACTCGTCGACGACCAGCACCCGCATCGCGATCTTCCGGGGTTGAGCGATCTCCTTGGTAGCAACATGCGTGCCATCCCCCAGCACTTCGATGGCGCGCAGCCCGTGCGGACCCGCAGCCGGCGCAGGTCCGTCTGCCGCCATCCGCCCGAAAAGCTGCGGGCAGCGCGGGAGCAAGCGGCGCTCGTCGCGACCAAACGTAATGTTGACTTTATATTGGTCGGAGGAATATAAAGTCGACATGATGTTCAGCCGCTGGGTCGAGCCGCTTTGGCGCAGGAAGCTCGCAGCCGCGTACGTGCACATCGTGTTTGGCGCGCGGCAGACGGGGAAGTCCACCCTGCTGCGCACGCTCCTGCCCGATGCCGCGCTCTGGGTGGATCTGTCCCGCCCTGCCGAACGCGCAGTCCACCTGCGGGATCCCGACCTCCTGGTTCAGCAATGCCGGGCGCTGCCCAGGGGGCGCGGCCGGTCGACCGTGGTGGTCGACGAAGCGCAGACCGCTCCGCCGGTCTTCGACGCGGTCCAGCACCTCTACGACGCGGACCGGCAGCGCTGGCGCTTCGTGCTGTGCGGCAGCTCCGCACGCAAGCTGCGCGCGACAGGGGCCAACCTGTTGCCGGGTCGGAGCTTCCTGCACCACCTGTATCCGCTGGTCCTCGCGGAGCGGCCCGCGCCCGGTCCCGTGCGCGCGGGCGCGTCGGGACCGCTGCCACTACCGGCGGGCAACAAAGCCCTCGCGCGCCCGTTCCCCGACGCGGACCTGATCGAGCGGCTCCTCTTCGGGGAGTTGCCCGGCATTGCGACGGCACCGCGTGCGCAGCGCGCCGAGTTGCTGCGGGCCTATTCCCTCGTCTACCTGGAGGAGGAGCTGCGACGCGAAGCGCTGGTAAAGAACTGGCCGGCGTTCGCTCGCTTCCTGCAGCTCGCCGCCGCCGAGTCCGGCCGCATGATCAACTACGCCGGCATCGCCCGGGAGGCCGGGGTCAGCCTCCCCACGGTGAAGACCTACTACCAGCTGCTCGAGGACATGTTCCTCGGCTTCCGGGTCACGGCGTTCTCGGGCAGCCCGCGCAAGAGCCTGCTGTCCACCGAGCGGTTCTACTTCTTCGACGTCGGGGTGCGCAACGCTGCAGCCGAGCTGCCTCTGGAAACCGCCGCAGTACGGGCCGATCCCGGGCCGCTGTTCGAGCAATGGGTGGGCATCGAGTTGTGGAAACGGCTGCAATACCTCGGCGGCGGCAAGCTGCACTATCTGCGCAGCAAGGCGGGCGCAGAGGTCGACTTCATCCTCGCCCGCGGCGGCCGGCTGACGCCCATCGAGGTCAAGTGGAGCGAACGCCCGACCCTCGGCGACGCGCGGCATCTGGTCGCCTTCATGCGCGAGCACCCGAAACGCGCGCGCCACGGCTACGTGATCTGCCGGTGCCCGGCTCCGCTCGCCTTGAGCGACCGGGTCACCGCGCTCCCGTGGTCGATGCTCTGAAGTCCCGGTAGCAAGAACCCGCTGCCCGGCCGACCCGCGGAACCGCCGGGCGCAGCCGCGCCTGTCAACCCGATAGCCGCACCCCGCGTTCATGGCGGACTCTTTGTGAAGCGCAGCGCTGGAAGGACCCGCACCTTGAACGCACCGCTCGCCGGACCGCTGGAGGAGACGCTCACGCTGCGCCAGGCGAAGAAGCTCGTCCAGTGCATGGCGCACGAGCAGAGCTTCCTGCTGCTGTCCCCTCCGGGCGTAGGGAAATCGGAGATGGTGTACGAGGCGGCGCGGGAGATGAACCTGCCGTGCCGGTCGCTCCTCGGCACGCAGATCGCGCCGGAGGACGTGAGCGGCGTGCCGCGCATCGTCGGCAGCCGCAGCGTCTTCTGCCCGCCACGAATGCTGCTGCCCGAGCGGCCCGAGCCCTTCTGCCTCTTCCTCGACGAGCTTCCCGCGTGCGCCCCCGACGTGCAGAAGGCGTTCTACTCGCTGCTGCTCGAGCGCCGCCTGGGCGAGCACGAGCTGCCGCGCGGCACCTGGGTCGTCGCCGCCGGCAACCGCGCGCAGGACCGGGCCCTCGTGCGCTCGATGAGCTCGGCGCTCGTCAACCGCGTGACGATCCTGCACGTACGCGTCGACGTGGCGGAGTGGCTCGACTGGGCGCGCCGCCACCGCGTTCGGGCCGAGATCCTGAGCTTCATCGCGCACCTGCCGGACGCGCTGATGCGCCCGGTGCCGGCCGAGCCGGTGCCGTTCTCCACGCCGCGCGCCTGGACGCTGCTCTCCCGTGCGCTCGACCTGGCCGAGGGCTCGGGCATCCTCACCCGCGAGTCGCGCCGTGCCCTCGCGTTCGGTCGCCTCTCGGCGGAGGACGCGGCGGTGTTCTGCGCGCTCGCCGAGGAGTCGATCGCGGCCATCGAGGCCCCGGAACGCTACATCGCGAACCCGGAACTGCTGCCGAAGGGAGACGTGGCGCGCTGGTTCGTCCTGAACTCCATCCGCCAGCAGGTCCGCGACGGGAAGCTCGACGGCGTGCGCCCGGCGGCGATCAACCGGTTCCTGCGCAGCCTCCCGCCGGAGGCCCAGCTCACGCTGCTCACCGACCTCGTCGAGCAGTGGGGCGCGCTCGGCGCCGACCGGGCGATGTTCGACCTCCTGAAGCGCGTCGCGAACCTGTGAGCACCCCGGCGGCCACCGGCGAGCGCGAGACGCTCGAGCGGATCGCACGCGGCCTGCGCATGACCACGGTCGCGCTGCCGCACCTCGCGGGGCTCGCGGCGGCGACGCGCGTCGCGCTCGACGAGCGCATCCCGACGATGGGGGTGTTCGCCTCCGGCCGCCTGGTCGCCAATGCGCGGTTCGTGCGCCGGCTCAAGGAGAACGAGCTCGTGTTCGTGCTCGCGCACGAGCTGCTGCACCTCGCGCTGCGCACGCACGACCGGGCGAAGGGCGCCGACCGCCTGCAGTTCAACTACGCGCACGACTACATCATCAATGACATCCTGCGCACCGAGCTCGGCTTCGCCCACATCCCCGCGGGCGGGCTCGACATGCCGGGCGCGCGCGCGCGCTCGGCCGAGGAGATCCTGCTCGAGATGCGACGCAACGATTCTCAGACGAAGTCGCGCGTGTTCGAGGGCGAGGCGACCTCCACGCGGCGCATGTTCGCCGGCAGGGAGGCCGGCGACGAAGCCGGCGACGTGCTCAACGAGCAGCGCGAGCGCGAGCTCTTCCCCGAGGAGGCGGCCGACCAGTCGGCACACGCGGAGAAGATGCGCGAGCTCGCGGCGAAGGCGCTCGGCCTCGCGGCGGCGATGGGCCGGCTGCGCGGGCTGCGCGGCACCGATCCGGGCGCGACGCGGCAGGTCGTGTCGGCGCTGCGCGACGTGTACCGCCCGCCGTGGGAGCTCGCGCTCCAGCGCTGGCTCGAGTCGGTGGCGCCGGGCGAGCGCACCTTTGCGCGCGCTGCGCGCCGCAGCGCACCGCAGGCCGACGTCGTGCTGCCCGGCCGGCGCCGCGAGGGCTGGATCCTGAACGTCGTGCTCGACACGAGCGGGTCGATGACCGCGGAGATCCCGCGCGCGCTCGGCGCCATCGCCGGGTTCTGCGATGCGATCGCGGTCGACCGGGTGCGTCTGCTCCAGTGCGATGCGGACGTCACCGCCGACGAGACGCTCTCGCCGCCCGAGCTCGCGCAGCGCGAGATCGCGGGCTACGGCGGCAGCGACCTGTCGCCCGCGATGCTGCGGCTCGCCGACGAGCCGCACGTGCGCGCGGCAGTGGTGATCACCGACGGCGACATTGCCTATCCGCCCGAACCGATGCCGTACAACGTGCTGTGGGTCCTGCCGGCGCGCGACGTCGGGCGCTTTCAGCCGCCGTACGGCCGCGTCGTCGCGATCGACGCCCGGTAAGGAGCCGTGAGATGAGAGTGATGCAGGAACTGGTGGCCTACTTCGATCGCGCCGGAAGGCTCACGCCGAGGCAGATGCGCAAGCTCCTCGACCAGGGCTTCCTCGCCTCGGACGCGCCGCAGACGATGGTCGACCTGTGCGACCGGGCCGGCGCGGTCTACTACTTCCGCGTGACCGGCGACGCGAACGGCCAGCTCTGGGGCACGGACGTTTACACCGGCGATTCCGTGCTGGCGACCGCCGCGGTGCACGCGGGGCTGGTGCAGCCCGGGGCCGCCGCGATCGTGCGCGTGACCGTCGAGCAGCCGCTCGGGCAGTACCAGGGCTCCACGCGCCACGGCGTGACGAGCCACGACTTCGGGCCGTTCGGGACGGCCTATCGTCTGAGCGCGGTGTGACCGCGTCCCGCTAGGCGCGCTTGAAGTCGGGCGAGGGGAAGACGACCTTCGCCTCGGCGTACTCCGCCGGCAGCGTCACCCGCGGCAGCCCGTTCAGGTTCTGGATCGCGGCCGAGAGGTTGCCCTCGACCTGGCCCTTCGGGTTGAACCTGATCGGCCCGCCGAGCGACATCCGGTTCGCGACCGGGATGTTCGTCTGGCGGATGGCGTCGGCGAGCACCTTCGGATCGGTGCTCCGCGCACGCTTGAAGGCGTCGGCCGCGATCATGATCGCGTCGAACGTGTACCCCACGTTGGTGCCGTGGAACGCGATCTCGTCCTTCGGGTTGCGCTTCTTGAACGCAGCCGAGACGGTGCGCGTCATCTCCGACTTCGGGTTGAACCAGACGGTATTGCAGATCGCGTAATCGGCGTACTTGCCGAGCGCCTTGGCGTACTGCTCCTCGTACAGGCCGGGCGAGCCCGGGCTGACGATGCCCATCGGGTTCCAGCGTTGCCGGACCATCTCGCGCCGCAGGACGATCGCGTCGTTCAGGCGGCACACGAGCATCAGGAAGTCGGGGTTCGCGGCCTTGGCCTTCGATACCTCGACCGCGAGGTCCTTCGCCGCGGGATCGTAGGGAATCGTGTCCAATACCTTGAACGGCAGGAAGTCCAGGCGCGGCAGCGTGGCGCCGATGCCCTTGGCCATCGCCTGGCCGAAGGTGTCGTTCACGTGCATGAACACCGTGGTCCGCGGGGCCGTATTGGTGGTCCGGAAGATGTCGCCCATCAGCGCGAGCCCGTTGCGCACCAGGTCGATCGCGGTGGGGAAGTTGCGGAACACGTACTTGTAGCCCTGCTCGGTGATCTGCGGCGCGGCGGCGATGTTGATCACCAGCGGCACGCCGCGCTGCTCGGCGACCTGGGCGATCGCCGCGGTGTGCCCCGAGTCGAACGCGCCGACCAGCACGTTGGCGCCCTCCTGGACCAGGCGCTCGGCGCGGGTGCGCGCGACGTCGGTGCTCGACTCGGTGTCGGCGTTCATCAGCTCGACGTCCACGCCGAGGATCTGCCGGATCACCTCCGGGGCGAGGTCCGCGCCCTTCTGGCACGACTGGCCGATGAGGGCCTGCACGCCGGAGCGCGGCAGCAGGACGCCGACCTTGAGCTTCGTGGCCTGCGCGCGCACGATGCCGAACGGCGCTAGCGTGGTCGCGACGCCGGCGGCGAGGGTCTTGCTGAACTGACGACGGTCCATGGGTCCTCCTCCGGAAGGTCTGCTGCAGCGCGGCTGTTCTATGGCGCACCGCCGCATGCGCGGCGCGGCGGTTGTCGCCGTTTGTTATAGACCATTACAATCGCGCGGTCAACGATGAGCCGGCTCCCCTCCCCGCACCGCCCGCGCACCCTCGCGCCGATCCCTTACGTGGCCGGCGTGGACTACGACGTGCTCGACGAGCTGATCGGGTATTCGCTCCGCCGCGCGCAGGTGGCGATGTTCCTCGCCTTCCACGAGGCCACGCGCGGCCTCGAGATCACGCCGCCGCGCTTCACCGCGCTCGTCATCGTCGGGGCGAACCCGGGCATCAGCCAGACTGCGCTCGGCCGGGTGCTCGGCATCGCGCGCTCCGGCGCGATGATGCTCACCGACTGGATGGAGGACCGCGGGCTCGCCGAGCGCCGGCAGCGGCCCGACGACGGCCGCGCCTGGGGCTTGCGCCTGACCGCGCGCGGCGAGAAGCTCGTCGCCCGCATGAAGCGGCGCGTGCTCGCGGAGGATCGCCGGCGCGCCGCGCGGCTCGGCACGGGCGAGCGGCGCAGACTGCTCGCGCTGCTGAAGAAGCTGGCCGGGTGAGGCGATGACCGACGTCGGAAGGGTGCGCAAGGTGCCGCTCGGCCCCGCTGAGGTCGAGGTGATGCGTCGCGACGACGGCGCGATCTTCCTGCGCTCCCCGCATGCGCTCGGGCCCTATCCGCCGCGCCTGACCGAGCGCCTCGTGCGCTGGGCGCGCGAGACGCCCGGGCGCATGCTCGTCGCGCAGCGCGATCCGGCGGGCGGCTGGCGCTCGCTCACCTACGCGGCGGCCCTCGAGCGGGTGCGCGCGCTCGGGCAGGCGCTCCTCGACCGGCAGCTCTCGGCGGAGCGCCCGCTCGCGATCCTGTCCGAGAACGACGTCGAGCATTTCCTGCTCACGCTTGCGGCGCTGCACGTCGGCGTGCCGTGCGTCCCGATCTCGCCGGCGTACTCTCTCCTCTCGGCCGACTTCGCGAAGCTGCGCCACATCGTCGGCCTGGTCGCACCGGGGCTGGTGTTCGCCGCGGACGGCACGCGGTACGCGAAGGCGATCGCGGCGGCGGTGCCGGCCGGCACCGAGGTGGTCGTCGCGCAGTTGCCGGTGCCCGACCGGGCGACGCGCCCGTTCGCCGAGCTCGCGTCCACCGTCCCGACCGACGCCGTGGAGCGCGCGCACGCCAGGGTGGAGCCCGACACGGTCGCGAAGATCCTGTTCACGTCGGGCTCGACCGGCCAGCCCAAGGGCGTCCTCACCACGCAGCGCATGCTCTGCGCCAACCAGCAGATGCTCGCGCAGGCCGTGCCGCTCATCGCCGAGGTGCCGCCGGTGCTCGTCGACTGGCTGCCCTGGCACCACGTGGCGGGCGGCAACCACAACATCGGTCTCGTGGTGTACAACGGCGGCACGCTCTACATCGACGAGGGCCGGCCGCTGCCCGGCCTGGTCGAGCGCACAGTGCGCAACCTGCGCGAGGTCGGGCCGACGATCTACTTCAACGTGCCGCGCGGCTAC
>CAZIXQ010000040.1:0-21423 GCA_964543155.1 uncultured Enterobacteriaceae bacterium
TCCAGCAGCCGGCGCATCGCGGCCCGGTCCAGGCCGGCGAGCCCGAGCGCTTCCTGCGTCCTCGGCCCCGCGCGGAAATCGGTGCCGAACACCGGGGAGCCGACCGCGAGCAGGCCGCGCGCGACCGGACACGGCACGCCGGCCCACTCGGCAGCCGAGACGAGGAACGCGAGCCCGTACGCCACGTCCTCGCGCATGTAGCGGTGCGTCGTCAGCTCGATCTTCTCGCGCCAGTCGCCGGATTCGGTCAGCCGGTCGTGCGCGTCGCCGTACATCCACTGGTCCGTCGTGTAGTGGTCGCGCAGCGGGAAGTGGTAAGGCCGGTAGCCGAGTGCCTCGCGCACCGCGATGCGCTCGGCGTCGAGCGCATCGGTGACGCGGCGGATGGCGGGCTGCGTGCCTTCCTTGTGGATGTCCCACTTCGGAAAGTGCTCCAGCGGCCCCGCGTTCATGAGGATCAGCGGCGGGTGGATGATCGGCCCGGCGTTCATGAGCGCGCCGGAGAGCGCGTCTTCGACCGGCTCGACCGACGGGTACGCGCGTCGAAGCACGCCGAGCGCGTGGGCGCTGCGGCTTGCCGGAAACACGCCGGTCGGCAGCCGCTTCGCGCGAATCGTAATGGCGATCTCCGCCGGGCCGTGCTTGCGCGTGAGATAGGGCAGGGTGCCGGTCTCGGCGAACGCGATGGCGAAGCGAGCGCCCGTGTCGCGCAGCGCTCTCGCCATCACGTAGCTGCCGAAGGTGCCCGGCGGGAGGAACACGACCTGGCCGTCGGAGACGTGCGGTGCGATCGCGCGGGCGATGTCGGTCTGCGCGAACGCCGGCGTCGGCACGACCACCAGCTCGGCGTCGCGCACCGCCTCTCCGATGTCGGCGGTCGCGCGTGCCAGTCTCACATCGCGCCGGCCATTGACGTCCTTCAACGTGATCGACTGCGATGTGAGCACGGGCGCGAACGCCGCCCCGTCGCGCCGCCAGAGGCGCACCTCGTGACCCTGCTCGGCGAGATCGGCCGCCGCGGCGTACGACCCGTTGCCACCGCCCAGGACGGCGACGCGCACGATTACGGCCGCAGTCCGGCGTTGGAAGCGGCTTCCTGGCGCAGCCTGAAGCGCTGCAGCTTGCCGGTCTCGGTGCGCGGCAAGGTGTCGCGGTACTCGATCGCGCGCGGGTACTTGTAGGGCGCGATCGACGCCTTGACGTGCTCCTGCAGCGCTTTCGTCAGCGCCGCGTCGCCGGTGTAGCCGGGCTTGAGCACGACGTAGGCCTTCACGACCATGCCGCGCTCCTCGTCCGGCGCGCCGACCACGCCGCACTCGGCGACCGCCTCGTGCGTGAGCAGCGCCGACTCGACCTCGGGGCCGGCGATGTTGTAGCCGGCCGAGATGATCATGTCGTCGGCGCGCGCCTGGTAGTAGAAGTAACCGTCCTCGTCCATCGCGTAGGCGTCGCCGGTGACGTTCCAGCCGCGCTGTACGTAGACCCGCTGGCGCTCGTCGGCCAGGTACTTGCAGCCGGTCGGGCCCTTCACCGCGAGCTTGCCGACCACGCCCGGCGCGCACGGATTGCCGTCGTCGTCCAGCACGGTCGCCTTGTAGCCCGGGATCGCGTAGCCGGTCGCGCCGCGCCGCACGCGGTCGGGCGCATGCGAGATGAAGATGTGGATCATCTCGGTCGAGCCGAGGCCGTCGATGATCTCGATGCCGGTCGCCTGCTTGAAGAGCTGGCGCGTCGCGTCGGGCAGGGCCTCGCCGGCCGAGACGCACTTCGCGAGGGTCGCGAGGTCGTAGCCCTTCGCTAGCGGCGCCATCATGCGGAAGAACGTCGGCGCGGTGAAGCAGACCGTGGCGCCGAAATCCTGGATCGTCTGCAGCAGCAGCTCCGGCGTCAGCCGCTCCATCAGGACGGTGGACGCCCCGGCGCGCATCGGGAAGCACAGCATCCCGCCGAGGCCGAAGGTGAACGCGAGCGGCGGCGTACCGCAGAAGATGTCCTCCTTCACCGGCTTGAGGCACGAGCGCGGGAAGGCGTCGCACATCGCGATCACGTCGCGATGGAAGTGGATGCAGCCCTTCGGCTGGCCGGTGGTTCCGGAAGTGAACGCGATCAGCGCGACGTCGTCGGTCGCGGTATCCACGTTCCGGAACTCCAGGGGCTTGTCCTCGAGCAGCGCCTCGATCGACCCGGGCCCTGCCGCGTTGAACCAGAGGATCCGCTTCAGCCCCGGGCACTGCGCCCGCGCGAGCTTCATCTCCTCGTCGAGGCGGATGTCGCACAGCGCCGCGCCGACCTGCGCCTTGTCGATGATCTGCTTGAGCTCCTTCGCGCGCAGGAGCGGCATCGTCGCCACCGCGATGCAGCCGGCCTTGATCACGCCGAACCAGCACGCGGCCATCATCGGGTTGTTCGGGCCGCGCAGCAGGACGCGGTTGCCGGGCACGAGCTTCATGTCGTGGACGAGGGCATGCGCGATCTGATTTGCGCGCACCAGCAGCTGGCGATAAGTGCACGTGTACTTCTTCCCGTCGATCATCGCGTGGATCACCGGCCGCTCGCCGTGGCCGGTCGCGACCATCCTGTCGAGGAGCTCCGCGGCGCAGTTCATCCGCGCCGGGTAGCGGAACTCGGGCCGCTCGAACAGGAACTCGGGCAGCTCGTTCGCCGGGGGCAGGTTGTCCCGCGCAAAGGTGTCGACGTGCGCCGTGTACGCCATGGTTCAGCCCTTCAGGGTTTCGCGCGCGATGATCAGCTTCTGCACTTCGGTCGCCCCCTCGTAGATGCGCAGGCTGCGGATCTCGCGGTACAGCGTCTCGACCGTCTGGCCCGACACGACGCCGAGGCCGCCGAAGATCTGCACCGCGCGGTCGATGATCGTCTGCGCGGTCTCGGTCGCGACCATCTTCGCCATCGCCGCCTCGCGGGTGGTGCGCGCCTGCTTTACGTCGCGCAGCCAGGCCGCGCGGTAGGTGAGCAGCGCGGCGGTGTCGATGCCGGTCGCCATGTCGGCGATCGCCGCCTGCGTGAGCTGGAAGTCGGCGAGCGTCTGGCCGAACATCTTGCGCGTGGTCGCGCGCGCGATCGCCTCGTCGAGCGCGCGGCGCGCGAAGCCGAGGGCGGCCGCCGCCACCGACGCGCGGAAGATGTCGAGCGTCTGCATCGCCACCTTGAATCCCTCGCCCGGCGCGCCGAGGCGGTTCGCCGCGGGAACCCGGCAGTCCTCGAATGCGAGGGACGCGAGCGGGTGCGGCGCGATCACGTCGATGCGGCCGGCGACGCTGAGGCCGGGGGTGTCCGCGTCGACGACGAACGCGCTGATGCCGCGCGCGCTCTGCCCGCCGCCCGCGGTGAGGGGCGCGTCCATCTCGCGCGCGAACACGCAGTAGAAGTCGGCGATGCCGCCGTTCGAGATCCAGGTCTTCGTGCCGTTGAGGACCACCGCGTCGCCGTCGGCGCGCGCGCGCGTCTGCATCGCCGCCACGTCGGAGCCCGCCTCGTGCTCCGAGAGCGCAAAGGCCGCAATCGCCTCGCCCTGCGCGACGCGCGGCAGGTAGCGCTCGCGCGTCGCATCGGAGCCGGCGATCGAGATCGCGCCCGAACCGAGCCCCTGCATCGCGAACGCGAAGTCGGCGAGGCCCGCATGGCGCGCGAGGGTCTCGCGCGCGATGCACAGGCTGCGCGAATCGATCCGCTCGTGCCGGCCGCCGAAGGTCCGCGGCACGCAGTACTCGAGCCAGCCCGCTTCGCCGAGCAGGGCGACGAAGTCGTGGCAGGCGCGGTCCGTGTCCACGTGCGTGTGGCCGCCGGCGAGGCGCTCCGCGGCCCAGGCGTCGAGGTCGCGTGCGAGCGCGCGGTGCGCGTCGTCGAAGAACGGCCAGTCGAGATAGCTCCTGTCGCTCACCCGAGCGCTCTCCCTCTCACTCGGTGCGGGCGCGATTCACGCTGCGCTTCAGCTTGGCGAGCAGCTCGAACAGCTGCCGGCGCTCCGGCGCGGCGAGCCCGGCGACGAGCTTCACGATCCACGCCTCGTGCAACTCCGCCATGCGCAGGAACTGCCTGCGGCCGGCCGGCGTGAGGCGGACGACGAAGGCACGGCGATCGTCCGGCGGCGCGGCGCGCGTGACCAGGCCCTCGCGGACGAGCTGATCGGTGATCCCGGTGACGTTCCCGCCGGTCACCATGAGCCGCTTCGAGAGCTCGCCCATGCGCAGCCCCTCGGGATGGCGCTCGAGTTGCGCCATCAGGTCGAAGCGCGGAAGCGTGCAGTCGAAGTCGCGCCGCAGCTCCGCGCGCACGGAGGCCTCCATGAGACTCGTGCAGGTCAGCAGCCGCAGCCACAGGCGCAGCGCCTCGTGGTCGTCGCGCGAGGCCCGGGATTCGCGGTCGACCGGTGCAGCGACCGAATCGTTCATGCCGTCACCTTGCCGCCCGCACCGCAACGAGCAGCCGGGGAGTCACATCACCTCCCCGCCCGCAACGGCGATGGCCTGCCCGGTGATGGACCCGGAGCCGGGCAGGCACAGCCAGAGCACCGCGGCGGCGACTTCGTCGGGCTGGATCATCCTGCCCTGCGGATTGCGTGCGACGAGCGCCGCGCGCGCCTCGGCCTCGGTCTTGCCCGTCTTCGCCACGATGTTCGCGACCGCGTCCTGGACGATGTCGGTTTCCGTGTAACCCGGGCACACGGCGTTCACGGTCACGCCGGTCTTCGCGGTCTCGAGGGCCGCCGCGCGCGTGAGCCCGATCACGCCGTGCTTCGCGGCGCAGTACGCCGAGACGTACCCGTAGCCGACGAGCCCGGCGGTGCTCGCGACGTTCACGATCCGGCCGCTCCCGCGCTCGGCCATCTCGCCGAGCGCTTCGCGCGTGCAGAGAAACGTGCCGGTGAGGTTCACCGCGAGCATGCGCTGCCACAGGGCGAGGTCGGTGCGCGCGAGCGGCGCGCTCTCGGCCTGGCCGGCGTTGTTCACCAGGATGTCGATCCGCGCGAACCGCTCGCGCACTGCCGCGAGGGCGCTGCGCACCGACGCCTCGTCGGTGACGTCGACGCCGACCGACTGCGCGCGGGCGGCACCGCCGAGCGCCTCGACCTGCGCGGCGCGGCGTGCCGGGTCGCGACCGAGCACCGAGACCGTGGCGCCGGCGGGGGCGAGCACCTGCGCTATCGTGGCGCCGATCCCGCGCCCGCCTCCGGTCACCACCGCGTGCTGCCCCGCGAGCTGCGGCATGAAAAAATTCAGGCCTCAATAGATGAGGCCTGAAATGATCGGCCGTTCGACCGGGTCAGTCAACGATGCGGTGCGCAAGCGCCTTCAGACCCCGATCCGGTCGTAGAACCTGACGAGCGCCGCGTCGTAGGCCGCCGGCTGCTCGATGTTCGAGAGGTGCGAGGCGTCCTTGATGGTGACGAGCTCGGAGCCGGGCAGGTTCTCGTGGATCGCCTGCGCCATCGCCGGCGGCGTGCCGGCATCCTGGTCGCCGACGATCACCAGCGCCGGCACCTTGATGTCCTTCAACCGCGCGGTCAGGTTGAGCTTCGGAATCGCGTGGCAGCAGCCGACGTAGCCCGCGACCGGTGTCGCGCGGATCATCGCGCCCACGCGCTTCATCTGTTCGGGCTGCGCCGCGCGATAGGGCGCCGTGAACCAGCGCTCGAGCGTCGGCTGGACGAGCGGCTCCATGCCCTGCGACTCGGCGATCCTGATGCGCTCGGCCCAGAGCGGCTGCGCCTCCTCGGGAATGCGGCTCGACGTGTCGGCGAGGACGAGGCTCTTCAGGATGCCGGGGTACTTGAGCGCGAACGTCTGCCCGATCATCCCGCCCATCGAGAGCCCCATCCAGTGCGTCTCCCGGACGCCGAGCGCATCCAGCAGTCCCTTCGCGTCGTCGGCGAGCTGCTCGAGCGTGTAGGCGTCGGCGGGGGCGTCGCTCCCGCCGTGCCCGCGCGTGTCGAAGCGCAGCACCTTGAATCGCTTCGCGAGCAGCGGCATCTGCTCGTCCCACATGCTCGAGGCGCACGCGAGCGAGTGGCTCAGCGCCAGCCAGGGTCCGTTGCCTTCGACGCGATACTCGAGGTTGATGCCGTTCGCCTTCGCCTTCATCGCTCCTCCGGGTGGGCCTATCGGGCCGTCTGGTCCTTGAGCCGCGTGATCCGGATCACCTCCGGAATGCGGCGCAGGGTCTTCATCAGCCGTGCGAGGTGCAGGCGGTTCTGCACCTCGATCGTGAAGTACAGGGCGGTATAGACGCCGCGCTCGTCGTCCATGCTCACGTTGTCGATGTTCGAACCTGCATCGGCGATCGAGGCGGCGACCTTGGCCAGCACGCCGCGCTGGTTCGCCGCGACGACGCGGATGCCGACCCCGAAGGTGCGGTCCGTCTCGTTCGCCCAGTCGACTTCGATCCACTTGTCCGGGTCGGAGCGGGCCTTGAGCGCGGTCGGGCAGTCGTGGGTGTGGACGACCAGCCCCTGCCCCTTCTTGATGAAGCCGATGATCGGGTCGCCCGGGATCGGCCGGCAGCACTTGGCGAACTGCACCGCCATGCCCTCCGAGCCGCGGATCACGATCGAGCCCGCCGACCTGCCTTCGGCCGGCACGTTGTCGGCGAGCGCCAGCAGCTGCCGCGCGACGATCGCGGCGAGCCGCTTCCCGAGCCCGATGTCGGCGAGGATCTCCTCGCGCGACTTGGCGCCGGAGTCGCGCACCAGCTTCTCCCAGCGCTCCGGGGTGATCTTGAGCACGTCGGTGTCCAGGTGCCGCAGCGCCTGTCCGAGCAGGCGCTCGCCGAGCGCGGTGGACTCCTCGAACTGCATCGTCTTGAGGAAGTGCCGGATCTGCGAGCGCGCCTTGCCCGTCTTCACGTACGAGAGCCACGCCGGGTTGGGATGGGCGTGCGCCGCGGTCACGATCTCGACGCGGTCGCCGTTGCGCAGCTCCGTGCGCAGCGGCACGAGCTCGTAGTTCACCTTTGCCGCGACGCAGCGGTTGCCGATGTCGGTGTGGACCGCGTAGGCGAAGTCCACCGGCGTCGCCCCGCGCGGCAGCGACATGATCTTGCCCTTCGGCGTGAACACGTAGACCTCCTCGGGGAAGAGGTCGACCTTGACGTGCTCGAGAAACTCGGTCGAGTCGCCGCTCGCGTTCTGGATCTCGATCAGCGACTGCAGCCACTTGTGGGTGCGCGTCTGCACCTCGGACAGCGTTGCGGCGTCGTCCTCCTTGTAGAGCCAGTGCGAGGCCACGCCGGTCTCCGCGACCCGGTTCATCTCGCGCGTGCGGATCTGCACCTCGACCGGGATGCCGTGCGGCCCGATGAGCGAGGTGTGCAGCGACTGGTAGCCGTTCACCTTCGGGATCGCGATGTAGTCCTTGAACTTGCCGGGCACCGGCTTGTAGAGGCTGTGCAGCCCGCCGAGCGCGAGGTAGCACGCGGGCACGTCCTTGACGATCACCCGGAAGCCGTAGATGTCCAGCACCTCGGAGAACGACAGGTGCTTCTCGACCATCTTCTTGTAGATGGAGAAGATGTGCTTCTCGCGTCCGGTGACGGTCGCCTCGATGCCGGCCTCCTTCAGCCGCGCCTTGATGCCCTCGAGGATCTTGTTCACCACCTCGCGGCGGTTGCCGCGCGCGGACTTCACCGCTTTCGCGAGCACCCGGAACCGCAGCGGGTGGAGGTGGCGGAAGGCGAGCTCCTGCAGCTCCCGGTACAGCCCGTCCAGGCCGAGGCGGTTGGCGATCGGCGCGTAGATCTCGATCGTCTCGCGTGCGACGCGGTGGCGCTTCTGCATGCCCACCGCGTCCAGCGTGCGCATGTTGTGCAGGCGGTCGGCGAGCTTGATCAGGATGACGCGCACGTCGCGCGCCATCGCGAGCAGCATCTTGCGGAAGTTCTCGGCCTGCGCGTCCTGCGCGTTCTGGAACTCGATGCGGTCGAGCTTGGAGACGCCGTCGACGAGCTCGGACACCGGCTTCCCGAAGCGCTCGCTGATGTCCTCCTTCGAGACGGTGGTGTCCTCGAGGACGTCGTGCAGCAGCGCGGCGACGAGCGTCTGCGCGTCGAGCTGCCACTCCGACAGGATCTCGGCGACCGCGACGGGGTGGGAGATGTACGGCTCGCCGGACTTGCGGTACTGGCCCTGGTGGGCGGCGTCGCTGAAGTGGTAGGCCTCTTCGAGGCGCGAGAGGTCGCCGGGCTTGAGGTAGGCTGCGACGCTCGCCTTGAGGCCCTCGAGAGCGGCGGCCGCGGTCGTCACGCCGCCGCCCTCCCGCTCGAGCGCGCCGGGATTGCTGGAGTTACGGTCAGGTCACGGGCGCGGCGCGGCAAGTGTCCGGTCAGTTCTGGTGGACGCGGTTCAACATCTCCACCCCGACCTTGCCGGCCGCGACCTCGCGGAGCGCGAGGACGGTCGGCTTGTCGCGCACGCTCTCGAGCAGCGGCGTGCCGCCCTGGGCGAGCTGGCGCGCGCGATAGGTGGCGGCCAGGGTGAGCTGGAAGCGGTTCGGAATGCGCTTGAGGCAGTCGTCTACGGTGATTCGGGCCATTGGTGTCTAGGTATCTCTGGTCTGGGGGATTTCCAAGGGGGTGCGCCCCCTTGCTCGATAGAGCAATTATCTCGTATGCGACCGGAATAGATCCGGATGCCGCGCAGCCTGCCGGGCGAGCGTCAAGCGGGCGGTCCGGATCACCGCCGCCAGGTCCCGGCGAGCTTCATCGAAGTCCTTGTTAATTATAGCGTAGTCGAACTCCGCGACATGGCTCATCTCGTCCTCGGCGGCGGCGAGGCGGCGTTCGATCACCGCAGGCGGGTCCTGTCCGCGGGCGACCAGGCGCTCGCGGAGCGCCTCCCGCGAGGGCGGCAGGATGAAGATGCCGATCGCGTCGGGAAAGATCCGGCGGACCTGCTGCGCGCCCTGCCAGTCGATCTCGAGCAGCGCGTCGCGGCCGCTCGCCCGGATTTCCTCGATCTGCCGCTGCGAGGTCGCGTAGTAGTTGCCGTGCACCTCGGCGCTCTCGAGGAAGTCGCCGGCCGCCGCCATGGCAAGAAAGGTGTCGCGGTTCACGAAGTGATATTCGCGGCCGTTCGCCTCCCCGGGGCGCGGGGCGCGGGTCGTGTACGAGATCGAGAGCCGCAGCTGCGGGTCTTCGGCTAGCACCGCGTTGACGAGCGAGCTCTTTCCTGCCCCGGAGGGCGCGGCGACGATGAAGAGGCAGCCCGTCATTCCAGGTTCTGCACCTGCTCGCGCATCTGCTCGATCGCGAGCTTGAACTCGAGCGCGGCGGCCGACAGCTCCCGCGACACCGACTTGGAGCCGAGCGTGTTCGCCTCGCGGTTGAGCTCCTGCATCAGGAAATCGAGGCGCTTGCCGACCGCGCCGCCGGCGGCGAGCACGCGCTCGACCTCGTCGAGGTGCGTCGCGAGGCGCGAGAGCTCCTCGGCGACGTCGATGCGCACGCCGAACACCGCGATCTCCTGGCGGATGCGGTCCTCGTCGCCTGCGCCGAGCACCTCGCGCAGCTTGGCCGCGAGCTTCTCCTCGTAGGCGGCGATCGCCTGCGGCACGAGCGGCTCGAGCTCGCCGAGCCGTGCGCGGATCCGCGCCACCCGCTCGCCGATCATCGCAGCGAGGCGCTCGCCCTCGCGCGCGCGCGCGGCCCCGAGCTCGTCGAGGGCGGCGCGCATCGCCTCGACCGCGGCCGTGCGCAGCGCCTCGGCGCTCGCCGCCTCGTCGCCCAGGACGCCGGGCCAGTGCAGCACGTCGCTCACGCGCAGCGGCTGCGCGTCCGGGATAGCCGCGCGCACCGCGCGCGAGAGCCGGGCGAGCCGCGCGAGCACTTCCGCCGCGAGCTCGACGAGCGCGCGCGCGAGCGGCGCAGCCGCGAAGTTGATCCGGCAGTCGACCTTGCCGCGGGCGACGGCGCCGGTCACGAGCTCGCGCAAGGCGGGCTCCACGGCGCGCAGCTCCTCGGCCATGCGGAACTGCACGTCCAGGTACCGGCCGTTCACGCTGCGCAGCTCGAGCGTGAGCGTGCCCTGCGCGAGCTCTCGCGCGACGGTGGCGTAGCCGGTCATGCTGCAAACCATCGATCGCTTCCGCTTCGTGGGCGCCCCGTAGCGCGCGCTGCGAGCTCGCACCCGGAAAAACTGCCGGATCGAGGCGTCGCGAGCGGGTGCGGCCGCTTTACATCGGGGGGGCAAACACAGAGAATCAGCGGCGCTCCCTCGCTATCTTAACAAAGGCCCTCCATCCCCTTCGGCGCCATGCCGCAGCAAGCGAACATCCCGCTGCCCGAGGGCTACCAGCTCCAGACCTACCGCGTGACGAAGGTGCTGTCGGCGGGCGGCTTCTCGATCGTCTACCTCGCGCACGACGAGACCGACCAGCCGGTCGCGATCAAGGAGTACCTGCCGTCCTCGCTCGCGCTGCGGCGCGAGGGGGACGTGCTGCCGTCGATCGCGGATGACAATCTCGCGACGTTCCGTTACGGCATGAAGTGCTTCTTCGAGGAGGGCCGGGCGCTCGCCAAGCTCTCGCACCCGAACGTGGTGCGAGTGCTGAACTTCTTCCGCGCGAACGAGACCGTGTACCTCGTGATGCGCTACGAGCGCGGCCGCACGCTGCAGGAGCACATCCAGGCGCGGCGCGGGGCGATGAAGGAGAACTTCATCCGCCGCGTCTTCACGCTGCTCCTGAACGGCCTGCGCGAGGTGCACGCCAACAAGCTGCTGCACCTGGACATCAAGCCGGCGAACATCTACATCCGCAACGACATCACGCCGGTGCTGATCGACTTCGGCGCGGCGCGACAGACGCTCACCGCCGAGGGGTTCAAGCTGAACCCGATGTATACCCCCGGCTTCGCGTCGCCCGAGCACTACCAGCGGCGCGAGCTGCTCGGGCCGTGGAGCGACATCTACTCCGTCGGCGCGAGCATGTTCGCCTGCCTCGCCGGCGCGGCGCCGCAGGCCGCGGACATGCGCGTCGAGAAGGACCGCTACGTCTCGGCCACGAAGATCTTCGCCGACAAGTACTCGGACCAGCTGCTCGAGACGATCGACTGGTGCCTGCAGCTCGACCATGCCAAGCGCCCGCAGAGCGTGATGGCGCTGCAGAAGGTGCTGCTGCGCGAGAAGGACCCGGAGGGACCGAGCCGGCGGTCGTTCGTGACCAACCTGCGCGGGGCGCTCGGCCGGCTCGCGCGCCGGTGAACGGGGAGGGACGCCCTGGCGAGGCGGGGTGAGCGATGAAGTTCTCGATCTACCAGGAGAGCCGCCAGGGGCCGCGCAAGTCCAACCAGGACCGCGTGGCCTACTGCTACAGCCGCGACGCGCTGTGCATGGTGATCGCGGACGGCATGGGCGGGCACCTGCACGGCGAGGTGGCGGCGCAGATCGCGAGCCAGTTCATCGCGGAGGCCTTCCAGCGCAACGCCCAGCCGCGGCTCGCCGACCCGCTCAAGTTCCTGCTCGAGTCGATCACCAACGCGCACCACGCGATCGTCGACTACGCGAACGTGCGCAGCCTGCTCGAGACGCCGCGCACGACATGCGTCGCGTGCATCGTCCAGGACGGCCTCGCGCACTGGGCGCATGTGGGCGACTCGCGCCTGTACCTCGTCCGCAACGGCCGCATCGAGGGGCAGACGAAGGATCACTCCCGGGTGCAGATCCTGGTGGACGCCGGGCGGGTGCGCGAGGAGGCGGTGGCGGCCCATCCGGACCGCAACAAGATCTTCAACTGCCTCGGGCAGATGGGTCCGCCGAAGGTCGACCTCTCGCGGCGCGTCGCGCTGCGCCACGGCGACGTGATCCTGCTCTGCACCGACGGCCTGTGGGGCCCGCTCACCAGCCGGCACATCTGCGAGGAGCTGCTGCGCGCCGAGGTCATGCACGCGGTGCCGAAGCTGCTCGACATGGCCGAGGTGCGCGCCGGCAGGGACGGGGACAACGCGTCGGCGGTCGCCATGACGTGGTTCGAGGAGGCGGAGAGCGGCGACGCGGAGGGCATCTCCACGGTCAGCATGGACCCCACCGACGTGAAGACGACCGTCGAGCAGTTCGGCAAATCGGCGCCCCCGGCCACGGGCGGCTACCTCACCGACGACGAGATCGAGCGCGCGATCGACGAGATCCGCAACGCGATCCAGAAGCACTCGAAGTAGGGAAGGGGCGAGCGTGGCGGCGGAAGGATGGGCGCGGCCGAGCGGTCGCGCGCCCGACGCGCTCCGGGCGGTCCGCATCACGCGCGGCTTCACCAAGCACGCCGAGGGCTCGGTGCTCGTCGAGTTCGGCGACACCAAAGTGCTCTGCACGGCAAGCGTCGAGGAGCGCGTGCCGCCGTTCCTGAAGGACAAGGGGCAGGGCTGGGTCACGGCCGAGTACGGCATGCTGCCACGCGCCACGAACACCCGGACCGACCGCGAGGCGGCGCGCGGCAAGCAGTCGGGCCGCACGCTCGAGATCCAGCGGCTGATCGGGCGCAGCTTGCGCGCGGTCACCGACCTCGTTGCGCTCGGTCCGCGGACGATCCAGGTCGACTGCGACGTGCTCCAGGCCGACGGCGGGACGCGCACCGCGAGCATCACCGGCGCGTTTGTCGCGGTGCACGATGCGGTCGAGAAGCTGCGCGCCGCCGGGCTGGTGTCGGGCGAGCCGATCCGCGACTTCGTCGCGGCCGTTTCCGTGGGCCTGTACAAGGGCGTGCCGGTGCTCGACCTCGACTACGCGGAAGACTCCGCATGCGACACCGACATGAACGTGGTGATGACGGGCGGCGGCGGGTTCGTCGAGCTGCAGGGCACGGCGGAGGGTGCGCCGTTCACCCCCGTCGAGATGGTGTCCCTCGTCGCGCTCGCCGAGCGCGGCATTCGCGAGCTGATTGCGAAGCAGCGCGCGGCGCTCGGACTGTGAAGCGCCTCGTCCTCGCCTCGAACAACCCGGGCAAGATCCGCGAGTTTCGCGCGCTCTTCGCGCCGCTCGGGCTCGAGGTCGTGCCGCAGGGCGAGCTCGGCATCGCCGAGACGGAAGAGCCTCACGCGACGTTCGTCGAGAACGCGCTGGCGAAGGCGCGCCACGCCTCGCGCCACACCGGACTGCCGGCGCTCGCCGACGACTCGGGGATCTGCGTCGCCGCGCTCGGGGGCGAGCCGGGCGTGCACTCGGCCCGCTTCGCCGGCGATCCGAGATCCGATCAGCGCAACAACGAGAAGCTGGTCGCGTCGTTGAAGGACCAAGCGGACCGGCGCGCGCACTACTACTGCGTGGTCGTCCTCGTGCGCCACGCCGACGACCCCGAGCCGCTGATCGCCGAGGGGCGCTGGCACGGCGAGGTGATCGACGTGCCGCGCGGCGAGGGCGGGTTCGGCTACGACCCGCACTTCCTCCTGCCCGACCTCGGCCGCACCGCCGCCGAGCTCTCGCCCGAGGAGAAGCACGCGGCGAGCCACCGCGGCAAGGCGCTGCGGCGGCTGATCGCGCTACTCAGAGACGAGGGCTGACAGGCGCACCGACCCATTCAGCCCCGGTGTGCACCGAGCGCAGGCATCTTTCCGCTAATCGCACCGGACCAGACCGCCGCCGTCCGGAGCAGGGAGACCGCGTCAGAGCGGGTAGGTGTTCGGCGGGAGCGTGAGTCTCAGACCGAGGCGGCTGATCGTGCTCTCGCCCGCGTTCGTGATGAACAAGATCGTCCCGTCGAGCTCGACGAGAACGACCTCCTGCACGCCGTGGGCCAGAAAGCGCGCGGCTTTGCTGCGGAGCCCCTTGTTCGTGTTCCTCGGCGAGCTCACTTCCAGGACGAGTTCAGGGCGCTCCGCGGCCGGTGAGGTCATCGAAACCGCACGGTCGCCGCTCAGCCACGCCGCGTCCGCGATCAGCACGCCATCGACCAGGACCGGGCACTCGACGATCGCATGCCCGCCGAGCTGGGTCTCGATCTGCTTTGCGAGTTCGTACGCGATCCGCTGGTGGACGAACGATGGCGGTGGCGTCAACGCGACCTCCCCATAGGCATCGAGCTCGGCGCGGCCCTCGAAGCCCGCAAGCTCTTCATCCTCCGTCACCGACTGCCAACGACGCTGGAGCTCCGCCGGAGTCAAGATCTCTACGGCCTGCATGGTTCCGCGGCAAGGTTCTTGGGATGGCCTGCGAGTAGTTTAGCCGAAGGCCAGGGGGAACAGGTCCGCATGAGCGGGCTCTTGCGCGGGCACCGGTCGGATTTCCGCGGCCGGCCCGCTCACTAAGTCACTTGCCGCACACGAACACGCAGTTCTGCGGCCGGGGCGTGTCGAGAACCCGCACCGTGCGGAACCCCGCCTCGGCGAGCAGCTCGCGCGCGGTCTGCTCGCCCCAGACCGCGCCCAGGCCGCGCCCGCCCACGGCGAGCGACACTGGCATGCAGTGCATCAGGCTGAAGCCGTAGTAGAGCGGCGCGAACGGATTCCCGATGTTCTCCTCGACCCGACTGCTGAACTTGAACTCGATCATCAGGAACCTGCCGCCGGGCGCGAGCGCACGGTTGATCCCGCGCAGCACGGCCTCGGGGGACTTCTGGTCGTGGATCGCGTCGAACGCGGTGATGAGATCGAAGGTTCGGTCGCGCGGCAGCTCGGTCACGTCGACGACCTCGAACGTCGCATTGTCGAGCCCCATCTCCTTCGCCTCCGCCCGCGCGCGCTCGATGGCGTCCTCGGCGATGTCGTAGCCGGAGAACCGCGAGCGGGGGAACTCGCGTGCGAGGATGTTGATCGCGTGCCCGGTCCCGCAGCCGACGTCCAGCACCTTGATCCCCTGACGCAGGTCGTCGGCGAGACCGTCCACTACGCCGATGAAGCCGCCGACGAGCTGCTGATCGTAGATCCGTCGCCAGACGTCGTCCATGCACTGGGTGAAGACCGGGCGGTAGGCGGAGTACGGAATGCCGCCGCCCGCGCGGAAGCAGGCGGCGAGTTTCGCCTGGTGGGAGCCGAGGTGGTTGACCATGCGGCTGACGGGGCAGAGGTTCTGCGCGGTGTCGCCCGTGAGGAGCGCGGCGTGCTCCTCGGGCAGGCTGTAGCGCTTCGACACGGGGTCGTAGGCATAGATGCCGCTCGTCGTCATGGCGCCCAGCCACTCCCGGACATAGCGTTCCTTGAGGCCCGCTCGCTCGCTCAGTTCCTCGCTCGTCGCCGGGCCGGCCCGCGACGCCTCGAAGAGCCCGACCTGGTAGCCGGTATCGATGAGGTTCGTCAGCACGCCCCCGGTGTAGATGCCGAGCAGCTTTCCCGCGAACTGCTTCACGAGGTCGGGGTTCGCCATGCGCTGCCTCCAGATTCCGACTGCGCGTCGGGGCCAGCGCTATTGGCGCCGCGCCGTGCCGCTCGCTCGTACTGTGGGGCGTTTCCCACCCGGTCAGCGCGGGTGACGCAGCGAACGATCACCGGCTCGGGCCATGCGGCACCCGTCGCACGTCCGCTTGCCGCTATTGCTGCCTCAGCTCCCCGCGCACCGCCACGACCTCGAGGTACTCGCTCGGCAGCACGAGCGTCCCGTCCGTGGCGCGGTTGTGACGTTCCATCAGCCCCTCGATGTCCTCGGCGAGCGCCTTCTGCTTCTCCGCGTCGAGCGCGCCGAAGGCCTTGTGCAGCGGCCCGTACCAGGTCCGGAACACCTCGAGCCAGTGCGCCGGCGACCGGTAGCGGAACACGTATTCGCGCCGCTGCGCATCGATCGACTCGACCGTGCCGGCGAAGAGCTCGGCGAGCCGGACCTGCGTGCCCCAGAGCGCCGGCGACTTGAGGCCGGCGGGCGGCGGCAGGTACTTGCCGAGCGTCTTGAAGAGCTGGCCGATGAAGCTCTCGGGCGTCCAGTTCGCGAGCCCGATCTTGCCGCCCGGACGGCACACGCGCGCGAGCTCGGCCGCCGCGCGCTCCTGGTCCGGCGTGAACATCACCCCGAACGTGGAAAGCACGACGTCGAACGACCCATCGGCAAACGGGAGCTTCTCGGCGTCCGCCTCGCGGAACTCGATCTCCAGACGATCGGCCCGGGCCCGCTCGCTCGCGCGCTCGAGCAGCGCTGGCACGTAGTCGCTCGCCGTCACGTGGCAGAAGCGCCGCGCGGCGGCCAGCGATGCGTTGCCGTTTCCGGCCGCAACGTCGAGCACGCGGCTGCCGGCGCGCAGGTCGACCGCCTCGCACAGCGACTCGCCGACGATCTGTATCCTCGTACCGATTTCGGCGTAGTCGCCCGAGGCCCAGGTGGCCCGCTGGCGGGCCTTGACTGCTTCGAAGTCGGGCGCCGCGGTCGGGGCGCTGTTCTGCACGGTTTGCTGCATCACGAGTCTCCTTGGCTGCGGTCGTCAGGCGGGCCGGATGTTCTGGTTGACGCGGAAGAGGTTGTTCGGGTCGTACTTGCGCTTCACCTGCGCGAGCCGGCCGTAGTTGTCGCCGTACGTTGCCTGGACCCGGCCGTCGGCTTCGTCGTCCATCATGAAGTTCACGTAGGCGCCTTCGAGATTGAACGGGTGCACGGCCTTCCAGTACTTCCGGCCCCACCTCTTCAGCGCCTCGGCCTGCTTCGGCTCGGGGTGGATCCCGGCGATCACCATCGACCAGGTCGCGTCGCGCGTCGCCCACGCGGTTGCGTCCTTCGGAACGCGGCGCACCGCCCCGTCGATCGGGTAGAGGTGCATGAGGCACAGGGCGCTCGGCGCCTCCGCGGCCTGGGCAATGTGGGTGTCGATCGCCTCGTCCGGCAGCGCCTTCACGAAGTCGCCCTTCCAGTACCACTGCAGGCCCTTCGGGAAGAACGGGTCGAACATCGAATTGATCGCCGGGAACGGCATCGCGCCCATCCAGTTGAAGATCGGCGGCGGAGCGGCCTTCAGGAGCGGCGCGATCGCCTTCTCGCCGTCGGCCGCGGTGCCGTTGAAGCACGAGATCACCGCGCACGCGCGCTTGTCCCAGTGCTCCTTCGGGAACGGATCCATCGGCGGCACCGTCTTCAGGCCGACGAAGGTGCCCAGCTCCTCGGGGGCGGTCGGGAGGAACTCGCGGTACGCGCGCATCACCGCCTTCGCGTCCTTCGCCAGCCAGAAGACCGGGCCGGCGTAAACCATGCGGACCGGATGCGCCTGGAACAGGAAGCTCGTGACGACGCCGAAGTTGCCGCCACCGCCGCGCAGCGCCCAGTAGAGATCGGGGTTCCGGTCCTTGCTCGCGGTCACGAAGCTGCCGTCGGCGAGCACCACGTCCGCTTCGAGCAGGTTGTCGACGGTGAGACCGTGCCTGCGCGTGAGGTAGCCGGTGCCGCCGCCGAGCGTGAGACCGGCCACGCCGGTCGTCGAGACGATGCCGAACGGCACCGCGAGCCCGAACGCGTGCGTCGCATGATCGACGTCCCCCGAGGTGCAGCCGGCGTCCACGCGCACCGTGCCGCTCGCCGGATCGACCCGCACGCTCTTCATCTGCGAGAGGTCGATCACCAGGCCGTCGTCGCAGCTGCCGAGGCCGGGGCCGTTGTGGCCGCCGCCGCGGATCGCGACGAGCAGGCCCTGCTCGCGGCCGAAGTTCACCGCGGCGATGACGTCGGCCGCGTCGACGCAGCGCGCGATGAAGCGCGGGCGCTTGTCGATCATGCCGTTGTAGAGGGCGCGGGCGGCATCGTAGTCGGGCTCGCCGGGCTGGATGAGCTTGCCGCGCAGGGCGGTGCGGAATGCCTGGATCGCTTGGTCGGTGGGCATGGGGTCCTCCTTGGCGTGGCGCGATCGTAGGAGGGGAGCGTCCGGTCGCGCATCGACAGGCTTGACCATTCGCGCGGCCGGCGCTTCCGCCCGTCGGCCTAGTCAGACCTGACTATTGACTTGCCCGGGGATTCGGCCCGAAATGCGTTCAGCCCGCTTCCGCAGCCGACGGAGGACGCCAATGCCCCTGTTCGTCATCGAACGGCAGTTCGCCGAGCAGCTCGACCTGACCCGGGAGGACGCCGCCGCGGTCAAGCTCGTCAACGACGACGTCGGGGTGCAGTGGCTCTTCTCGTTCCTGAGCGCGGACAAGAAGAAGACCTACTGCCTCTACGAGGCGCCGAGCGCCGAGGCGATCCGCGAGGCGGCGCGGCGGGCGAGGATTCCGGCCGACGTGATCGTGGAGGTGACCGAGCTGCGGCCGGAGGCGTTCGCCTAGGGCTGCTTCCCGACGAGCGCGTGCTGCACGGCGAAGGCGGCCGCCTCCGCCCGGTTGGCAGCGTTGGTCTTGGTGAGGATGCTGCGCACGTGGTTGGCCACGGTGTTGTGGCTGACGAAGAGCGCTTCGGCGATCTCGCGGTTGCCGCGGCCGGCGGCGACGAGCCGCAGCACCTCCACCTCGCGGTGACTGAGGCCCGCCGGATAGCGCGCCCGGCCCGGGGCGCGGGCCGCCTCCTGCCGTAGCGCGGCCGCGCGCTCGGCGAGTGCTGCCATGCCGATCTCGCGTGCCGCGGCGAGCGCTTCGTCGAGGAGCCCGATCGCCCGCTCGCGATCGCCGTTCGCGTTCCGCGCGAGCAGCATCGCCGCGTACTGGTGCTGCGTGTGCGCGAGCCACGGGCGCGCGGCCTGGCGCGCGTTCATCGCGAGCGCCTCCTCGAAGTGCCGCTCGGCCTCCGGCCAGCGCTTCATCGTGGCGGCCAGCATCCCGAGATGGCGCGACGCGGCGCCGAAGCAGGCGACGTTCGGCGGCGCGATCAGATTGCGGCCCGCGAACGGCAGGAGCTCGGCGTAGAGGACGGCGGCGCGCTCGGCATCCCCCAGGTACGCGCACACTTCCGCGAGGAAGGTCATGCAGGTCACCCAGCGGGCGTCGTTCGGGATGCGCTCGAAGCCCTCGGCGGCGATCCTCTCGAGTTCGGCGCGTGCCTCGGCGGCGAGGCCGAGCTCGCAGTAGACGAGCGCGAGTCCCGGGCGCCACGTCGCCGCCGCGGCGTGCTGCTGCACGAAATAGGCGACCGCCGGCGCGAGCTCCGCGAGGCGACCCTGCTCGCGCCGCACGCTGAACATCTGCAGCCCGTAGATCCCTTCGGCGTCGAGGCCCGGCATCCGGCTGCCGAACTCGAAGGCCTCGCGCGTGAGCCGCTCCGCCTCCTCGAGCCGGCCTTCGAAGAGCGCCAGCATTGCGCGCGTGGACACGCCGATGTACTGGTAGAACGGCTGGCGGATCTCGTCCGCGAGCTTGATGTAGGCCGCGAACTCGCGCGCGCGCGTGCTGAGGTCGCCGAGCTCCATCAGGTCGAAGAGCCGCCAGCTCGCCGCCTCGAGGACCCGCTCCCGGTCGCCGATCGCAGTGGCGTAGTGCTCGGCCTCGAGCGTGTTGCGCACCCGGGCGGCGAACTGCTGCGGCAGCCAGCGGGCGGTGGCGATCGACCGCAGCGCCGCCGCGATCGACGCCGGGTCGTCGAGGCGTCGCGCCATCCCGATCGCCTCCGCGTGCACCGCCATCGCTTCGTCGAACGCGCCGCTGAAGACGAGCGCCCGCGTGAGCGAGCTGAGCATGCGCGAGCGCAGGATGCTGTCTCCTTCCGCGAGGCCGGCGAGCGCCTCGCGCAGCAGGCGCGCGGCGGCGTCGCCGGGAATCCCCGGTCGCCACGTCGCCTCCTCGAAAGCGAGCGCTGCCCGCGCGAATTCCTCGGAGACGCCGAGCGCTTTCGCGCTCGCCGCCGCGCGCTGCAGCACCTCCGCCGCCTGCAGGTTCTCCCCGGTCTTCACGAGCGCCTGGCCAAGCGATATCAGGAGCCGGCAGCGCCGCGGGGGGTCGTCCGCACCTCTCGCTTCGAGCGCCTGCAGCGCCAGACGGCAATAGCGCGCCGACTCCTCGTAGGCGAAGAGCTGGTCGGCGTGCTCGGCCGCGCGCTGCGCGTAGTCCGCCGCCTTGCGCGGCTCGCCGCCGGGCAGCGCCGCGCAGTAGTGGTGGGCGAGGGCGGCGAGGCTCGACATCGGATCGCGGCCCTGCAGCGTCTCGAGCGCCGCGCCGATCCGCAGGTGCAGGCGGGCGCGTCGCAGCGGGGGAATCTCGTCGTACAGCGTCTCGCGCACCAGAGCGTGGCTGAACTGGAAGCAGCCCGGCTCCGCCGCCGGTTCGATCACTGCGGCGGCGAGCGCCTCCTCGAGCGCCCCGGACAGCGCGTCCTCGGCCGTGCCGTCGATCTGCGCGAGGACTTCCGCGCTGAAGACGCGCCCCGTCGCGGCCGCGTTCGCGAGCACCGCGTTGCAGGCGGAGGAGAGGCGGTTCAGGCGGGTGCCGATCACTTCCTTCACGCCCTCGGGGATGCGCCGGAGGACCGGACCAAGGCCGGCGCGCGCGGCGGCGGCCGCCTCGTCGAGCACGCCTTCCTGCATCAGAAACCGCGCGATCTCGCCGAGGAAGAGCGGGTTGCCCTCGGTCTGGCTGTGCACCGCCGCGGCGAGATCGGGCGGGAGCGCCCGGCCGGCCGCGGCCGCCATGAACCGGCTCGCCTCGCCGAGGCTCAGGCCCGCGAGGCGCAGGCGCTGAAACCGCGCGTCGCGCGCGAGCTCGCCGAGCGTGTTCGACAGCGGGTGGCGGCGCGAGAGCTCGATGTCGCGGTAGGTGCCGAGGACGAGGAGCCGCGCGCCGCCGACGGTCGGCGCGAGGAACTCGAGCAGGCGCAGCGTGGACGCGTCGGCCCAGTGCAGGTTGTCGAGGATGAGGAGGTGGGGCGAGTCCCCGGCGGCGCGCTTCCAGAACCCGGCGATCGCGTCGAACAGGCGAAAGCGCGCCTGCGTGGCGTCGACCGGGCGCTCCGCCGGCGCGAGGCCGGGCACGCGCTGGGCGAGCTCCGGCACGATCTCGGCGAGGTCTCCGCCACCCGCGTTGAGGAGCGCGCCGAGGCGCCCGTCGTCGTAGGTTTCCGCGCAGGCGCGGATCAGCTGCAGCCACGGCCAGAACGGCGGCGCGCCGGGCTCCTCGTGGCAGCGGCCCCAGAGGACGCTCACGTCCCGGTTTTCCGCGTAGCGGGCGAGCATCTGGGCGGTGCGCGTCTTGCCGATGCCGGGCTCGCCCGAGAGCATCACGATCCGGCCCTCGCCCGCGAGCGCCCGGTCGAGCGCGGCGCCGAGCGCGGCAAGCTCGCGCTCGCGGCCGACGAACACGTCGCCGTCGGCGGCCGAGTGGGCGCGCACCGTGTCGGCGATCGGGCTGCGGAGCGGCGTGCCGCACGCGTCGCAGTACGCGGCCTCCGCGCGGTTCGTCCTGCCGCACTTCGGGCATGCTGCGATCGGGTCGCCCATTCGGTACTCCGTGCCGCGGAGCGGCCGGACGTTCGAGGCGAACATGCTAGCGCTCTATGGTCCGAGCGTCACCCGCGGCGGCCTGGCCGCGGCAAGCCGTGGCGCCATGAACTCCCGCCGGAACCAGGTCTGGACGTCGACCGCCTCGGCCTCCGACCAGTCGGTGGTGAAC